>JAPLGZ010000481.1 GCA_026389895.1 Chloroflexota bacterium | reverse complement strand
GGCCATTGAGAATGCTCGCCTGCGTAAACAGATCGAACATACGGCTGTGGCCGCCGAACGCAACCGCATTGCGCGCGATCTCCATGACGCCGTGACACAAACGCTTTTTTCCGCCAGTATGATTGCCGAAGTGCTGCCGCGTATCTGGCAGCGTAACCAAACCGTGGGCCAGCAGAAATTACAAGAGTTACGCGAGTTGACCCGCGGCGCGCTGGCCGAGATGCGCACCCTGTTGTTAGAGCTACGCCCCACCAAGCTAGTCGAAATCGAATTGGCCGATTTGGTGCGCCAATTGGCCGATGCCGCCGCTGGACGAGCGCGGGTGGTGGTTACCTTGCATACCGAAGGCCAAGCCGCCCTCCCCCCCGATGTCAAGGTGGCGATCTATCGAATTGCGCAAGAAGCATTGAACAATGTGGCCAAACATGCCCGCGCCCATCGGGTTCAAATTGATCTCCACTGTCACCCAGATGAGATTACACTAATTGTGGCTGATGATGGTTGTGGTTTTGTCTTTGGAACCATCACATCCGCGCATATGGGGTTGAGCATTATGCGTGAACGCTCCGAAGATATCGGGGCCAGTTTAAGTGTCGAAAGCGCGCCAGGCGAAGGTACGAAAATTGCCGTGCAATGGCGCCCGTCATGAGCAAATCTTAAGCGACTGCACAATAGGATTCCAGAGGTAATTTTTATGAGCAAAACAGCGATTCGGGTGATGCTTGTCGATGATCACGCGGTTGTGCGCAGTGGCTTATCGGCATTTTTATTGGTCTATGACGATCTGGAATTGGTGGCTCAAGCGGCGGATGGCGCGGAAGCGTTGCGTTTGTGTGAACGGTTCCAACCGGATGTCATTTTGATGGACATGATGATGCCACGGATGGATGGCGCTGCTACCACACACGTCATTCGAGAACGCTATCCACACATTCAGGTGCTGATATTGACCAGCTTTAAAGAAGAGCACCTGGTGCAAGAGGCGCTCAAGGCTGGTGCGATTGGTTATCTGCTGAAGAATGTCTCGGCGGATGTATTGGCCACTGCGATTCGCGCCGCCCATCAAGGGCGCCCGACCCTGGCGCCCGAAGCGACCCTCGCCCTCATTCACGCCGCCAGTCAGCATGGGCTGCCAGTGCTAGGCGATGACCTGACCGAGCGCGAGCGTAATGTTCTGGGCTTGTTGGTTCAGGGTATGGACAATCATGTGATTGCCGATACTTTAATTGTCAGCCGTTCGACCGTTAAATTTCATGTCAGCAACATTCTCTCCAAACTCCACGCTGCCGGTCGCACCGAAGCGGTGGCAATTGCCCTCCAACACAACCTCGTGCCCGCACAGAGTTAAAACGTCCGCCACTTGACGCTGAAATCACATGCGCGGGTTGGCTCAGGCGAGTTAGCCCGCGCATGTGATTTCAGAAAGCCCTCTGCTGGTTGCGCCACTGTGGCCTGGCCAGTTGACCAGGGAAGGAACTCGCCTGTCGAGTAGCCTCGTTTCCCTTCCCCTAGCCGGTATCACCTCGGCGCATTAGTTGTATTATAAGACTATTACACTGTAGGTTAATGATTCAATACGAGCATGCGCCTAGCAGGCTCGCAGGTGGCGAAACTAGCTTTAGGCCCACCCTGGGCTTTAATCGTCGCCCACTGGCATGCCTACATACTCACGAATAGTCCCTTGATTTACAGTGTAATAACGCTAGGATAGAGGCCATAACAAAGGGAAGATCGTCTATACGATCAAGGAGAACAAAGTGACACGCGTGCTTATTGCCGATGACCAGGCTTGGCTACGTTCAGCAATGCGACTGCTGCTAGAACAGGAAGCTAATCTAGAGGTGGTCGGTGAAGCCTATAATACAGATTCGTTATGGCACGCAACAAAAGCCTGCGCACCTGAGCTGATCTTACTCGACTGGGAACTCCCAGGATTAGGCCTGCATAGTGATCACAAACGGTTGATTCATGCCCTTTATGCGGAATGGCCTGGGCTAAAGATCATTGCGCTCAGTGTAAATTCAGACGCACAATTGACATCGTCTGTGGTGGGTGTGGATGCCTTTGTCAACAAAGCCGAGCCACCAGAATACTTATTGACCGCCATCCGTCGAGTCGGATAAACTGGCGCCCCTCACCCTCAAACAAGCTACTGTTTATTGACGTCTACTCTTCTGCAACCATCCAAGCCTGCTGGCCTAACGCATCTATCGCTGAATATCTCAAAGTCATGGAGACGCGGGCTAGGCACATCCCGTGCCCGACCCGCGTTTTGTAACATTTGATCGCTGCGTGCTGACGCATGCGTCCTCATCGGCTATGTCATGGGCAGGCACCTGTCCCGGCTGGATACAACGCCACGGGCACCCGCGTGTAATCAACCCGACCGAACCCCGCCGGACTATCCTCAAAGGCGCCCACCAATCGTGGTGTTGGCGCTGTCACTGTCTGACTGATCGTCGTGGTGAAGTCGGCATAGACGCCCAAATTGCCGCCCATGGCAATCGTCCGCGTAAGCTCTGTGCCGTCCCATTGACTCAGGTTCACGCCCAGGGTGGCTTCAAAGGTATTTGAGTAGCCGGCCATTAACACCGGCTGGCAGACTGTCTCCCCCACGGCTGGCCGGTTGAGATCGATCACCCGTTGACCAGGCAGCAAGACCAGAGGGATCTGAACTTTGTGAATTTCGCTGCCGTCCATTGCGCTCGTTTCAAAGACATCTAAGGTTGCCGAAATCTGCTCACTCACCGTGAACCGCAGATAGCTGGCAAAAAAGTCAAAGCTGTCCACCGAGCCACCAAGGACATTGCGTTCCGCTAACACTTGACCATTCTTATCCGTCAACCGGAGATTGACGTTGCCTTCAAAAGTTTGCGAAAAACCGTTGACCTCGATCGGGCTATGATAAAGTCCGTCTTTGACTGGTGAGAAGAGTTCGATGGCCTGGGTTGGGGTCGGCCAAACCAGCGTCCCCTCTGGCGCGGGGGTTGCTGTTGGTGGTGCCGTGGCAATCAATGTTGGTGTCGGGGTGACCTCGAGCTTTTGAATGAGCGGAAGATAACTCGCCGCGGCTTGCGCCTGGCAGGTTAACAAAGTTGCCTCGTCCACATAGAGGGCCGTCACCCCATTGGCCCCGTCGTTGTACGCACCAAAGAGGATCCGCACTGTTTTCCCCGCATAGGCCCGCAGATCGAACGTGGCGTGCTGCCAGCTTTGCCCATTGCTGCGGGTAAAGAAGAGCCGCGCAAGGACACTGTTCTGCTCATTTAACAAGAGCGCATACTGGCGATCACCAGCCAGCGGCGTAGCCGGCGCCACACCATCGGCTATGGCCTGCACCGTTGCATCATCAACGGCACTGGCGGCTTGGGGGAGGGCGCCTTCTGTCGAGAGCGGATACCACCAGAATGCCAGCGTGGTGGTCTGGGTGCCGGTCGGAATCTGGACGGTTTGGATGGCGGAAGAATAGCTGAAGACATTGTCGCCTGGCTTTGCAATCCCTGCTCGCACGCTGCGATTACCGTTGTGCGCTTGCTCTGTGCTGTAGAC
>JAPLGZ010000689.1 GCA_026389895.1 Chloroflexota bacterium | reverse complement strand
AACAGTAAACCATAACCCAGAAAAGTAACGCGATCTCTCATGGTAGCCCAGCATTTTCCATCTGTTGCATCTGTAAGCTTAAATCGTAGTCTTTTGGACGCGCCCAAAACGACGAAAATAGCGGCGATAAAAATGGATTGCCCGAAAAAGCAGATGGTCTAAACGGAGCGGACCAGTGAGCAAAAGGGAAGTTTGCCTCATCATTCCTGGTTGGGTGAAGCCGGTTGCAACTCTGCTTCTAGCTGTTGGACGCGTAAATTTAGATCATACCCTTCTTGGCGAACCCGCAGATCGTAATACAGCATCACGAAGGCGGCGCTGGCCAGTGGTTGCCAGAGCACCGGCAAGATGGCATTGACCGCACTAAAAACAATTGCCCCTGCATTCGGCAATGTGGCCCAAGTCGCGGCCAACGCGGCGTAAGCCAGCCCGTTGAGCATCCCGTAGATCACAAAATAGAGCACATACATCAGGGCTGTATATAAGACACACCGGCGCACCTGGCCTTTTGTCAGCGCCCAACTGTTGCGCAAGGCCTCGATGGGCCCCCAGTGCTGCTCAACCAAGCCCGGCGTCGCCACAACCCAACGTCCACCTAAATAGACAAGTGGCGCGATGATTAACAAAATGGTCACCAGATAACCGCAACATACCAGGCCAATGATACCAAAAGTTTGAAAGAACTCACTCCTGCCGAAGTTGCCGGTTGGCAAGTTGAGTCCCGCCACGGCAGCAAAAGCGGCCGCAAAAAAAATACAGACGATGGGCAGCAACGCAACGCCCATCGCAAAAATCATGCTCACATATTTAACAATGGTCATGCCCAGATAGGCCCAAAAACGGCTTAAGGCGACGCGCAGGCTGCTTCCTAGTGACACATCTTGTTGATGCAGCACGGCGATACATTGTTGCACCAGCGCCAAGTTGACCACGACATTGATGATTAAACTCAACGGCACCAGGAGATAAGTTAGATAGATCGTGCTGCTATTGGACTGGAATAACTTGAGCATGGTTTCATCGGGCGGCGTCTCTGGGTTTTGCATGAATTGCGCCAGGAAAGTTAAATAATTGGTCATGAAACTGCCCGAGAGCACGCCCGAAAGAATACCCAATGGCACCAAAAAGATCGCCCCAGTGAGGATGAAGAGGCCAAAGCGCGCACGGTAGATCCGAAACGCGCGATCCAAAAGGTCACCGAGGGTGAGTGGGCCTGCAATGGGAATAGGGCCTTGCATGGTTGGTTCCTTATGCGTAACTAGGTAAGTGGTAATGGAGGGTTGCGTGATCAAACCTAGAAGCTGTTTAAAAAGCAGCGAATGAATTCACCGCCTGCTATGAAAAACGTGTTAAAACACGTTAGGTCAAGGGTTCAACCCGTTTCGGGAACCCCTTGGGTGCAGCAGGCTTTTTAAACAGTCTCTGAGGATTTATCGCTTACGATTTTACCGCTTATTTAACAGTTGCCGCCCGTAACAGATCGGGATCGACACCAATATTATGCACATCGGCCAGATCAATATACCCATCTACAATTGAAATTGGCCGATCGATGATATCTTCTTTTAATTTGAGAAAGAAACTCAATTCTGAAGGATGTTCG
>JAPLGZ010000454.1 GCA_026389895.1 Chloroflexota bacterium | reverse complement strand
CCCAACCGCACACGATCCTGGCCCTGCCTGTGCTCTGTGCCGCGACCGACGAGCAGGCCGATGAACTCGCTGTGCTCTTGGATCTCGCGTTTCTGCGCCGTCAGCGTGGCCAACGCGCGCCTTTGCCCACGCTAGTTGAGGCCAAAGCTTATTCCTTTACGCCTTTGGAGCAAGCCCAGGTGCGCGCCAATCGCGCTCGCCTGATTATCGGCAGCCCGACGACCGTACAGACGCGCATCGAAACATTCGTTCGCCAGACCCAGGCCGATGAAGTGATGATCCTGACGATGATCGCGGCGCATGAAGCACGCTTGCGATCTTATGAATTATTGGCAGAAGCCTTCGCCCTGACACCGGCTGAACGTGTGAATTCACTGCATGATTCGTAGCCTGGCTATCGAGGGTCGCCACGCCGCCAGACTGCATCGCCGTCAGAACGCTTGCGTGAAACTACAAACTGACCACTTTGATCCGCACATATCCCTACTGGCTCAGCACCGTCGCCACCCGGTTAAGCAACAGATGATCGAGGTAGGGCTTAGGCAGAAAATCCGTAGGATGATGCCGTTGCATTTGCGCAAAGATCGTGCGTTCGCTGTAGCCGGACGTGAGGATAACTTTGACCGCGGGATCAATCGCGCGCAGTTGCTCCAGCGTTTCCAGCCCGTTAATCCCAGGCATTAAAACATCCAACAGCACCAGGCCAATCGAGGTTTGATGCTCCTGAAACCGCGCCACGCCTTCATGTCCATTCGCCGCACTGAGCGTGCGATAGCCTGCATTGTGGAGAATTTCGACCGCGGCTTCGCACACCTCCTCCTGATCATCAATGACCAGAATCAGGGCATCGGAGGCAGAACGCAGCGGTGTTGGCTTTTCGACTGGGATAGCCAGCGCCTTTTGCTGGCTGGTAGGCAGATAGACCTGGAAGCAGCTTCCCTCACCGGGCGTGCTTGTGACTTGCAGGCCGCCCTGATGCGCTTGGATGATGCCGAGCACCGCCGATAAACCCAGCCCATGCCCCCGCGCCTTCGTGGTAAAATAAGGGTCAAAGATACGGTCCATCACGGCCTGCGGCATCCCACTGCCATTGTCCTGGACCGTCAGCCTGACATAGCGCCCGGTTGCCGGCGCTTGCCCGACAAAATCGAACGGGTCCGGCGCTCGCTCCAGGGTGATGATGCCGGTCGTCACCCTAATCTGACCGGATTCATGTTGAATCGCCTCTGCCGCATTGATCAGCAAATTCATAATCACCTGCTGGATCTGACCATGGGCGGCTTCGATGAGGGGCAAAAGGGGTTGTAACTCCAGGACGAGTGCAGAATGCTGCTGCAGCGCGGTGCCCAATAGTTCCCGATTCTCTTCAATCAGTTGATTCAAATCAAGTGGCTCACTCTGAACATTGCTCCTCCCCGTATAGGCTAACAGTTGGCGGGTCAATTCTGCCGCCCGCTGGGTGGCTTTAATGCTTTTTTCCAGATGGTGATAGGCTTTGTGATCCGGGGTGAGCTCATGCCGCACCAGCATCGATTGCGCCAGAATACTGGTGAACAGGTTATTGAAATCATGGGCTACGCCGCCCGCCAGCAGACCAATGCTCTCTAATTTCTGCTCCTGATAGAGCAATTTCTCTGTGCGGGCGCGCGCCCGCATCTCCAACTGGAGTTCGGCATTAAGCTTACTGAGCTCCTGTGCCTGTTGCTGAATCTGCCGCGCGTTTTGCACCGTGTGACTGACGGTCAAATGTAGAATCAGTACGGTCATGCCGATGTCGATCAAGGCCGCGGCAAAATAGCTTATATCCAGGAGATGTGGCGGTATATCGGCTTCGCCAGTGTGCCCGCGAAACAGCAAGCCCGTAATACTAAGCAGGCAGAGCAACCCCATAATGAACGTCGCACGACGGCTGAGCAGAAGGCTGCAAATCGTCAGCAGCAGCGGCACCGCCATCAAGCCTGGCGTGCGGATGCCGGTCTTGACGAACCCGCCAACGACGATCGCCAGCAGCACACTCCCAATAAAAAGCATGCTGGCCAGCGTCACATAGCCGAGCCGGACCAAAAAAAGCAGCGTCAGGCAAATGATGCCGACGCCACCGCAAATAATCAGATACCAGATGTCAAGATCACCTAACAGGGCGGGCATCAGCATAAACCCGACCATCCCGGTGATTGTACTCAGCAGCACGTAGTATAAATATCGCGCAACGCGCGTGCGTTCGGTCTCCTCAAAAGTAGGCGGCCGCAAAATCGGCAATTGAAAAAGAGCATTCAGAAAAGCGCGCATCCGGATGGGTTACCTTTTAGGGCGGAATAGCCATGGATACCAAAGCGGCACTGCTGGGGTTGGGAACCCAGCGTAGATAGATCAGCCACCCAGTAAGAACCCGGCTGGATTCTGCTTGTGCCTAGAGGAGTACTATACCAAACAGAGCCGAATCCGCCAAATAACGTAGCTATTCTTAAAGTTTTCGTAATCTTTGACGAATATGCATTTGCGAAACCCTTGGACATGCGTGTACACTGTGCGCCAGCCGAAGGCGGTCCCGGTCCCTTCTATGAAAAGATGGGATTTGTCTACACGGGTGAGGAAGAAGGCGGCGGACTGTGGATGCGTCATGACCTCCTATAAGAAGGAGACAAGCCATGAAAGAGATGATGAAAGATGAACTTGGCGCACCTGAAACAGTGGTCGAAGCACCTTCTGAAGCATGAACCCGACAACCGTGCTGCACATCCTTGACCTGCTTGCGACGGTTGACGTGCAAGTATGGCTCGATGGTGGACGAAGCGTAGTCTAGTGTAAGATTTCAGCATCTAAGGAGAGAACCATGAGTGAATATATCCCCAGCCCCAGCGCATGGGTGGCAGAACAAGTGGAACTTTATGAAGGCAGCGGCGGAACGGAAGGGTTGACTTTGCGGGATACCGGCCTGCCGGTCATCATTGTAACGAACCGAGGGGTGAAGACCGGGGCCATTCGTAAAACCCCATTAATGCGGGTTGCAGACGGTCAGAACTATGTCCTCGTCGCCTCACAGGGGGGCGCACCCAAGAATCCGCTGTGGTATGCCAATTTGAAAGCGGACCCGAATGTTGAGATCCGCGACAAGACCGAAGTCTACAAGATGCGGGTTCGCGAGGTCAGTGATCCGGCTGAACGACAGCGACTGTGGGCGCTCGCGGTCGAAGCCTTCCCACCGTATGCGGAATATCAGAAAAAAACGGCCCGCACCATCCCGGTTTTGGTCGCCGAACCCGTCGCATAGTCGATATCAACAGATTTTCGTACTCCCGCGCCGTCTGTTTTAGAGCGGACGGCTGCGGGTTGCCATCACGATGCTGGGATAATCCGTAACGCCAGTGAGTAGGCTCACACCGATAAGCTCATCTGCCGGCGAGTTGCGCCACGATGGGACGAAAGGCATCGGCATACCGAGCAAAGAGCGTAAAGTAGGAGATGCCATACCGTTCTCGACAGGCTTGCAACTGCGCCACGATCTGCTCCTCCGTACCGATCAGATACCGAGGCGACGCCAGGATTTGTTCCATACTGAGGAAGGTGTTTGACATCGTGGTGGACGACATGGCCGCCAGGCCTGCCGCAATTTGCTGCGCGCCTTGCTGCCGATCCTCCGTCACGATCACATTATAAATCAGCAGATGCAGTTCTAGATCGGGGAAACGCACACCCGCCGCCTCACGCACCCATGCAATCTGTTGTGCCAATGCGTCGGGGGTCGTCGTCGCCAGATCTTTCGTCCCGGCCTGCGTTCCTTTCGCATCCAACCCGACAATCGTGGCCTCTTGCGCCGCGAGCGTCAAGACGCGTCGCCCCCCGCCGCCGATGTAGAGTGGCGGATGGGGACGCTGTTGCGGTTTGGGGAGCAGGTTCAGCTCCTTCACCTGATAATAATGACCCTGAAAGGTGACCGGCGCATCGCCAAACAAGCGTTTGAGCAAGGCGACGGCCTCGGCCAGGCGCTCAATGCGCACGCGGGGTGGATCAAAGGGCACCCCGCAATTCGCATAATCCACCTGAGCCCAGCCGCTGCCGATCCCAAATTCAACTCGTCCTTCCGAGAGGAGGTCGAGCATCGCCATTTCCTGCGCCAGGAGAACCGGCGGACGAAAGTCATTGGCAAGGACATGGCTACCGATACGCAGGGTAGTCGTTGCGTCGGCCGCGGCCATGAGGGCCGCGAACGGTCCCCCACCAGAGGTAGGGTGATCGCCCAGCACCAGCGTGGAATATCCGAAGGCTTCCACCTTTTGGGCAAGGGCTATCCACTCGGTGCGGGATGTCGGAAGGGAGCCAGAGATAGCGAAACGAAATGGATGTTGCATCTTGAGATTGCTGCCTCCGATGGATGGCTGTGAGTAGACAAAAGGTACGGCTAAGGACAGTCGCCGACAGAAGACAACGACTGCTGCGAGAGCAGTATGGCTAAAATACTATATCAATTAACCATTGTCAATGTTTTGGCGGCGGGATCGATTTGGGGGCTAAGGTAGTAGATAAGTGGCCCCTAAAAGCCGTGAGCCGAACGGCTCAAAATTGCCTCGGCCAAACCCGGTCCTCTCTCATTCCGTGACGTCACGACCAGGTTATTTCGCTTTGTAGCAAAATGTCTTCTCTTTCAAGCCAGCCTTCCACGCCCATTACGTAGGCTGTCCATTCAGGACAGGTTCGTCCGATAAAAACGCGCTCAGGACGTTGCGCAGCTCTTCTTGTCTGACCGGTTTACTCAGATAATCATCCATGCCCGCCTCCAGGCAAAGCTCACGGTCCCCTTTGAACGCATTGGCGGTCATGCCGATAATCGGAATGTGCCGCGCCGTATGCGCCTCATGCAGCCGAATGCGCCGGGTGGCTTCCAGACCGTCCATTAGCGGCATCTGCCAATCCATCAGGATCAGCTGATAACGATCGCCATCGCCGATGATCGCATCGAGGGCTTCCTGGCCGTTTTCGACCACATGGGCGGCATAGCCGAGTTTTTTGAGATGAATCAACGTCAGCTTCTGATTGGTAGGGTAATCTTCCGCCAGCAGCACGAGTTTTCTCGGAACGGCGGGCGAGGTGGCGATTGGCTCTGCTACGCTCATCGGCGTGCTTTCCTCCGTGGATAGGGACAAAGGCGTGCCTTTGCCCAGGTGCTTAGCAAATAAATTATAAAGGGCCGATTGGGTCACTGGCGGCGTGAGCACCCCATCAAAACCGGCGTCAATCAATTGCTGGTGAAAAGTAGGCATCTGATTGGTTGTGATCAGCAGCAGATAGATGCGGGCCAGTAGTGGGTCTGCGCGCAAGGAGCGGGCCAGAGTCAATGGCTCCATCGGCATGCTCTGCTGGTCGATGAGGATGCACGGTAAGGGCTGATCATTGGTAATCAAGCTATAGAGATGCCGCAACAGCGCTGCGTTATTTTTAAGGTCGGGATCGATTTCCGTTTGGATCGACCAAGTCGCCAGATATCCGGCTAATGTGCGGCCCAGCACTTCGTTATGGCTAAGGATGATGCTGCGTAAAGAGACTGGCGACGGTGAGGCGGCGACTGTACGCAACGCGGTTGCCTGATAGCGGTACGGCAACGTTACAATAAAGCGCGACCCCATGTCCACCTGACTCATTACTTGAATTTCACCACCCATCAACTCTACCAGGCGGCAGGTAATCGCCAGGCCCAAGCCGGTGCCGCCATAGCGCCGAGTGGTCGAACTGTCTGCCTGAACAAATGGCTGAAAGAGATTTTGAAGGGTCATGTCCGACATCCCAATGCCGGTGTCACGCACGGTAATTTGCAGAAAAATAGTCGGCGCCAAGCCATCTGCGGGCGGCAAGACCGACTGCGGGGCTCGAATAATCGTCAGCACAACTTCGCCCGTTTCGGTAAATTTCACCGCATTGCCGATGAGATTCATCAAAATCTGATGGAGCCGCACGGCATCGCCGATCACTTGCGCAGGCACATCGGGTGCAATCGCACTGAGCAACGTGATCTCTTTACTTTGCGCCTTGGGGGTAAGCAGCCGGATGACGCGCTCGACTTCCAGCGCGAGGGTGAATTCCCGTTCTTCGAGGGTGATTTTTCCGGCTTCAATCTTCGAGAAGTCAAGAATATCGTTGATAATATCCAGTAGTTTATAGCTTTCCTCATTGGCGGCCGCGGCATAGCTGCGCTGTTCCTCGTCCAGCGCGGTATCGAGAAGGAGTTCCGTCATCCCGGTAATGCCATTCATCGGCGTGCGGATTTCATGGCTCATGGTCGCCAGGAATTCCGATTTCAGGCGTGACGCCTCCACCGCCTGATCGCGCGCGCGGGCCAATTCTTCTTCGACCTGCTGGCGGACTGCGATTTCACTTTGCAGTTGCGCCGTCCGCGCTTCAACGCGCGCCTCCAACTGGGCCGCATGCGCCCGCACCTGTTCGAGCAACAATCCGTTCACTAGGCCATAGCCTAACATGCTGCCCAGTTGCATATAGAACTGATAGTTACGCGGGCCGAACGAAAAGACCACAAACCCGGCATCGATATTGGCAGAATAAAGTGGCACGACCACAAGACTAAGACGGCGATCGCCCAGAATCGAGCGTCCGGAAGCCAGTTCCGCCGTCTTATAAAAACAGTGGTCCGGCGCTTCGGCCTGACCGGCCTGATGATCAAAACGCACTACCAACTGAACTTCATCCGACACTGCATCGAGCGAAGGACGGATCGCGACATAGGCCAACTCGATGCCCAGTTGCGGTAACTGCTCAGCAAAAATGGTGGCTAGCTGCGCGGGATCATAGGGCATCAGGAGACTCCGGCTGACCATGTAAAGCTGGCCGAAGCGTTGCTGCTCCTGGACCGCCTGCGCTCGTTCCAGTGTCAATGCTGTCTGACCGCACAGCCACCGCACCTGCGTGGCCAGCGCCTGGCCCATCTCTGGCACCGTCAGCGCCTGCGCCTCGACCTTGCAAGTAAACGGACTATCCACAAAATCCAAAATAATCTGGTTAAGCAAAGTGAGCAACGCTGTACGCCAGGATCCGAGCACCCGTTCGTCAGGCAATGACCCGAGGAGCTGTTGCACATTTCCCAAGAACGCCGCCAACTGCCCTTCTGATATGCTTTGCTCCAGGTCAGTGAGCAGCCGATCCAACTGACCGGATGGCGGCGCGCCCGCTGGTTTCACACGACCATCATCCAGGGCCTCTGCCAAGAGCTGCTGGTAGCCTGCGCGCCGTTCGGCAAATTGCGCCTTGAACGGCAGCGGTACAAGGGTGACTTTACCTGGCTGTGCCTGCGGAAGAGGCGTTTTCCACCCAGGCAAAGCCATCAGTGGCGCGGGCAGTGCGCGTTGCCCACATGACTGCCGCACGATCACTTCGGTCGGGATCAGCGTACATTCTGGCCCCGGTCTGCCCTGGAGCAGGTCTGCCAACCGCGCAATCCCTTGCCAGGCTAAGGCATAAGGCGATTGATTCACGGTCGTCAGGGCAGGCGAGATGGCAACGCAATCTGGAATATCATCGAAGCCGGTCACGCTGACCATTTCAGGGACGCTGATCCCGCGCCGCTGCAACTCCTGCAAAGCCCCAATCGCTAGATCATCGGAGGCTGCGACAATCGCATCCGGCCGCGCGTTGCGTTCGTCCAGTAATATAGCGACCGCCCGCTGCCCAATCGCGCGCGAATTCCAGGCAAACGCGCCAGGGACAATCAACTCCGGACGAAGTGGCAGGTTATGCTGTTGCAACGCCGTTTCATATGCCTGCTGCCGCATTTGGGCATCGCGGTTGGTGGGCGTGCCGGTGATAAAGGCCACACGGCGGCGGCCACAATCCGTAATCAAATGTGACACCAATTGAATCATGCCTTGATAGCCATCCATCAACACTCGGTACGCCCCTGGCGTATCGACCCCC
The DNA here is from genome assembly GCA_026389895.1 of Chloroflexota bacterium. Lineage (GTDB taxonomy): Bacteria > Chloroflexota > Anaerolineae > Caldilineales > Caldilineaceae > JAPLGZ01. The sequence continues at coordinate 161 of JAPLGZ010000454.1, read as the reverse complement.
AGACTGACCGTCGGCATGCCGCGATAGCGCGCCAGTAACCGATCCGCCAAGGCATGATCCTTCAGGATGCCCGCAGTCCAGATGAGAATCCCGTCCAATGAGCGCAGATCGACCATATGGTCCACCTGTTTGGAAAACCAGTCGGGCTGCGCCTGATCTGG
>JAPLGZ010000324.1 GCA_026389895.1 Chloroflexota bacterium | reverse complement strand
AACCCTGGCCGCGTAAGATAAAGCATTGGACTGTTTTTCTGTCCAATAACACCCATAACGTGCGGTTGAAATTTTGACGCAGAGGCGCAAAGAAAAGGAGCACATCACAGGCAAACGTTGCTTGTTTTTCTTTGCGCCTCTGCGTCTCCGCGCTAAGTTTTTGCACCCTATGCCGAACATAATCAATTGGCAATGGACCTGTTACATTCAATGGTACACATGTGCCGCTTGAAATGCCCCCATTTTCTGCTATAGTGCGAGGTAGTGAATCGACATTTAGCAGAAAATGGGGGGCTATAGATGCATAATCAGCAGCGCTACGCACAAAGTCAGATGATCCAGGATCAATTAATCAAAATGACGCAAGCGTGGGCGTTGCGTCGCCCGTTTGCCGCGGAGCAGGCTCGCCAACTACGCGAACAGGCGCTTTTGCTCAATCACGCCCATTATCTAGAGCAGATTCCGATCTATCAACAATTGGCGCAAGAAGAAGGGCTTGGCGAACTCTCCAGCATCGAGCCCATCAAGCAGCACCTCATGTCTACGGACGATCTCTTTAAAAGTTATCCAGCGCGCTGGCTTGACGAAGGGGAATTCGGCCAGATGAATCGTTGGCTATCTCAGATCCACCATCGCCGGCTCGACGTTGATGTAACAGATGTCCATACGATTGATGCGTGGCTACAATGCCTCGAGCGTATTGATGTCAAGCTCGTTTACAGCTCTGGCACCTCGGGTGCCTTTTCTTTTGTCCCACGCGACAGCCAGAATTGGGCGCTGACGAAACGGTTTAATACCTGTTATCTGCTTCCCTTGTTGGCCTATGCCAAGCTCGGCGCCCGTTGGCAACAACAGGCCATTGCCGCGGCAACGCGCCTCCTGGCACCAGACCAGTTTGCGGCTGTGATCCAAAAGATGAGTGGTGCACGACACTTTGACGGAGTTTTTCTGGATTTTCAGAATGGGCGGACGGGTATGCAGTCGATTGGCCGTGAGCTCGGGCCGCTCTTCCGACGCCGCTACTTTCTCTACCCAACGGAGCTCACGGCAACGGCTTTGCGCGTCCTGTCGCGCGGTGCGCGCACGGAAGAAGAACGCCAACAGCTGGCAACATTACAGGCAGATACGATTGGCCAAAAAGCGCAAAACTTTGCGCGCATCGTCGACCAGATGCAACAAGCGACCGCGGCAGGGCAACAGATCTTTATCTTTGGTGCGCCCTTTCAATGCAAGGAACTTTGCGAATATATGGCGCAGACGAACCAAACCCTAACGCTAAAACCTGGTAGCCTGGTCTTGTTCGGTGGAGGTTGGAAGTCGTTCCAAGGCGAAAAGATCGCGCGTGAGGCCCTCGTCGCGTTGCTTGCGCAGAGTTTTGGATTGCCACTCGAACGCATCATCGAAGGCTATTCGATGACCGAAGCCAATGTCTTTATGGTGCGCTGCGATCAGGGCCGCTTTCACATCCCCCCCATGCTGGAGCCAGTCATTTTCGACGAGGCATTGTCACCAGTGACGGGCAAAGCATTACACGGTGGCTTCGGTTTCCTCGATCCGCTGGCCATTGCTTATCCAGGATTTATCATCACCGGTGATGTTGTGCGGCTGATCGATGGTGAATGTGCCTGCGGGCTAACAGGGCCGGCGATCACGGAAATCGGGCGCGCCCAAAATCGGGAAATCAAAGGTTGTGCTGGTGTGATGGCGTCGATGCGGGCGTGAGGAAGGTTTAGGATAAGTGATGAGTGAGATAGGACAATGGAGATGATCGGCCAACAGCCCAATTTGTTGATTGAAAATAATGGTGTGATTCGCGTGCCGTTTCTGGTAAAAGGTAAGCTGGTTATGCCACCGGAGATGAGTTGCACGGCCATTGAAGCGGCCTTTGCCACGGTAGATGCAGATATCGACTATATCAAATTACCCAACGCACAACTCTTGCGCGAACGGATGATTGATCGCGACACGCTGCGTTATACCACCGCCTATCGCTATCAACTGATGCCTGCCATTAACAGCCAGAGCTTGCTTGAACAAGATTTTGACCAGTTGGTCCAAGGCCCGTACGCGCTCAAGGTGGCCGAGATTCTAGATTATTTAACGATGATCGCCGAAGCACTGACGGAAAATCGCACGTTGGTGGAACGGGTGCGTGAGCTTTGCCGTCAGACGACCGAACTACCCGATCTGTATCTAGACGCAGCTTTTGCCACTTTTGCCTATGGCTTTGATGGCGCAAGCGCCCAAGTGATGATCGATCAAGAACTGGCCGTATGGTCGAAGCCAGGGCATGAATTTCTCGATGGCTGGGTGGCGACGCCAGCCCAAGTTTTGCCCAGTTTGGTGGCATTACTCGCCCGCGATCTGCCTGGCCAAGCCCAAACCACACAGCAAGCGGACGAGCCAACGTACATTCGAGCCATGCCAACGCGCCAACTGCACATCACGGCAGGCAACGCGCCGAGCATTCCTATCGTTTCGGCGCTGCGTTTACTCTTGACAAAATCGGTGGGGGTGATCAAACTGCCCGCAGGCGCCATCTTGCCAGGTGCACTCTTGGCCCTTATGCTGGCAAGCGTTGCGCCGGATCACCCGCTCACGCAGCACTTGTCGGTGGTCTATTGGCAAGGTGGCGACGAGAGCGTGGAGCAGGTGCTTTTTATGCCCAATGCGTTTGACCGGATCGTCGTCTGGGGTGCGCCGGGGGCGGTGACTGCGGTGCAGTCCAAGGCTTTGCTGACGAAAACCGTCGCCTTTAACCCGCGTTATGGCATCAGCTTAATTGGGCAAGAAGCGTTTAACAACCACTTAGAAACAGTCGTCGGCCAGGCCGCGCTCGACACGTTAATCAACAATCAAAAAGCGTGCAATGCCGCCCAAATTCACTATGTCGAAGGGAGCCTAGAACAGGCCAATACCTACGCGGAACAGTTACGCGCGGTGCTTGGTCAATGGGACATGGCCGCGCCGCAACCCGTTGCCCCGGCCACCCGCGGCCAACTAAAACGGATGAAACGGGGCAAGTACGCCAACGCGACATGGCATTTGAATACGCAGGTGGGGGAATTCCAATCGGGCGTGGTGGTCATGCCAGATGAGTTCGACATTCTCGATCATCCCATGTGCCGGCTCGTGATTGTGCGCTGTGTAGACAGTTTGTCGGCGGTCTTCCCCTATCTGCACGCAGGCGTTTCGACCGCAGGCGTCTATCCAGAGGCGCGACGCCTGGATCTGCGTGACAAGATTGCCGCCCGTGGCGTTTCTAGCGTGCTGCCCCTGGGTCAGTGTGAACGCTTCTACGCGGGCATGCCCCACGATGGCATGTTGGTGCTGAATCAATTGGTGGAGTGGAAGAATGCGTAGACCCCAATCCCTAGAGGGAGGGCTAGGGAGGGGTCTGGGTGGGGTCATACGCCGGTTTTTATACGCATGAAGACGGTCCGAAATGGATCTAACACGGCCCGGCTCTTTGCGCTATACTGCGGTTTAGATGTGCATAAAAACACAATCAAAACGTGCAAGAGAACACTTCTTCAGTCGCTTGATTCCGGTATACTACGGCTAGTATATAGGCATTACGAACCCAGAAAGAATCCGATCATGACGCAATTATTACTGCTTGTCCTATTAATCACCTTGCTGACAACACTCTATATCACCCCTGGCCAGGCCATTGACGAGCAAGAGACGACAGCCAGCGATGCTTGGTTCTCAACGGAAACACACGCTTAAAGGGATCAGGTAGACAACTTTCCACTCACCCCGACTGATCTCTGGTTAGGCAAGCACCGTTCTTAAACCTCAATCGCAAACTTTCCATTACCAACCAAAGCGCTCTTCCAACCACGGATCGCCTTGCATATGATAGCCATGACGCTCCCAGAAACCGGGGCGGTCACCGGCCATAAACTCTAGCCCGCGAATCCATTTGGCGCTTTTCCAGAAATATTTTTTCGGCACCAACAGGCGCATCGGATAGCCGTGATCGGGCTCGAGCGGCTTGCCTTCGTAGAGATACGCCAACATGGTGTCATCATCGTCGAGCACGTCCAGGGCAATGTTGGTGGTAAAACCCTGTTCGCAGTGCGCCATGACGTGCGTGGCTTCCGGCTTGATCTTGAATTGTTGAATAAACTGACGCCATGGAATGCCGGTCCAAGTTGTATCTAATTTGCTCCAGCGCGTCACGCAATGGATGTCCACGGTCTCTGAATTTGTGGGTAAGGCCATCATATCCGCCCAAGTAAAGGTCTTTTCCTCTTCCACCAATCCGTAGACTCGAAAATCCCAGGTCTCTAAACTTTGATAGTGCGGCGTGTCGCCATAGTGCAGCACCGGAAAGCGTTCGGTGAGAAATTGCCCAGGCGGCACACGCTCGCCTTGCGATTCCTTAGGAACATTTTTGACGCGCTTTAGTTGCTCAACACGCTTGAATGGATTCTCAAACCGCATGATATTTCTCCTCTGATCGTCTGTGTCAAACCGCCCAATAGAAGCTAACTCAGAGTATATCACGCGACGGGCAACAGGGCGTAACACCGCTTCCGAACCAAAAACATGATGGTTGCGTGCGTAATCTGAATTTTCATACTCGACTCCAATCAAATTGAGAAGCGAATTTTTAGTAGGTGCGGTCCTTCTGGCCGTCCGTGGTTCGCAAGACTGACACAAAACTTCCCGCTTGATCCTATTTGAGGATAGGAAGACTTTACCACAGGTTTGGCGGAAACTCTCGCGTCCGAGCTACGTAGTGATGTTTCGACAACGAGCGCAAAGTAAGCCGAGAAAGCGAACAATCTATGCAGACCAAACAACTCAATGGCGCCACACAGCTCCGCGCCGAACCGTCGTCCCCCCCCTTGCTGGCGACGAAACTGCATATTCCCCAAGCGCGGCCTGATTTGACGGCACGCCAGCGTCTACTTGAACAGTTGAACCGGGGGTTGAGCAGCAAGCTGACCCTCATATCTGCGCCGGCTGGCTTTGGCAAGACAACGCTTGTGAGCCAATGGATTCATCAGAACGCGGCGCTAGATGCTGAACTTCACACGCCAGTCGCCTGGTTTACCTTAGATGCCGGTGACAATGATCCGATGCGCTTTTGGCGCTATGTGATCACAGCTTGCCAGGCCTTTGATGCGGCCATCGGCCACGCTGCCCTGGCCCTCTTACACACCGCGCAGCCGCCGGCCTGGGAGACCGTGCTGACCTTGTTGATCAATGACCTGGCCCAGCTCAACGGCAAAGCGGTGCTGGTGTTGGAAGATTACCACGTGATCGGTGCGCCGCAGATTCACGAACTAATGATCTTTCTGCTTGACTATCTGCCGGCCACTGTCCACTTGATCATGACGACGCGCGCCGATCCACCTTTGCCATTGGCGCGCTGGCGGGCGCGGCCCGATCTGACGGAGTTGCGCATCGATGACCTGCGTTTTTCGCTGGCGGAAACGCAAGATTTTTTTCAACATACGCTGGCTTGTCCGCTCGCGCCCGAATTGATCGAACGAATGGAGATGCGCACTGAAGGCTGGGTGACAGGGCTGCGGCTGATTGCGCTGACGCTTCAAGGTCGCGTCCAAAACGATGCACAGGCGATGGAGCAACTGCTGACCACTTTCAGCAGCAGTCATGGTCACATTTTTGCTTATCTTATTGCCGAAGTGCTTAATGCCCAACCGGCGCCGGTGCAGGATTTTTTACTCTATACTTGCCTGCTGAATCGCTTCACGGCCGCCCTGTGTGATGCAGTCACGGGGCGCACCGACAGTGCGATAATGCTCGAAGAGTTGCGCCAGGCGAATTTGTTTTTACTACCGCTGGATGAAGGCGGACCAGCGCCGCAACAGCCGTCGTCGCTCAAGCATGGGCCGCTGCATACCGTCCAATGGCAGCGTTATCACGCGCTCTTTGCCGAGGCGCTAATTCACGAAGCGCGGCGACGCTTGGGCGAAGCCACGTTGCGCACATTGATGGGGCGGGCCAGTCGTTGGTATGCCGCCCAGGACCTGCTCACTGAAGCAGTCGAGGCCGCGCTGACCGCCCAGGAATTCCCTTTGATCGCTGAATTGATCGAGCGCGTCATTGCGCCTGAACTGGTTCAGAACGAGTATCACACTTTGCGCCGCTGGCTGGAACAATTGCCCGAAGCTGTGCTCCATGCCCATCCGACGCTCTGCATGGCCTATGCAACGGCGATCCTATTTACGTCGGATCGGCGCGCCCCGACCACCATGACGCTGATTCAAGCACCGTTACATGTGGCCGAAGCGCACTGGCGCAGCACAGACAACCAGCCCAAGCTAGGGGAGGCGCTGGCGTTTCGCGCCTGGGTCACCTCGATGCAGGGTGCCCGCACCCAAGCAGGAGCGTTGGCCCAACAAGCACTTGGCTTGTTGCCAGCAAGCGAGACCCAATGGCGCGGGATCAGTTTGGCTTTGGTTGGCGAAGCACTGCTGCTGGCGGGTCAATTGCAGGCAGCGCACGCCACTTTCAACCAAACCTATGCCCTCTGGCAAACCACGACGAACAAATATGGACTATTGGCGACGCTGCTTGGTTTAGCGGATATTTGCAGCAAACAAGGCCAGTTACAAGAGGCCGCGCAATTTTACCGGCAAGTGATCAGCGCGGTTGAGAAAGCGCCGATGAACCCGCACCAGGCGCGTATGCGGATTGGCGGGGCGCAGTTGGGTCTTGCGGCGTTGGCCTTAGAATGGAACGACCTGGCAACGGCCGAACAGGCAGCAACCGAAGCAGTTGAGATCGGCCAACAAATTGCCTATGAAGATTTCCGTATTCGTGGCACATTAATTCTCGCCCAGATCAAACAGGCGCATGGTGAGACAGCAGCGGCGCAACAGATAGTACAGCCACTCTTCACCCAGACCCCGCAACGCCAAACCTTACCCCTATTGCGCGAGGCGCGGCTCTGGCAAGCGCGGCTGGCCTTAACGGCTGGCGACTGGGCGGCGGTCGAGCGGTTTATCACCTCGCTCCAGCCAGAGCCTGATGTGGCCCGCCTGCAACAAGAGCAGGAAACCTTGCTAATTGCTCGCCTGCATCTGGCCCAAGGCAAGCCAGCCGAAACCCTGAGCCTGCTCCAACCTTGGTGCGAGGAAGCCCACAACCAGGGACGCATCCGCAGCGAATTGGCGATCAAAATGCTGCAAAGTTTGGCATATTTTGCCGGTCAAGAGATCGATCAAGCAAAAACACGGCTCATTCAGGCGCTCGCGCAGGCCCAAGGCGAAGGCTATCAACGGCTTTTCTTAGATGAGGGCGAACCTATGAATGAACTGTTGCGCCTGATCTGGCCCACCGTTAAAACAGAGCCGCTAGCGGCCTATGTACGCGCGCTGTTGCTCGCGTTTGCCCAAGCCCAACCGGAGGCGATGCGCCCGCAGGCCAATAGTGCGCTCTTGTCCGCCCCAGCAGTCGCCTTCCTCGTCGAGCCACTAAGTACACAAGAACAACGTGTACTCCAACTGCTCACCGTCAGCCACTCCAATGCCGAGATCGCCAAAGAATTGATCGTCTCGGTGAACACCATCAAAACCCAGGTGCAAAGTATCTACCGCAAGCTCAATGTGAACAGTCGCCAGGAAGCTTGCGCCGCAGCGCAACACCTAAAGCTTGTCTGAGCAACGAACAAAACGAACGAACAAAACATGCGTTCTAGATACTTTTTGATTTGACATATGCATCCATTTGGCTGCATAATATTTTTATGGATCCAGATAAAGTCTTCAAAGCGCTTGCCGATGCCAGTCGCCGCGAGTTACTAGATCAGTTGTTTGAGCAGAATGGTCAGACTTTGGGCGAACTCTGCGCCCATTTGGCCATGGCGCGCCAGTCGGTCTCTAAACATCTAGCGCTGCTAGAAGAAGCCAACTTGGTAGTCACAATTTGGCGCGGGCGCGAAAAGTTGCACTATCTCAATCCAACGCCGATTCAGGAAATTTATGATCGCTGGATCGGCAAATATGAACGCTCGCGACTGCAGGCGCTGAGCGCGCTCAAAGAGAGTTTAGAAAGTTCGAAGTCGGATGATGAAGTGATGAGTGAGAAGTGATGAGTGAGAAGTGATGAGTGAGAAGTAAGATCAAATGACCTTTTTCACTCATCACTTCTTCACTCATCACGCTTCATCTGCTTCATGAACAACAACAGATGACAAGGAAGGCTAAAAATGGATAAACCACAATTCGTCTATACGCTATTTATTGCCACTACGCCAGAAAAGCTGTGGACAGCCCTAACCACGCCCGAATTTACCCAGCAATACTGGGGTGGTCGCCGCCACGAAACCGATTGGCAAGTCGGCTCACCACTCAAGATCCTCAAACCAGATGGCAATGCTGAGGTGGAAGGCGAAATTCTGACCTGTGATCCACCCAAGGTTCTAGCCTATAGCTGGCAGTCCCTCACGTTGGGTGGCGAGCCTTCACGCGTAACCTTTGAACTGTCACCCTACCCCGCCACCGAAGGCAGCATTGTGATGCTCAAGATCACCCACGACGAATTCGCGCCCGGCGCCAATATAACGCTGACATCCATGGGTTGGATGGCCATTTTGAACAATTTGAAGACACTGTTAGAGACGGGCAAGCCGTTAGCCTACGCCTGGCGGGGATAGCACAGAGTAGCCAGCCTAGCGTTCTGGGGGTGGCATAATATCGGCGGCAGTCAGGTCCGCAAGCGCTAAACAAAAAAGCGCAAGAAGCGGGTGGATCCGCATGCGACGGTTTGTTATGATGGAGCCATGTTGCCGTTACGCAACAAACTCATCATTGCAAAAAAGGAGTCCACTATGTCATCCATCCGCTTTGTCGCCCTACCCACCGCGATTGTCACAGCCCTACAAGCCGGCGGTCCCGATGCCAACCACCAAACACCCGAACACGCCATCTCTACCGGTGGAGACGGCGTGCCTTGCCGCCATTGTCTTAACTTTGTAGAGGCTGGCGCCCCTTATCTAATCCTAGCTCACCGACCCTTTACAACCGTGCAACCCTATGCGGAATGTGGGCCGATCTTTCTGCACGTGGCGGCTTGTGAACGGTACGCCGCAACGACTGAACTGCCGCCCATGCTCGGGTCTGATCAATATATTCTGCGCGGCTATAATAACGAAGAGCGCATCATCTACGGCACTGGGCAAATTGTCCCCACGGTGCAGATTCCCGAGCGCGCGCAAGCGCTTTTTGAACGGGCCGATGTGGCCTATATCCATGTACGGTCGGCAACGAATAACTGTTTTCAGTGTCGGATTGAACGGGCGTAGACGGTTATGGGATAGTAAGCTTTTTTCTGGTCAGCCTACAATAAAGGCCAACAGATCCTGGTTCAAGCGCGCTTTAGCGGTGAGGAAGAGACCGTGCGCTTCGCCTGGGTAAATCCGCAACGCCAGACAAAACAGTGCCAACAACTGCCATTTTTTAATCTCCTCTAGCTTTGTACCCTCATTTCCAATTCGCAACCCCGCATGCCGCAGCGTCACCCGCGCTCACCCACCCATACCCCGCCGTATAGGTCAAATCACCCACGCAATCACCCACCACGGGTGATGCGTCGCCGCTTATTGCAGCCTATACTCTTTGAGCAAGGAACAGTAGATACGCACAGGGAAGGAAGCGCCATGAGGCACCAACAACCGCAAGCATTGACAATGGCCAGCGATAACACACAAAGCGCATACGACCAAAGTGCTAATTTTTCCGCACCGCGCTGCTCATTGAGCAATGGACGCTTGGTCTTTGCGTCCGGCGCGATTGGCGTCACACTGTATGGCGACCCCTTGTTGCCTGATCTCTATCAGGCACACTTTACTGGCCATCTGCCCAACGTCAGCGTGCAAACAGGCATCGTGACAATTCAGTATAACCAGCTGCCAGTCTATGCTCGGTCGATAAACAACGAGGAAGCCCCAGCGACTATCGCGCTCAACGGGACCATCGCGTGGGAAATTGAATGTCGCGGCGGTCTGGCCCACGGCATCGCCGATCTGCGTGAGCTGGCGCTGCGGTCACTTGATTTGGGCAGTGTTAGTGGCGCGGCGTTGGCATTGCCCCAGCCGGCAGAGACGATCTTTATCTACATGGCCGGCAGTGTCAGCGATGTCGTGATCTACCGGCCGCGCGGCGTGGCGGCTCGCGTCCAGATCAATGGCAGCGCCAGCCACTTGAGGTTTGACGAGCAGGACTTTGGCGCCGTCATTGATGGCGTCCGCTGGCAAAGTGTGGATTACAACAAAGTGTCTGCTCGCTACGAGATCAGCATTGCAGGCAGCGCGAGCAACGTGAGAATGGCAACCTGGTGACTAGAGGCGATTGGCGATCATGGTCTCTAGTGTCTGACAAACAGTGAAGTGAATGGTCAAGCTTAATTGGAGAAGAAATAGAACATGTTAACAATCAATCATGGGCGCGCCGGGCGCGCGGAGCAGAATTCGGATCTTGACACGCTGATCCAGCAGCAATATTCAAGGCGCAACTTGCTAAAACGGGCCGCATTGGCTGGGGCGGTGGGCGTGGGTTTGCTCAGCCTAGCCGCCTGTGGTGGCGAGTCGGCCAAGCCCGCCACGGCAGCCGGCGGACAAACGGCCTGCGCCACCAGTGGTGACCCCGCCGCCGATGCCGGCGCACGTAAGGCGCTCAAATATGTCGATCAATCGGCCGATCCAACCCGTATCTGTAGCGGTTGTCGTTTCTATAAGCAGCCAGATGGGGGTGCGGCCTGCGGTGGCTGCCAAATCATCACAGGGCCCGTGGCGCCAACAGGCTATTGTAGCACCTGGACCGCGCCCAGCTAGTGATCGGTTGAGAACGAGGTTGGGTGGCGGAACGTCATCCAACCTGTATAAAATGAACAGGCTAGTTACTTACTTGAAGGGGATTTAATCCATGACAGTTCAACCAGAAATTGTGGAACACAACCAGCCGACCAATCCACCAGGAATGACAGCAAACGCAGCACCCGCCAGGTTGAGCGGCGCCGTTCGGTTTGCGCGGGCGGTTTTTATGTTGCTAGCCGTCGCCTTTGCGCTTTGTGTTGTCATCCAAGTTTTTCTAGCCGGTCTAGCCGTCTTTGTCAGTCCGCTAAACTGGGTCAGCCATATCAATTTTGTCCATCTCTTTGAATTTGTGCCGCTGCTGATGTTAATGCTCAGCTTTATCGGACGCTTACCCAAAGCGCTACGTTGGCAAAGTCTCGGTCTGTTTGGCGGCATCTTCTTTCAATATTTCAGCGCCAATATTGGCAGCAAGTTGCCGTGGGCAGCCGCACTCCATCCGATGATGGCGATGGTGATCTTCTGGACTGCGATCACGGTGGTGCGGAATGCGTGGCGCGTCATATTTGCAGCGCGGGAGGATTGAGCAGGAAAAAGAGCTTACACAGAGTACACAAAGAAGGCACAGCGAGCACAGAGAAACTACAGAACAAGTCGGCTTTTCTCTGTGCTCGCTGCGTAATAGATTTGGTTTTGATTGGGGTTATGATCGATAGCAGGTTGAAGAATCAATCACGCTGATGTATGATTAACGTCCGACATCAGTTTCGTGTGCGCAGTAACCAATGATAACACAGCCACCGCGCACATTCGTGTGAGCAGTGGCTGTTGCATAGGAAAGGAATAGAAAGAAAATGACCCAGACCCAAACCAAACCGATTGCAATTGATTCGACTGACCCCGACATCTATAAAATCCAAACCAACGCGGCCGGCCCGACAGGTGCGCTGCCGCTTGATCACGAACTCCTGCTCAACGCGCCTAGTGGTGACATCTTTGGTCTGAGCCAGAATGCTGGCATGGGTTGGGATCCCAAGAAATTACGCCACAAAGAATTCCTGATTCTCAGCACCCAGGGTGGCATCCGCGGGCCAGACGGCACGCCGATTGCACTGGGGTATCACACTGGCCACTGGGAAGTGGGTCTGTTGATGCAGGCGGCGGCCAAAGAGTTGGCCGAACAAGGGGCCATTCCCTTCGCCGCGTTCGTCACGGATCCGTGTGATGGACGCACCCAAGGCACGGTCGGCATGTTTGACAGCCTGGCCTATCGCAACGACGCCGCGATTGTCCTGCGCCGTTTGATCCGCTCGTTGCCCACCCGCAAGGGTATTATGGGCGTCGCTACCTGTGACAAAGGTCTGCCCGCCATGATGTTGGCCCTGGCCGCGCAGCGCGAGCACCCGACAATTTTGGTGCCTGGTGGTGTCACCTTGCCCGCCGCCGAAGGGGAAGACGCTGGCAAAGTCCAGACCGTGGGTGTCCGTTATGCGCAGGGGATGATCACAATGGAAGAGGCCGCCGAATTGGGCTGTAAAGCGTGTGCCTCGCCTGGTGGCGGCTGCCAATTTTTGGGCACCGCGGCCACCAGCCAAGTAGTGGCCGAAGCGTTGGGATTGACACTGTTACATTCGGCCCTGGCGCCTTCTGGCCAACCAATTTGGCTCGACATGGC
>JAPLGZ010000419.1 GCA_026389895.1 Chloroflexota bacterium | reverse complement strand
GTATCGGCAACTTTGCAGGCCGTTGGCATCTCGGGCAGCCCTTCGCCCAACTCGCGTTCGAAGATCCTTGTGGAAACCACCCTTGCACATTTAGCCGAGCGCGGCGTGGCCGGACAGTTATTGGATCTCAGCGAGTTGCCTGCCGACGCCTTGTTGGGCCGGCGGCGTGATGGTGCCCTAGATGCGGCGATCCAGCAAGCAACCCAGGCACACATCCTGATCCTGGGAACGCCTGTCTATCGTGCAACCTACACCGGTCAATTAAAAGCCTTTCTCGATCTGTTTCCGCAAGCGGCGCTGCGCGGGCGTGTCAGCGGTCTGATTGCCACTGGCGGCAGCCCCTTACATGCGTTGGCCATTGATCATGGTCTGCGGCCGTTGGTGGCCAGCTTGTCCGGCTTGAGCGCGGCGCAGGGTGTCTACGTGGTCGATAGCCAATTCCCCGACAAGACGCAAGTGCCCGAGGCAATCGATCAACTAACTCGTGAGCTAGCGCAGGAGTTATACAGCCTGACGCAAGTGTTGCAATAACCCGATCCCTGATAAGAGCGCCGTTGGGTGGACAGAAGGCTCTGGTGCGGCCTTCCACTCAACAATTCCCTCCCTTATCAGGGGAGGGTTAGGGAGGGGTTATCTGTCATTCGATAGCATTCGTGGGTAATGGCAAGACGCAACCCCACCCCAGCCCTCCCCTGGTAAGGGAGGGAGCCGATCGGTGGACAGAACGAGTGACTTTCTTTGTCCCTCAACAGTCCCCTCCCTTACCAGGTGAGCGGGAGCCCCTTGGGCGCGGGTGGGGTTCGATTTACGCCATCCGTAGCATAAATTTTCAGGCATTGATCCATCATTGAAAAGGTATACAAACGGTATTTATATGACAACCAATCAACAATCAACCAACGGCCAGATCTCGCGACGCGCGATGCTCAAACGTACAGTCCTCTTCAGTTTATCGCTGCCTTTGGCGCAGTTAGCTGCGGCTTGCGCCCCCGTGGCGCCGAATCAAGCGGCCAGCGCCCACACACCCGCCGCCACAGCCGCAGGTGGCGCGTCAACCCAGGTGGCCGTGGCGCCGAAGACCATCCGCCTGATCACCAGTGATGGCGGCATTCCACTCTTTGCCCAGACCCGTGGTGTGTTCGAGCCGAGCTTAAAGGAAAAGAATATCAATGTGGAGTGGGTCGGGCCGTTTGGCGCCCATGCCCCAGCGCTCCAGGCGGTGACGGGTGGCAGCGCCGACTTAACTTTTGGCGGCAGCTCAACTGTGGCGATGGCGGGTATTTTGGGTGGTTCACCCTTCGTCTTCACCGCCATTCTCTCCTCGACCCCGCGCGTGACCTCGATTATCGCGACCGCCAAGTCGGGCATCAAGTCGGTCAAAGATCTGGTGGGCAAAAAAGTGGCCGCCAACCGATCTGGTCTGGGCGAATTTATCCTCATTGCCGCCTTGGAAAAATATGGCATTGCGCGCGATCAAGTTGATATTGCCTATCTCAACCCACCTGATGCCGCCCCGGCCTTTGCCCAAGGCCAGATCGATGCTTGGTCGATCTTTGGCTCGGCTCGCGAGGTTGCCGAATTGGAATATGGCGGGATTCCGATTTTTGTCGAAGGCAAAGAGCTAAAGCCCGAAGAGCAGATCGATGTTCAATCGTATATCGCGCTGGAAGATTATGTGAAGGCAAATCCAGAGGTGATCCAGGCGGTCATCAATGGCTATTTGGCCGAAGCCGCCTGGGCGAATGCCAATCCAGAGGCGGCGGTTGACCTGGGCACCACCAAGGCCAAATGGTCACCGGCGATTGTAGAAAGATACAAGTCGTACAAGACGCAATATGCGATCTCCTTTATCACCGACGAGATTGTCGGCAAATTGCAGCGCTCTGCCGACTGGCTTACGGCGCATAAAGTCTTGCCCGAGAAGATCGAGATCGCCCAACATGTCGTGGAATTCTAAGCAGATTGCGCAATTCGCCTATCGATCAGGCGTAAACAACCATAAGGATACCTGTTATGACTACCTTGCATAATCCCGATAACCCACGCGCGACGAATCAGATTTCACGCCGAGCTTTGCTGAGACGCACGGCCCTGCTCAGTTTGTCCCTGCCCTTGGCGCTTCAGGTGGCCGCTTGTGCCGCTGTTCCGCCAGGGCAAGCCACAACTGGCGCGGCCAGTGCGCCCGCCGCGGCGAATCAAGCCAACACAGCTAGTAAGACCGTGCGGCTCACCTGGGGGAAAGGCGGACTGACTCTCTATGCCAAGACGCGTGGCGTCTTTGAGAAGACCCTCAAAGAGCAAGGGTTGAGCACCGAATGGATTGGCCCCTTTCCCAATCACGCGCCAACCCTTCAGGCCGTTACCGGTGGCAGCGCCGATTTTAGCTTTGGCGGCAGTTCAACGCCCGCCTTGGCCGCGATTATTGCCGGTTCGCCATTGGTCTTCACCACCCTCATCTTGTCGGACCCGCGCACCACGGCCATCCTTGTGCGCCCCGATTCAGGGATTAAGCGCGTTCAGGATCTGATCGGCAAGAAGGTGGCGGCCAACCGTTCGGGACTTGGCGAATTTCTGTTGATAGCCGCGCTAGAAAAGTTTAATGTGCCGCGTGAACAGGTGGAGATCGCCTATCTCAACCCGCCCGATGCGGCCCCGGCCTTTGCTGAGGGCAAGGTCGATGCCTGGGTGATCTGGTCTGGCCCGCGCGAAATTGCCGAGGTTGAATATAACGCCGTCTCGATCTTCAACGAAAACGATGATCTGACCCAGGCCGAACGTATCGATGTTGGCTCATTTCTCGTGCGTGATGAGTACGCCGCCCAGAACCCAGAGATTGTCCGCACTGTTGTGGATGCCTACAAAGTCGAGGCCGAATGGGCGAGCAATAACCCCAAAGAAGTAGGGGATCTACTGGCCAAAGAGTCGGGGTGGACCCCGCCTGTTGTCGCCAAGATCGTCGCGTATCAGACCAAAACCCGCTTGATTGCGCCAGACGACAAAACGGATTTCGATCTGCAAAAAGCCGCTGACTGGCTAACCGACCACAAAGTATTGCCCAGCAAGATCGTTGTTGCTGAACACTTTGCCAAGATCTAAGCGCATTCAGGGATTGGTCATTGGTAAGTAGTCATTGGTGTTCAGTAAGTATGTGGGCAATCATTTCCCACGCGCCCCTTACCAATGATCACCCCTTGCTGTTTTAGGAAAAGTTAATTGAGAGAGGATAACTATCATGACAAACTCATTTCGCCTCGGCTTTCTGACCCATTTTGATGGCGTTGGTGATCCAAGCCGCGTTTACCAGAATACGTTGGAACTGTACACAGCCGCTGATCAATTGGGCTTTGATGTTGGCTGGATTGCCCAACATCATTTGCAGGGGCAAGATGGTCGGCTGCCGTCGCCATTTCCGTTTCTGGCCGCCGCGTCCGAACGCACCAAACGCATTCGCCTGGGCACGGCCATTGCCATCTTGCCGCTCGAAAACCCCATCCGCCTGGCCGAAGATGCCGCGGTGGTCGATACGCTAAGCGGCGGGCGGCTGGAACTAGGGATCGGCAGCGGTTTTGATCCTGTGGCCTACAAAGCGTTCGGCGTGGATATTGAAAAACGGCGCGAGCTCACAACCGCGGGCTTGAGCACCCTGTTGCAAGCCCTGCGCGGTGAGCCCATTGGCAGCACCGATGGCCCGCGCCTTCAGCCACCGGTTCCGACCCTGGCGGATCGGGTCTGGCAGGGGATTTTTAGTGAGCAGGGCGCGCGCTACGCAGCGCAAGCCGGTGTTGGCTTATTGCTCAACCGTGCTACCTATGGCTACGACGAGCCGACCGATCAGGTGCAAAAACCGTGGGCCAAAGCTTACCTGGAAACTTGGAATGGTCGCCCCATCAAACCGCGCATTGGCTTGTCGCGCATTGTCTATCCTGGCGCCGACAAACGCACCACCCAAACTGAACTCCAAGATGGCATCTTGCACGCCGTAAATCGTTTGGTCAAGACCGGCAAATTCCCCGCCGGGTTGACCACCGAAGGCTATTTCAAGCGGCTGCATGTTTTCCACGGCCACCCCGATGAAGTGGCGGCTGAATTGGGCGCCGATCAGGTCTTCCCGCATATCACGGATCTGATCTGCCAGTTTAATCCAGGCGTGCCTAGCCTGGATCAAGCGCTGCGGGCGTTCGAGTTGATCGCCACCAAGGTGGCGCCAGCGCTTGGCTGGCGGCCAAAGCACGAAGCCAGTGGAACAGAAATACCGAGTGCAAAAGCGTCAACGCCCAATGGCGCGCTGCCCACCCCGGAGGTGGCCTATGCCCGTTGAATTTCTAACCATGATTCCGACCGCTGGGGATGGTGATTACCCCGGCAGCGACAATTCGCCCACGGGAAATTGGACAGCTTCGGGCACGCGTGAGCCAAGCCTCGACTATATGTCTAAAATTACGCGGGCGACTGAGGAGGGGGGCTTCGGCACGTTGCTCCTACCCGTCGGCACTGGGTGTCTCGACGGCTGGGCGGCGGCTTCATTCCTGGCACCGCAGACCACGCATCTGCGCTTTCTGATCGCCTTGCGGCCGGGCTTTGTCCAACCCTCGGTGGCCGCTCGCCAAGCGACAACCTTTGATTATTTGTCTGGCGGTCGCCTTTCGATCAATGTAGTGACCGGCGGCTCGCCGCAAGAGCAGGCGCGGGATGGGGATTTTCTTGACCACGACACACGTTATCGGCGCACGAAAGAGTATATCAAGCTGACCAAGCGGCTATTGACCGAGACGAATGTTGATCACGATGGCGAGTTTTTCCATGTAAAAGGGGCCACCCTCTTTCCACGCCCGGTGCAGCAACCGTATCCGCCCTTCTTTATTGCCGGTGAGTCGGAGGCCGGCAAGGCGGTGATCGCAGAAGAGGCCCAGGTTTATATGACTTGGGGTGGGCCACTGGATGATTTGGCGAAGAAACTCGCCGATATCCGTCAGCGGGTGACGGCGCAGGGGCGGACAGCCGGCTACAGCATTAGTTTTCAGGTGATCTTGGGTGAGACCGAAGAGCAAGCCTGGGCGAAGGCCGAGGATATCCGTCAGCATATGGCCGAGAACACGATCAAGCGGCAGCGCGAATATTTTCGCACCATGGATTCGGTTGGGCAACGACGCCTGGCCGGTTACCTGGAGCAAAGCGCTGCCGATGATTTTCGTCTTGGTCCCAATTTGTGGGCCGGGTTAACGCAGGTGCTGGGCGGCAACAGCATTGCGCTGGTTGGTACGCCGGATCAGGTGGCTGATCGCATTGTCGAGTATGTCAATTTGGGGTTTGGCCATGTATTGCTGCGTGGGTTTCCTCATCTTGAAGTGATTACCCAATTAGGGCGTGACGTGCTGCCGCGCGTGCGGGCAAAATTGGCTAAGCTAGAGGCGACGCAGCCGCGAGAGGAGCAAGCCCATGCCCTACCCATTGCCGTCTAATCATGCGCCGCGGCTTGGCCTCTTTCTCCAAGTTGATCGTGCGCCCAATGTGCCGAGCACCTATGACGAAGTGTTAGACCTGATTGTCGCGGCTGAGGAACTGGGGTATCACTCGGCGCGCGTGACGCAACATCACTTTGGTGAGCGTTATGGCCGGCTACCCTCGCCGCTGCCTTTATTGGTGGCGGCCGCCGAACGCACGCGGCGTATTCGGTTGGGCACCGTGGTGATCACCATTACGCTCGAACAGCCATTGCGCCTGGCTGAAGACGCCGCCGTCACCGATCTACTGATCGATGGACGGTTGGAACTGGGGCTGGGTAGCGGTTTTGCGCCCGATGTCTTTGCCGCCTTTGGCGTGGACATCGAAAGCCGACGCCAACTTACCACGACCGCTTTCGAGCGCTTGCAAGCGATCTTGGCTGGCGAACCGCTCGATGAGCAGGGCACGCGCTTACAGCCACCCAACCCAGCGCTGCTTGAGCGGCTCTGGCTGGCCGTGACCAGCGAAGATGGTGCCCAACATGCCGCCCAGCATCATATGGGGCTGCTGCTGGGGCGTGTCGAGCGTGGCGGCGGTTCACCGGTCGAGAATCAGATTCGCACTGCGCAGGCCTATCGCACCGCCTTGGGCGAAAAGGTTACTCAGGCCCGCATTGGCGTTGGGCGTGCGGTCTATCCCGCCGCCGACCGTGCGACGGCCAAGCGCGATCTGGCCGAAGCCTTGGCCCAATCGCGCCTTGATCATGTCCAGCGCGGCCTGTTGCCAGCCGATGCGTCGCTCGAAGATACACTGGCGCGTTTTCATATTCTTCATGGCCATCCCGAAGAGATCGGGCCCGTGTTGGCGGCTGAACAAGCGGCGATTGGCTGGACAGAACTGCTCGTGCAGATCGATCCCGGCGATCTGCCCTACGCCAAGGCCGTTCGTGCGTTAGAACGCGTGGCACAGGAAGTCGCGCCTTATTTGAACACGCCGGTGTTGCAATTGGCGTGAATTTTAAAAGGACGCCTCACCCCCTCACCCCCTCTCCTGAATCAAAGGGCAGAGTTCAGGAGAGGGGGAGACAAGCAGCCGTTGATTTGCTCCCTCTCCTGAACTTAGCCCCCTCGTTCACGGTTGGGGGGCGGGGGTGAGGCGCCCTTTCACCCATCAAAAAAAGAGCTATGATTATGAAGCAACATGACCAACCTGATGAGTATTTTCTAGACACGCCAGCCGTGCGCGCTTTCATCACCGACGTGCGGCGCACCTTGGCCGCTCACGATGACGCACCGGCGGCCCTCGCGGCGTTACAGCCACGCTGTGCTGAACTACTTGCGGATCCGACCTGGTTGCCCGACGAATTCGCTGCACCCTATGCTGAAAGTGGCATGGGAGGCGGGATTGGCAGCTGGCTGCTCTTTCGGGCTAGTGATCGCGCGCTGACGTTGTTCAGTCTGGTTGTGCCACCAGGGGCATAGACGCCGATCCATGATCATCTGGCCTGGGGGTTTGTTGGCCTTTATCGGGGTGAGCAACAAGAGACGGTCTACCGGCGAACAGATGAATCTGCCCATGCGCATGACCATACATCGGATCATCCTGGCCATGCGGTGCTGGAGGTGACAGCCGTGCATGAATTGCAGCCTGGCCACTTTTACACATTGCTACCGCCCGACGGTGACATTCACGCCGTTAAGACAACTTCTGCGGAAGCGTCGATTTCGATCCATCTATTGGCCAATGATACGGGCTGTGTTGTGCGACATGCCTTCGACCCGGCGCAAGAACAAGTTCGCTCTTTTCGGTCGGGTTATTCCAACGTTGCCTGTGTCGAGGATGCCAGTACAAATTCTGCAAAGGAGCCTGAACATGTATGAGACCGCGCGCGAAGCGATCGAGACCTTGCGCCTCACCCCTCAAGTGTTAACGACGCTTTTACGCGATGTCTCCCCAGCGCGCGCCCAGGCGGCACGCGGTGGTGACGAGGGCTGGTCGGTCGTCGAAGTGGTGTGCCACTTGCGCGACACCGAGGAGATTGCGTTGCAGCGTTTTCGCACCCTACGCGATGCGATGGAAGGGCTGATCGGTGGCTTTGATCAAGAAGCATTGGCGCGCGAGCGTAACTATGCCGCCGACGATTTGGCCGGTGCGCTCGAAGCTTTTGTGAACTTGCGGATGAGCCATCTGGCCGAACTGATTGCATTAACATCTGGGCAGTGGGAAAAACTGGGGCGGCATCGCACCAACGGTCCGGTGACCATTCTGAACCATACGCTACATGCGGTTTGGCATGACAGCGTGCATATCGCCCAGATCACTCAACAGCTGGCCTAGGGTAGCAGAAATCGTAGCCGGTAAGAAACCCCACCCTGTCCAGAGGACTCCTGCTCTTCTGGTAAAAGAAGGAATTGCTTGGTGGACAGAAGGTATCCTTTGTCTGTCCCGTGACAGTCCCCTTCCTTACCAGGGGAGGGTTAGGGAGGGGTTTTACACCAAACCAACATTCGCTGGACAACCGTCAGTTCGCCGTACGATTATTCCATTAACCAGGATTCACAGGAGAAATTGCTTGTTACGTTATATCGCTGAACGTCTACTCTGGTTGATTCCCACCCTCCTGGCCATGATGTTGGTGACGTTTCTGGTGATGCATGCGACGCCAGGGAGTCCGCTTGATCCGCAGGCCCCGAATGCAAATTCGTTGCCGCCCGAGCTGCAAAAAAATCTGGCCGCCAAATATGGGCTGGATCAACCGCTCTATATTCAATTTCTCACCTTCGTCAAGAATGCTGTCCGTTTAGACTTTGGCTTCTCGTACATGTTTAAGAGCCGCACCGTGGTGGAAATTCTGGCCAATACGTTTCCCGTTTCGCTGCAATTAGGGGTGATGGCCTTTATTTTTGCCGTGGTGGGGGGCGTGTCGCTTGGTCTGCTGGCAGCCACCTACCAAAACAGCTGGATCGATTATCTCTGTTATCGTGTTTAGCTTGAAATTACACTGGCTGCCGGTCTCGGGCTTCGACACCCCCAGTCATTGGGTCTTGCCGACCGTCGCGCTTGGGTTGGGACAACTGGCCGTGATCGCCCGCTATACTCGCTCGAGTGTGCTGGAGACGATTCGTTCTGACTATGTTCGCACGGCGCGCGCCAAAGGGCTGGGCCAGCGCGTGATTATTAGCCGGCACGTCTTGAAAAACGCTTTAATCCCAGTCGTGACCATTCTGGGGCCGATCTTAGCCAACATTGGCACAGGTTCATTTTTCATCGAATCGCTCTATTCGGTCCCCGGTATGGGTAAGTTTTTTGTGACGAGCATGACCGGGCGCGATTACAACATGATTATGGCCGTCATCCTGATCTACGGTGTCTTCTTAGGCACGATGAATCTGATCGTTGATCTGATTTACGGATTGGCCGACCCACGGATTCGGTATGATTAAAAGTGAGAGGAGTAGCATGGAAACGAATCAAACCATCGCGTTGCCGCGACTCCAAGAGCGGATTGTTGGTGCGCGGGAAGTGCCGCCAGTGTTGTCAATGCGCCCTGAGACCAATCTTTGGCGCGACGCCTGGGTTCGCTTGTTACGTAATAAGTTAGCGATTTTTGGGGCGGTGGTGGTCTTGTTTTTTATCTTTCTGGCGATCTTTGCTAATTTCTTGGCCCCTTATCGCTACGACTATACCGATTTTGGCAACGCTTATCAATACCCGAGTTGGCGCTTTCCCTTTGGCACTGACGCATTGGGTCACGATATGCTCAGTCGCCTGATCTATGG
>JAPLGZ010000080.1 GCA_026389895.1 Chloroflexota bacterium | reverse complement strand
AGCGAGGCATCACCGTTTTCACGCGGTAAGCGATGACCTACAAATTTCTAGCACGCGACGAAAACGGTTACCTAGACAACTACAGCCGAATGGCACTGACCAACTGGACAGTATAGGCACTTTGCCGACAGCTGGCAACTTTTTAACGTAGGTGGGTGGTTTGGCGCAGAATGTCAGGGATAAGTGGGCACATCAAAAAGGGAGATAGGGGAAATCAACGTTACAGCCAGGGCCGTTGCGACTTGCTGGCTTGCATCCAAGAGGGTGGCTGGGGCGTGGTCGAATCGGGTTATTGTTGGCCCCACATGCGGGCAACTATAACCCGCAAACAAGCCAGAGCACGAGCAGGCACAGGTTGACCGCCTTCGCGAACCAAAATGGGGAGACGTGACAAGTAATACATAAATGGGGAGTCAACTGCTTATCTTTCATCTATTACTTGTCACGTCTTGCCTATCAATATTGACAATTAACCTGGCGTTTACTGTTTGCGGATTTGATGATCGCATCGCAGATCACAGAAGTGCGATAACCATCTTCAAAATCCGCGCCAATTGGGGAAACTGGTTTGTTGTTCACAATACAATCGAGCATATGGGTGATCTCATGCACGAAGGTATGTTCCCAACCGATCATATGACCTTGCGGCCACCAATTGTCCCACCAGGGATGATAGCCTTCCGAGACGAGCACGTTGTGGAAACCTTGGGTTTCTTTGGGGTTTTCGCCCACCCAGAAGACTTCCAGTTCGTTCATCCGTTCCAGATTGAAGCGGATGCTGCCCTTCTCACCGTTGATCTCCAGCGTCTGACCATTTTTGCGCCCAGCGGCAAAGCGCGAAGCTTCGACGGTGCCCAGCGCGCCATTTTCGAATTCCAGCACGGACGCAAAGGCATCGTCGACATCAACCGTGCCCATGCCTGCGCCGTCACCTGTCGGGCGCTCTTTGATAAAAGTCTTGGTCATAGCGCTGACACTGGCAACCTCGCCGACCAGATAGCGCGCCAGATCGATGATATGGGCGCCCAAGTCGCCCAGCGCGCCGCTGCCGGCCAACGCCTTTTGCAAGCGCCAGATCATCGGCGTGTTATAGTGCGGCATGATCCATTCTTGCAAGTAGACGGCACGGAAGTGATAAATCTTACCCAGCGCGCCGCTTTCGATCAGCAGGCGAATCTGGCGAATAGCTGGCACAAAGCGATAGTTAAAGGCGACCATGTTCTTGACGCCGGTGCTCATCACCTCATCGCGCATTTTTTTCGATTCTGCAGCGGTGCGTCCCAACGGTTTTTCACACAAAATATGCTTGCCTGCTTTGGCGGCGGCAATGCTTGGTGCGGCGTGGGCGTCATTGGGGCCACCATTATCCACGAGTTGCACGCGGTCATCGCGCATCATTTTGCGCCAATCAGTGTAATAGGTTTCGTAGCCATAACGTTTGGCAGCCTCTTGCACAGCCACCTCGTTACGCCCGGCAATGGCCACCAGTTTGGGAATCGCTGGCGGCGGATAGATCATGTGGGGAATGGTCAGCATCGCATGGCTGTGCGCCTTGCCCATAAAGGCATAGCCCAACATACCGACACCAATTTCTGGCACGGAGCCGGTCGCCTTGGCATCGGCCATCGACGTAAAGCCTCCACTTTTGCCCATGAGAATGTTCTCCTGAATTATTTCATTGGAATGATGTGAATAGGGGATTAGGGATACAGGATTAGGGATAAGAATACAACCTAATCCTGTATCCCTAATCCTTAATTCTTACGATCTCATTCTTTTCCAAACGCTGCGTCAAACGCCACATTCGACGGCGCATAATCCGCATTGCGCACGACACGCATCGCTTCTTGGGCACCAAACTCGCGGTCCATGCCGGAATCTTCCCACTCGATCGAGAGCGGGCCTTGGTAGCCGATGCGATTGAGGCGGCGGATGATCGGGTCCCACTTGACATCGCCATGCCCCGGCGAAACAAAGTCCCAGCCGCGGCGATGATCGCCAAAGTCCAAATGCGAGGAGAGGATGCTGTTGCGCCCAGTTAGTTGCAGGCGTGAATCCTTGACATGCACATTAAAAATGCGATCTGGGAATTCATCAATAAACTGGGCTGGATCGATAAATTGGTGGATCAAATGGCTGGGATCAAAATTGATGCCAAAGGCGGGGTGATTGTTGACAGCCTTCAGCGCACGTTGCATGGTAATGATGTCATAGGCGATTTCGGTCGGGTGGACTTCCAGCGCAAATTTCACGCCTAGCTTCTGAAATTCATCAAAGATCGGCGTCCAACGCTTGGCGAAATCGGTGTAACCAGCATCAATATCTTCCTGACTGGTAGGCGGGAAGAAATAGAGTTTGGCCCATACATCGCTGCCCGTGAAACCATTAACGACATTGACGCCAAACAATTTAGCCGCCTTGGCTGTATCGATGATCTCTTGCGCAGCCCGTTGGCGAACACCTTCTGGATCACCGTCGCCCCACAAACGTGGCGGCAAGATCCGTTGGTGGCGAATATCAATCGGATCACAGACGCACTGGCCCACCAGGTGATTGCTGATGGCAAAATATTTCAAATTGTATTTGTCGAGCAGATCGCGTTTCTCGCGCACATAGCTGTCGTTTTCCAACGCTTTGTCCACTTCAAAGTGGTCGCCCCAACAGGCCAATTCGAGGCCATCAAAACCCCAGGCGCTAACTTTCTGCACCAAGGTTTCCAGCGGCAAATCGGCCCATTGGCCGGTAAAAAGTGTAACGGGTCTTCCCATGATTTCCTCCTGCAATAAATAAGCGTATTTTGTGATTTGACTGAGTTGATCATCCCTTTGGTCAAGGGATTACGCTGGCACAAGCTTTGATTTGGTCTCGGTTTACGCTGATGCCGTAAAATCTGGAAATTGTCGGCATCATTTACGCTGCTACAGCCGCCACATTCTTCCCACCTTCTAAAAATGGCACCGCCCAGCCCCACAGCGAATGATCCGCCTGTTTACGCAACGGCTCATCAGAATATTGCGCTAGATAGACACGCCGCATTTTATCGGTGGTATTGGGGCCGCTACGGTGAAAGGTGGCACTGGTAAAGGCCACGATGCTGCCCGCCGGCACTTCGACCGGTTCACCAGGATCGCTACCAAAATAGCCCACTTGATCGTTGGTGCCTTCTTCGCGCATATGCGTCTGAATTTCGCGGGTGCCAGCGCGGTCAAAGGGTAAAATATAGACTGTGCCATTCTCAATGGTTGCATCATCCAGCGGACACCAGCAACTCAGATAGGGTGTATGGGGTATGCCGCCATGCGCCATCACATAGCCGCCATCCTGGTGCCAGGCAAACTTCATGCCCTTTTCTGCGCTTTTGACGACAAATTGCTCGTTAAACAAGTAAACGTTGGGCCCCAAGAGGGCTTGCGTCACTTGTGCCATTAAATCGCTAAAGAGAAACGCTGAAAGCTTGGCGCTTTCTAAGCCGCGGCGCGAGA
The DNA here is from genome assembly GCA_026389895.1 of Chloroflexota bacterium. Taxonomy (GTDB): domain Bacteria; phylum Chloroflexota; class Anaerolineae; order Caldilineales; family Caldilineaceae; genus JAPLGZ01. The sequence continues at coordinate 1,190 of JAPLGZ010000080.1, read as the reverse complement.
TGAAATAACGACTGTTGCGATGGCTGATGCCAAGCGTATCAGTCCCTTTGCGATCCATCTCTTCGTGCATGACATCCACATAGCGGCCACATTCGGCGCGCAAATTTTCCAGATACTCGTGGGGGATCACGTTTTTCAGCACACAAAAGCCCTGGTCATGGTACTGTTGGACTTGCGTAGGTGTGACGATCATGTTTCCTCTTTCCTGGATCACACAAGGCTCTTGACAACTTCGCCAGTCTCAAACGATTGTACCACATCAAAGACAATCCCCAAGGATTTAATATTATCCTGACAGGTGGTGACCGGCGGCTTCCCTTGCGTAACGGCTTCGTAGAATTCTTGCAACAAATAGGCTTGGCCAGTGCGTACTAATTGCACCGGCTCAACGAGCACCGGTGCTTGATTGGTTAACTGTGTATAGACCTGGTCATCCTGCATAAAGACGACACCTTTGGCACATTCAAAACGCCAGTGTGCATTCCACGGGGTTTCGTGGCCTTGCGAACACCAAGAGCCATTATACGAAACAACGACATTGTTGTCGAACGTCAATGTGACCGAGGCGGACGCATCCCCTTTGAACCAGCTCCACGGCGGATTCCAACTACGCCCGAAAACGGCAACGGGATCGCTACCCAAAAAGAAGCGCATCAGATCGAAGTGGTGGATCGACATATCGATGATCAGGGGATAGGGCATCTCTTCACGAAAGCCGCCAAAATGGGGTCCTTTGAAGAATTCGATATGCACCGCGCCGATTTCGCCCATGTGGCCCGCGTCTAAGGCTTTTTTTAAGGTTTGGGTGGGCACGCTGTAACGATAATTCTGCGTCACCATGTGCAGCACGCCGGTGCGATTGGCAACCTCAACAATGTCGAGCGCTTCCTGGCGCGTCCCCGCCAAAGGCTTTTCGGAAAGCACCGGCATACCCGCTTGCAGCGCGGTGAGTGACACCGCCTTGTGAAATTGCGGCGGCGTCACGTTGATCACGCCATCTGGCTTCAGATAACGCAGCGCCTCGTCCAACGATTTATAGATCGTCGAACCGTCCAGGTTATATTTTTTCACCTGTTCGGCAGCGACCTTGTCACTGACCTCGACAAACCCAGCATATTCTACATCAGGCGAAGCTTGCATAGCATTTAGCCAGGCATTGCCCATCCCGCCAATACCAACTTGGATAACTT
>JAPLGZ010000521.1 GCA_026389895.1 Chloroflexota bacterium | reverse complement strand
CGGGCGGCGGATGACCACGTACTTTTGATCACCTTCCACCACATTATCTGTGATGCCTGGTCAACGTGGACCTTACTCAATGAACTGTGGACGCTCTACCCCCTGATCAAAGCGGATGCGCCATTGCCACCTAATTTATTGGCGTTGCCAGCAACGACCTATGGCGACTTTACCCGCTGGCAACAGACGATGTTGGCGGGCGCCGAAGTGGAACGGCTATGGACGTATTGGCAACGGCAGTTGGCCAATGCGCAAACGATCCTCGATCTGCCCGTTGATCACCCACGCCCGCTGATGCCAACTTATCGCGGCGCGTCGCATACGCGCACGATTGAGGATGAACTGACGCAAAATCTGCGCAACCTGGCGCGGGCAGAGAATGCCACGCTCTACATGACGCTGCTGGCGGCGTATCAATTGTTGCTCCACCGTTACACGGGGCAAGACGATATCTTGGTTGGTTCAGCGATGGCCGGGCGCAGTCAAGCGCAATTTGCCAACGTCGTTGGCTATTTTGTCAACCCGGTGGTGATGCGGGCGCGCTTGGGCGGCAACCCGACCTTTCAAACATTGCTCCAACAGATTCGCACAACTGCACTTGAGGCGTTTGCTCATCAAGATTATCCGTATCCATTGCTCGTGGCCCGTCTGCAACCGCAACGTGATCCCAGCCGCTCGCCGCTCTTTCAGGTCGATTTCAGCTTGCAAAAATTGCCACCTGTGGCTGAGCAATTTAAGCAAGCCAGCCAACAGAACGATGCCGATCTGTTGATGCTTGAGCCATTTGACCTGGCCGAAGAAGAGGGTCAATTCGATTTAAGTCTCCATCTCTTCGACGAAGGGGAGACCTTGCGGGCGGTCTTCAAATATAATACCGATCTCTTTGAGTCGGCCACGATTGCCCACATGGCCGACCATTTTCAACAATTGTTGACTGGCATTGTGAATAATCCGCAAGCGCGTCTGGGCGATCTGCCTTTGCTTACCGCGCCAGAACGGCAACAATTAGTCAAGACTTGGAACGATACTCAGACGGATAATTTAGCCTTTCCGCTAACCCAACCCGTCCACCAGGTCTTTGCGGCCCAAGTTGAACGCACCCCGGATGCCGTGGCAGTGGTGATGGCCGGCGCGGGAAATTCTGCCTTCCGTATTCCCCACTCCGCCTTTGATCTCTCGTACCGTGACCTCAACCGGCGGGCCAATCAACTGGCCCATTACTTGGGCACGTTGGACATTGGGCCAGAGACGTTGGTGGGCATTTGTCTGGAACGTACGCCCGATCTGGTGGTGGCGATTCTGGCTGTGCTCAAGGCTGGCGGCGCATACGTGCCGATGGACCCGAGCTATCCGGCGGAGCGGCTGGCCTTTATGGTTGAAGATGCGTCGGTGCGGGTTATCGTCACCCAGCGTGCGCTTGCTGATCGATTGCCAACCGCGGCGCCTTTGCTTTGTCTGGATGAAGCTTGGGTGGCGATTGCTGACCAGCCAGATGCCAATCCGGCGGTTATGGTGCAACCGCATAACCTGGCTTATATGATCTATACCTCTGGTTCGACCGGCAAACCCAAAGGCGCGCT
>JAPLGZ010000440.1 GCA_026389895.1 Chloroflexota bacterium | reverse complement strand
TGCGCACTTTGTCGCCGCCATGGATGCATTGGTCTATTCCGCCCAAACTTTAGCTCGCGATTTGGGCCGTATGGTCCAGGATCCAAAATTTCGTTCTCCGTTGATTCCAATGGCGTAAGTGCTAGCTTCCCAACAGGCTCCCTTCTTGTCGTGAGCTTGCAGGGTTAAAATCCGCCGCTGACTCAGAAAAGTCGCCTCAGCGACTAGCTATTCAATGCCTGCCCGCAAAGGATGCCCGACTTTCACGGGCAGCAGCCAGATGGATTGTTATGAGGAAATGTTAAAAAACGAATAAACAAGGAAGACGGTTATGCAGCAGATAGAAGGCAAGTTTCGGGGCGCCGGCGATTTGGCGCTTTATTACCAAACCTGGCAACCGGCCACGGCGGCCCGCGGTGTGATCTTGCTCGTCCTTGGTTTTGGCGAACACAGTGGCCGTTATAATTATCTAATCGAGCACCTGGTTCCGCAAGGGTATATCATTCATGCCTTTGATTTACGGGGACATGGGCGTTCACCAGGAGCGCGTGGGCATATTAATGATTGGCAAGAATTGTGTGATGACCTGCGCGCTTTTATGGCTACCATTGTGCGAGCCGAAGCAACAGAGCCTTCGCTACCGCATTTTCTCTTTGGTCATAGCTTTGGCGGGCTGATTGCCCTCAACTATGCGCTGCAATATCCCGATAATTTGCAGGGGGTGGTGGTCTCTGCGCCCTTACTGGCCCAAGCCAAAATCTCTCCATTTCTGATTCTGCTCAGCCGTCTGCTCCAGCGCGTCAAGCCCGATTTTGCTGTCAATGTGAAGATGGATGCGACCACGATTTCGCGCGATCCCGCCGAGGTGCAACGTTATACCAAAGACCCGCTCATCCATAGCATCGGTACGCCGCGCACGGCTCATCAAATTGAAAAGGCCGCCTTTTGGACATTAGCCAATGCCACCCGTTGGCGCCTGCCTTTAATGCTTTATCATGGCAACGCAGATCGTTTGGTGCCGATTACTGGCAGCCGCCAATTTTATGCGCAGGTTACATTTCCCGATAAACATTGGATTGAATACGAAGGTGGCTACCACGAGTCACATAACGACCGGGATCGCACCACGTTGTTTGGCGATTTGAGCACCTGGCTAGAAGCTCATTTATAATTGCTTGCCTGGCAGAGTGCGCGGCCATGTCTAAACTTCCGGGAAGCGGTCAAACATTGATTCGTTGACCAACGGGTGCCAGACCGCTTCCCGGAAGTTGTTTGTTCCCAGCCCTTAATCAGCCGCGCCGGCTGAGAAAATTTTGTCTGCCAATTTCGGCGCAAATTTCGCGCATAGTTCCTGCGAAATGCCATTCTGTTCGGCAATCGCGCCGTATAGATGCGCACTCGCGCGGGCCGTGCGCAATTGCGTCGCCGGGTTGAGGGCAAAGAGACCAAAGCGTAAATTCCAGCCTTCATGCCACTCAAAATTATCTACCAAGGTCCAGTGAAAGTAACCGCGCACATCGCAACCGGCTTCAATGGCCCGGTGTAACTGGTGTAGATGGGCCAACAACCAGCGTGGCCGCTGATCGTCATCGCGGTCGGGCAACCCATTTTCAGTAATATAGATCGGCTTGCCAAACTGCTGCATTTCTCGGCAAAGTTGATACAATCCCTCTGGATAATACTCGCTATACGGGCCATCTCGGCCGTTATCGGATAGCTCTGCGTCAGGTGAAAACTGTTCATTACCAAAGAGGGTTAAGGGATTGGGCGAAAAGCGCACCAGGTCACGCGTATAATAATTGATGCCGATGAAATCAAAGCTGTTCGCCAAAGGGGGGTAATATTGGCCAACGCCCAGTGGGGGCCTGATCTTGCCATCCACCGTTGCCCAGATCCACAAATGGTCGAACAGGTAGCGTTTGAGTTCGGCGGCGAAATGATCCATTGGATGATCCGGTCGTAGTCCGCTAAAGAGCCGAAATGCGCTCGCATAACCGACTTGGGCGTGCGGTTGGCAGGCGTGGATCGTCTGATAGGCCGCGGCGTGGGCATAGAGCAAATGGCGGAAGACCGGCAATGCGGCCAAGAAATCTTGCTTGAGCGGCGGCCAGATCCCCCGAAACCAACTTTGGGCAAGATAAACCAGTGGTTCATTCACTGTCAACCAGGTTTGGCATAGATCACCCAATGCCTTGACGGTTGTCCGCGCATAATTTTGAAACCGGATAATTGTTTCAGCGTTTTCCCAACCACCCCGCGCCTCTAACCAACGGGGGTTGGTAAAATGATAAAGTGACACCATCGGCTCCAACCCACGCGCCCGCAGACCGCCAAGCATCTCGCGATAGCGGTCCAGGGCCCGGTGATCAAAGACGCCAGGTTCTGGTTCAACCCTGCTCCATTCTATGCTCAACCGGTGGGCATTCAAATGCAGTTGTTGCATGCGGTCGAAATCTTGTTCCGCATTACGCCACCAGTCACACGCCAGGCCACTCTTGTCATTGTGCCAGATTGCACCTGGCTGTTGTTCAAAATCCCACCATTGATTGTTACGCGTGTTGCCTTCAACCTGATAGGCCGAGGTGGCGGTTCCCCATAGAAATTTGTCGGGAAAGTTGAGGCCTTGAGCCATGATTGGTTTAATTCCACGGAATTGAGGGTTTAGGATTTACGCTTGACGAACTGTTTCGCGTGTCACAGAGCCATGTTCTAGGCCAGCAGCAACGCCAGGATACCGGCAAAATAACTGCCTTTCAGCAGGGCCAGACACCGGCTCACCCGTTGCGGACTGGCATCGTGCCAGAGATAGATGGTGGTAAAGAAGAGTGGCCCATTAACCCCTAGCATCGTCATCCATAAATAAATGTGTGAATAGCCAAGTTGCAGAAATGGAATCAGGCTCAAAATGAGCGTCACAACACTGAGCACGCCGATCAGACGCATCACCTGGGGGGCGCCCCACTGGGTCGCGAGGGTCTGCTTGCCGGCCACTCGGTCACCTTCGACATCTTCCAGCGTCTTGAGAATTTCGCGCGCCGTGATAAACGATGCCAAGACCAGGGCTGGTGCGCCCAGTGGTTCTACCGTCTGCCAGTTAAAACCGGCTACAGCCACGGCTCCTACTAGTAAAGTACAGCCAGCCAACAGGGCGATCAACACGTTGCCGCCACCGGGCGTCGCCTTCAGGCGAACGTTGTAGAGGGTGAGCAAGCTTAATACGGTAAACGCTGCACCGATCGCCAACGGACTAATGCATAAGCTAAAGCTCAAGGCGCCTAGGGCTAATAACGCCGCCAGCCAGCGGGCACTGCTGGCCGCCACCAGACCGGCAGGAATCGGACGGTCTGGCTTGTTGATCTTATCTTCGGTTAAGTCGAAACAATCATTACTGGTATAACCAAAGGCCGTGACACACCACATGGCGGCGGCGGCTAACCAAGCTGGTTGGGTCAGGGGCCAGCCTCTCGCCAGATAGGCGCCAATCAGCACAAGTATACTCGCTGGCACAGAATTGCTCAACCGCACCAAGCGGATCAGGCCGTGCCACTGACTCACGCGGACCAAGCCAATAGGGCGGATCATTGACGCGTTGCCGAAGCGGATGGCTTTGGCGTGAAGGCGCTGGCCGGCACATCGCGGGATAAATCGGCCAGAATTTTGTGACCATCCTCTTCAGTTTGCACCGTCAAATAGATGTTTTCGTCGCGGAAATTGTCCGGTTGCCTGGATTTTGGTTGCTGAACCCGATAGGTAATGGCAAGCGCTAAACGGGTCTTGCCACCAAAGGTTAGGCGACCCCACTGCACTTGCTGAACTTGGCTGGGCATAAAAAAGATATACCATAAGCCAATTTCGGTGGCTGGCCACTGGCTGATGTAGAGGAAATGTTGGTTTTGGACACGACAAAGCAACGCACGCTCGCGTGTGGCAAACGTTCGATAGAAACCTGGCAACCAGGTGTAGCGTTGCCACTTGTTTTCTACTGTAAAGCGACCGGTGACGAAAACGGGGATTTTTTGCTTGACATCAAGGTCACGCGGCGATACCGGTGGAAGTGGATCGGCTGTAAATGTAACAAAATCGCGCCGCCGCCAATAATGAAACGCAATGAACAAGGCGACCAGGATGCTCAGACATAGACCTGTCACCCACCAGTGCCAGAGCAACCCGATGAGCGCACTGATCAGTAACAGCCCTACCAGCCAGCGCAGCAATGAGGCGCCTGCCAGCCGGTGGCGGCTGAAATTGTAAAAAAGCGTAGGGAACGATGGCCGAAGCTGGTCGTCTGGGAATTCCGTACGCGGTTGTTGGATAAAAAAGGCCCCGCTCGAAGGGGGCGGGGCCTCATATTTACCATTAGGCGATGGCTTGATCTCTGGCAGCTTCAAGCGAAGGCTCCTATCGGTAGGCTAGTGCTAGAACGATTTGGGTCAGTAAATCCTTACGCTGGCGCTGGCAGGCTGCCACCTAGATCTAAGCCGCTATCCGCACGTTTGTCACCACGCACTGGCTCTTCTAGTTTGCGGGTTGGTGTCTTTTTGCCTGGAGTTCTGCCCGCTGGTTCCACTGGATCTTCACCGCGCATCAAAGCTTCAAACTCTGGGGCGCTAATGGTTTCAATCTCAAGCAGGCGATTGGCTAAGATCACCATTTTATCCCAATGGGTAGTGAGCAGTTCATGACAGCGCTGATGGGCTTCCTCAACCAGCAGGTGTAACTCTTCATCAATCGTCTGTGCCACCTTGTCACTATAGTTGCGATGTTCGCTCAACTGACGCCCCAAGAAAACCATCTCTTCGCGTTCGCCATAACGAATGGGGCCCAAGCGTTCGCTCATCCCCCATTGTGTGACCATTGCGCGAGCCAGACCACTCACCCGCTCCAAGTCGTTGCTGGCGCCGGTGGTAATATCATGGAAACGAATTTCTTCGGCCACACGACCACCCAAAAGTGCCACCAACTGATCGCGGAATTTATCCTTGGTCATCAACAGCGTCTCTTCGTCGGGCAGGCTCATGGTGTAGCCACCTGCCATCCCACGTGGCACAATTGTAATCTTGTGCACGGGATCGTGCTCGGGCAAGAAGTGCATCGCCACCGCATGGCCTGCTTCGTGATATGCCACGATCTCTTTCTCTTTAGGCGTAATCAACCGGCTGCGCCGTTCCGGCCCGGCAATCACTCGCTCAATGGCTTCTTGCAATTCGTCATTGCCCACCGAGCGACGGTTGCGTCGCGCCGCCAAAATGGCAGCTTCATTGACCAGATTCTCAATGTCGGCGCCGGCAAAACCAGGTGTCTGTTTGGCGATAATGTCCAAATCGACATCGGCCGAAAGCGGCTTGCCCCGCACATGAACATCCAAAATCGCACGGCGACCCTTCAAGTCTGGCGCATCCATCGTCACCCGGCGATCAAACCGACCAGGGCGCAACAACGCCGGATCCAGAATGTCTGGGCGATTGGTGGCCGCAATCAGAATGACATTGGTGTCGGTATCGAAGCCATCCATCTCAACCAAAATCTGATTGAGGGTCTGTTCGCGTTCGTCGTGCGAGCCACCCAGCCCAGCCCCACGATGGCGACCGACTGCGTCAATTTCATCGACAAAGATGATGCAGGGCGAATTTTTCTTCGCTTGTTCAAAGAGATCGCGCACCCGGCTGGCGCCAACACCGACAAACATTTCGACAAATTCTGAGCCAGAGATGCTGAAGAAAGGGACGCCTGCTTCACCAGAAACCGCTTTGGCCATCA
>JAPLGZ010000608.1 GCA_026389895.1 Chloroflexota bacterium | reverse complement strand
TTTCTACCGCGGCCAAATTTTTCTGTTTAAACATGACGCCTGCTCCCGAATAAGTGAACAGTTGGCCCTCCCGTTTTGGGGCGAACTGGACGAGATTCTGCTTAAGCTGAAATTAATGCTGCGGCTATTGTAGTGCTCGATAGCCGCTTTGTCAATAGGCCTTGAGTTTCTGCGTGTACCCTGGATTCATCTCACGGTAAAATGGGGCTTTGCGCCACCTGTGTAAATTAGTAGGAAAATGCCTACAAGTACAAAACAATCAACCTCGCGTCGCCTGCACCAGATACTGCGCAAGCGGCGGCGCCAGATGGCCCACCCCCACCAAGAGATCGGAGAACAATGGGACGTTCAGCCAGTTTTGTAACAAGCGACCCAGGTGCAGCCGCTGGCTAAATTCTGCGAACCAACGTTGGCGATAACACGCCTCCCAGTCGGCTAGCGAAAGTGAACCACGCAGAAAATCGTGAGCCAAGGGGCCACATAATTCAGCCGACCGTAACGCCATTGCCATCCCATCCCCGCAAAGCGGTGGGATCATCGCGGCTGTATCACCAATACAGGCCATGCCAGCCCAAGGGGCAGCGGGGCGGTAGGTATCCACCGGCGCCACAACGGCCGCGGTCTCTGGTAGAAAATGGCCATGCGCCAGACGTTGCCCGAAGGCGGGGTTCCATTGCGCAGCTGCCTCTAGTAGTGTATCAACGCGTTTGCCGGCTTGCGCAAATGTGGCATAGGAGACTAAAAAACAGACATTGACCCGGCCACCTTCAATGGGATTGATCCCAACATAACCGCCAGGCAACATAAATAACTCTACTTGCGCGGGCAACTCGACTTGTTCAAAATGACATTTTACCCCCACATAGCGTGCTTGTTCGGCCGTGGATCGGGTCTCTGGTGGCAAGCCAGTTTGGGTATGCCGTCCACAGGCCGCGATCACGGTGCGGGCGTGCACCTCGGCTGGACCATTGGCGTCGCGCGTTTGCACGGCAAAGGCGCCGTCCACGGCTTGATAGCTGCGGACGGTGACCCCAGTTCTGAGTTCAGCGCCTGCTTGTTGGGCGCCCGTGGCCAGCGCCGCATCCAATGCATAACGGCTGACGCCCCAGGCACAACCCGGCAATGGCATTTGCAGCACAAAGCCGCGCCGACTGACAAATCTCGCTTGTGATATCAAGCTGGGAGAGAGCGCCGCCGCGCGCGTATAGAGACCAAGCGCTTGCAACGAGTGTTGCGCTTCTGGCGACAGAAATTCGCCACACACTTTATGGCGGGGAAAGTGATCGCGCTCAAGCAGCAATACGTCCCACCCTTGCGTTGCCAACTGAGTCGCCACCCCGCTGCCCGCCAACCCAGCGCCGATCACGATCACATCCCTGATCATTCCATCTCCAGCAATGGCGCCGTTTGCCCGTTGTGTGATCCTGTTATTTTGTGTGGCGATAATTTTTGTGCTAGCGGTACATAGGTCAGCCGGGCCATTTCGATGACCAAGCCAGGCCCAAAGGCCATGGCCACACCGGTCGTGTTTTCGGGGGAGCGGTCAGCTTGCCAGGTGCGTCGCCATTCGTCTAGCACAAAGAAAATGGTGGCTGATGAGAGATTGCCATAATCGCGTAAGACTGTAAGGCTGGCCGCAGCAGCGGCGGGCGCCAGCTTAAACACATCCAGCAACTCCGCTACAATGGCGGGTCCGCCCGGATGGATGGCCCAAAACGCCGGTTGGTCTGCGCCAAATAAACAGCGCAAAGCCGCCGGCGCAATTTCCGCCAAATGGTAGGGAATCTGCGGCGACAGTCGAAGTGTAAAGCCATGGTTGCCAATTTGCCAGACCATCTCATCGTTGGTTTCTGGTTTGAGCTCGCTGTGAAAGCCCTCGATGAGAAAAATATTCCCCTGTTCAGGTTGCGGTTGGCCCAAGACACAAGCCGACGCGCCGTCGGCAAACAACGCCGCAGCAATGAGATTTTCGCGGTCCGTTGTCGGTTGGCTATGGAGTGAACTGAGTTCGACACAGACCACCAACACGCGTGCCGTTGGTTGGCTCCGCACAATCTCGTTGGCGACGCGCAAACCATTAAACGCCGCAGCGCAGCCCATAAATCCGATCATTGTGCGTTGCACAGTCGCGGCCAAGCCTAGCTGGCGGGCAATGGCAATGTCCAAACCTGGCGCAAAAAAGCCGGTGCAACTGACGACAATCAGATGGGTGATCGATGCCGTGACCACTGCCGGCGTGGCGCCAGTGGCTTCGGCTAATTCTGCCAGCGCGCGATGTGCCGCAGCACTGCCTAAAGCCGGCGCTTCCCGCTGATAGATAGTCATTCGTTCGGCGGTGCTCGGCGCATTTTCGAGCGAATGACCGGGCGCAAAACGGGCCTGTTCTACTGGCTGTAGATAATCATCGAGACAAGTATACCGCGTCTCCACGCCAGCATGGGCAAAGACGCCACGCAGCCAGCGCCCTAGTGCCGGCTGTGCGACAAACGATCGTGCCATCCACTGGCCTACATCTGCTTGTTTTAGCTTGTACGGCGGTACGGCCCCGCCAAACGAAAGTATCGCCACCGAAGATTTATTCTGCAAGATTTATTACCATTCACCCTTTTGGACAGCTGACTGTGCCAGTAGGCATATGTTCAATGATTTGGTCTTTGACATATGCAAGGTGTTTGTTGAAACATTGGGGTTATGATACCATAGTCGACAGTACGGGGCTGTGAGTTTCTACCAATTATTGGTATTCCCAAAGGGCTTGTTTCAGAGAAGATAGACTTTGTCGCAGCCTTCTACAAAGATAGCACCTCCATGACCAATTTTACAGATAATGCCCAGACAGATGGCGGCCAAATAGATGGCGACCAAATAGATGGCGGCCAAGACGTGGATCCTGTCCCAACCCCGTGGCGCGTGTTGGGACGCCAATTATTGGCGAATGAACTGATTTTTGACTTTGGCTCATGGGCCTATGCCTGGATGACGGGCAACCCGATCTGGCATGCCAACAGCGCTCGTTTGTTGGAGAGCGTTCCGCCGGGTCAGGAGTCTTTTCAGGTGCTCAATTTAGGGGCTGGCCCCGGCAACTCTGCTTTGGCGATGGGTAAGCAACACCCAGAAGCAAATCTTATTGCCTTTGACCTGGCCCAACAGATGCTGGCACTGGCTGTGGAGCGGCGGGCGGCGAGTGGCTGGCCGCTTGCACGCTTAACGCCCGTGCTAGGTGATGCCCTTTACCTACCCTTCGCAGACGCATCCATCGACATGGTCACCGGGCACAGTTTTCTCTATCTCTTGCCGGATTATCAAGGGGTATTGCGAGAGGCGTGTCGGGTATTAAGGCCAGGGGGGCAGGTAGCCTTCTTAGAACCACATATTGGCCCTGTGGATTGGGCTTGGCTATGGCAACAAGCTTCGTTGCCGTTGCTCACTTCGCTGAGTTTGTGGCGGGTTTACAGTTGGTTCCATCGCCGATTTTCTGCGCAACGTTTGCAAAAGGCGCTCGTCCACACCGGCTTTCACAATGTTCGCACGGAGGTGACCCTTGGCGGATTTGGCATATTTGGCCGTGGACAAAAGCGCTAAACGCGCGGTCATTCGCGATCTGTTCATTCATTTACGGCTCCATTTTCAACTGCTCCTGGCGCCGATTTTTTTGTGGGGTTACTTCCTGGCGGCGCACCCCCAATCCATCCGCCCAGATTTGAAGTTTTGGCTGGCTTTTCTGGCCTTCCATCTTTTTCTCTATGGGGGCACAACGGCCTTCAATTCCTATTACGACCGCGATGAAGGGCCTGTCGGTGGCCTGGTTAAACCACCGCCGGTGACAGCGCTCTTGTTGCCTTTTTCGCTCATCGTCCAAGCGATTGGGGCCGTGCTTGCTTTTCTGGTAAGCCTTCCCTTTGCGGTGCTTTATCTGGTCGATTTTTGTATCGCTTCGGCCTATTCCTATCCGTACCCTCGTCTCAAAAGCAAACCGCTCGGTAGTATGTTGGTGATTGGTATTGGTCAAGGCATTCTGCCGGCGGTGGCGGGCTGGATGACCGCCAATCCCCATTGGCAGACCATTCCACCCCTGACCTGGCTGGCGATCGTGGCGGCAACTTTGATCACGGTTGGTTTTTATCCGCTCACCCAAATCTATCAAATTGACGAAGATCTGGCGCGTGGTGATTTAACCTTTGCTGCTTGGGTGGGCCCCCAACGGGCCTTTCGCTTTACTATCTTCGTGCAAGGATTTGCCGCTCTGTTGCTCGTCGGCGTCATCTATCGTTTGCTCGGCCCTATCAATGCCGGCGTGGTGGCGCTTTTTTACATCGCTTTGCTGGCGGCGATTCTCCGTTGGGCCTTCACCTTTGACAACACTCGGATCCTAGAAAATTATCGACAGGTCATGCGTATCAATATGCTGACATCGGTGGGTTTCCTGGGTTTTATCGGTTTACATCTGTTTGGCATCTTGTCATAGCGATATTAACGCTCCTCTAATTTCTCGGCTACTTGTTGGTGCAGGGTCAGCGCAATTTCGTCGGCAACCAGATGATTATCGCGTATGAGTTGGTTAAATTTCTCAAGCTCAATGGAAATAAGTTGAGTTGGTATCTCTAGATCCGCTGCGGCGCGGATGGTTTGGGTGCGTTTGCCAGCGGTTAACTCTAACCCTTGTTCACCAAAATGTTGGCCGCTTTCTAAACGCATGAGTACGGTCTCTTCTTGACCGGGCATCATGATCTCGACGGCGCCGCTATAAATTAAATAAAAATGACCAGCTACGTCCCCTTTTTGAAAGATCAGTTCGCCAGGCTGGAAGGTGCGGAGGGCATAATCGGATGGCTGGATAAGCTTTGTCGACGTCTGTGCCGATAGAATGCGCATCAACTGATTGACGGTGACGCGTTGGCGCATCATAAGCGCAATTTCGCGGTGGGTCACTTCAGAGTCAATCATCAGCTGCTGGAACATCGCCCGGTCAAGGGCCATTAGCATCACCTCCCCTGTTTGGGCGACCCGAATGGTGGCTGTGCGCGGTTGATCTTTCAACAACCCTACTTCGCCAAAATATTGCCCTTGCCCCATCGTGCCGCTAATCACCTCCTCGCCACTTGGGTGCTCTAAGACGACTTCGACCTCCCCTTTGATAATGATGTAAAATTTGTCGGCGGGATCACCTTGGCGAAAAATAACGGTGCCAGGCGAATAGCGTAGCGGGTCTAACCGAGTCGAAAGTTCTACCATCTGTTTTTGATCCAGGGCTGGCAAGGCGTGCGAGACCGACGCTTCGGCGATCTCGCCATCGGCCAATAACACCACGCGTGAAGCGCGACTGGCTAGTTCATTGTCGTGGGTTACCATCAGAATCGTGCGCCCTTGGCGCGCAAAATCTTCAAAAATTTGGAAGATCGCGTCCGCCGTTTTCGCATCAAGGTTGCCGGTCGGCTCGTCAGCCACCAAGACATCGGGATCATTGGCCAGGGCGCGGGCAATTGCCACCCGTTGCTGTTGGCCGCCGGAAACCGCGGTTGGGTATTTATTGGCGTGGTCGGCAACATCCACCATGCGCAGCAGCTCCAGGGCCCGCGCTTTACGTTCTGGTGCATTATATAAACGCGCAAACTCCATTGGCAGGATCACATTTTCGAGCAAGGTAAGGGTGGGGAGCAGTTGAAAAAACTGAAAGATAATGCCTAAATGATGGCCGCGCCAGACAGCCATCTCGCCTTCATCTAATTGGTGAACAGGTTTGCCGGCTACATAAATTTCGCCTAATGTGGGGCGATCAATGCCCGTAATCATGTTGATCAAGGTCGATTTTCCACTACCCGATTTACCGATAACGGCCACAAATTCGCCAGCCTTGACGGTTAAATTGGCATTCTTCAAAGCGACAAACAGACCAACGGGTGTCTCATAACTTTTGATTACATTGCGCAGTTCAATTAAATTTTCCCGCTGGTTAGGCGGTTTAGATGCGAGTAGGGTTGGCTGCTTTGGTTGAAACCAACGGTTGCGTAATTGGGTAAACATATCTTTGCCTGGTATTTTGAAATAATCGATCCATCTTCGCTATAAAATTTGTGCACTTTTTCTCCTGCTCGGGTTCAAAAGAATAAGCAAAAATCGGATTGATGATTGGGGCAAGGTAAAGACGACATTGAGCAACAAAGGAGACAAATGTACGGGCAAAAGGCTTCGTCGTCACTTGAATTCCGTAAAACCCGATCCAAGCACCTGCTGCGTCATATCAATGCTAACGAAGGCGCTTGGATCAACCTGCGTCACGATCCTCTTCAAATCATTGACCTGTGGGCGGTAGATCGTACACATAATAATGGTGCGTGGTTCGCCCGTGTAGCCGCCAACCCCTGGCCAATAGCTGGCGCCGCGCCCCAAACCCGCTTGTAACTGTTCGAGCATTGCCACTGGTTTTGTGGTGACAATAAAGGCCGTGCGCGCTCGGCTCGGCCCTTCCAACGTGTAATCGGTGGCCAACCCAGCTAGCAATAAAGTCAACATGGCATAGAGGGCAATCTCCCAGCCAAAAACGATGCCCGCCGCCAAGATAATGGTGCCGTCTACAAAGAGGTAAATCTGGCTGAGTGGAATACCGGTGCGGAGTTGAATCACGCGCCCAATAATGGCCGTGCCACCCATCGTTGCGCCTGCGGCATAGACGAGCCCCCCACCGATCCCACTCACCAGCCCGGCGTAGATCGCACTGAGCAAAATATTATCGGTGAGCGGATAGTGGGCCAGGTAATGGGGCAAATAGAGAGGGAACAACTCGATGGCGATGGAAAAAATAAGCACAGATAGAATCGTGTTGACCAGGAAGCGCCAGCGGCCTAGATAGAAAAAACCAATTAATAAGAGTGGGATATTGACGATAAAATAAAAGGCAGAGACGGAAAAGCCTGTGAAATGGTTGATAATAATGCCAATCCCACTCACCCCACCGGCGGCCAGGTTATACGGCTCTTGAAAAATGCTAAAGGCCAGCGCTTCGATTGTCGTACCAACGAGCACCAGCAGAACAGTTTGAATTTCCCTGCCAACTCTATAGAGCAACTTTCGATTCATCGCCCACTTGCCTTTTTCAGGGTGCCTATAAAAGACGCAGCGGAAACCTTGTTGCGCGCTCGCCAGGCAACATCCTCTAGGTCCGATAATCACCGTTGATTTTAACATATTCGTAGCTCAGATCGGTGGTCCACACGGTCGCTGACCCTTGATCCAAGCCGAGTTCAATCCGCACATCGATCTCCGGTTGCTTGAAGATCATCGTGGCGGTCTCTTCCGAATAATTCAGCGGCGTCCCACCGGCGACTAGTTGCAATTCGGGCAAGCGTGTGGCGGCATCCGGCCCCCCACTGATAAAGAGCGCGCACTTCTCTGGCTCGACCTTGATGCCCGCGCGACCAATCGCGGCCAGAATGCGACCCCAGTTGGCGTCGCTACCAAAGAAAGCTGTCTTTACCAGCGGGCTTGTGGCCACTGTATTGGCGCCTTGGTGCGCGGCGTGATCGTCTTGCGCCCCATTGACGCGGATCGTCACAAATTTGGTGATACCTTCACCATCCAATACCACCGCCTGGGCTAAATCTGTGCAGATCGCCGTCAACGTTGCCTGGAAAACTTCAAATGATCGAGTAGTGGCATCGATGATCTCGGCATGGCCGGCGGCCCCATTTGCCAACAGCAACACTGTATCATTTGTGCTGGTGTCGCCATCAATGCTAATGCAGTTAAAGCTCTTATTCACGGCATAGCTAAGCGCCTGTTGGAGCAGGGGCTGGGCAATGTGTGCGTCAGTCACAATGGTGCTGAGCATTGTCGCCATATTGGGATGAATCATCCCCGCGCCCTTGGAGATCCCCGTGAAATGCACAATCTGGCCGCCCAATTCAAGTGAACGGGTGAATAACTTGGGCCGCGTGTCCGTTGTCATAATTGCGCGGCTGGCGGCGTCCCACCCATCGGGCTTCAACTGTTCAACGGCCTTCGGAATGCCAGCCAGCAACTTGTCCATGGGCAACTGTACACCGATCACGCCCGTGCTCATGACAAAAATGGAATGATCACTGGCGCCAAGGGCCTTTTCAACGGCTTCGGCGGTCTGGCGTGCATTCACGTCGCCAGGCGTACCGGTGCAGGCATTGGCGCAACCGCTGTTGATAATGACGCCGTGTACGCCTTCGGGATTAAATTTGAGCAATTGCCGATCATAGAGCACCGGCGCGGCAGGGAAAGCATTTTGCGTAAAGGTGGCTGCGGCTCGGCACGGTGTCCGGCTGGCGATCAGCGTCAAATCGGGTGCGCCGCTCTTCTTAATGTTTGCGGCAATGCCGGCGGCGTCGAAGCCGGTGACGGCGTAGTTGGTTGGGGTCATTGGGATTCCTCCTGGTTGATAGGATTAGGCATTAGGGATACAGGATTAGAGGATGCACGACCCGTCTGATTCTGTTGGGCGCTCGTCATGAAGCGATAAAGTAAACGCCCTACAGAATCAGCTTGATTGTGAAGAGACTGATCCTCTACAATATATGATAAATCATGCGACAAGATAAGAAAGTACTTTAATTCTTCAAGTGATGCTTCAGCGATATTATAAAAGCGCATCTTGTCTTGCTGGCTGCGACGTTTGAATCCTTCAACAAGATTTGCTGGAACAGACGCTGCTGCTCTGCGCATTTGTGATGTCAAACCGAACTGTTCGGCGGTCGGAAAAGTCGCGGTTGTTTTATAGATCATCAGCACCAACTTATGCGCTTCTTGCCAAACGACTAAATCGCGAAAACTTGAGACCATTGACTTTTATCCTCGCTGAGATAGCATCTGCTAACTTAATCCTGTATCCCGTATTCCTATTACTTATTCTTCTCTTTCATCATCGCCTGCACCTTCATCGGCAGACCAAATAGTCGAATAAAGCCCTGCGCGTCAGCATGATCGTAATCGCCTTCTTCAAAGGTGACAATATCCTGGCGGTAGAGGCTATACGGGCTTTTGCGGCCAGCCAGGATAAGATTGCCCTTGTAGAGCTTTAAGCGCACGGTGCCAGTAACATTCTGCTCTGTACTGTCAACAAAGGCCGTCAATGCTTCGCGTAGCGGCGTGAACCATTGGCCGTTATAGACCAACTCGGCAAATTTTAGCGCGATCTGTTGTTTGTATTGCAGCATATTGCGGTCTAGGCATAATTGCTCTAGGGCAGCATGCCCGCGGTAGATGATCGTGCCGCCGGGTGTTTCGTAGACCCCACGACTCTTCATACCGACCAGGCGATTTTCTACAATGTCCACGCGGCCAATGCCATGCTTGGCGCCCAGGGTGTTGAGCACCTTTACAATGGCCACTGGGTCCATCTTTTGGCCGTTAACCGTGGTGGGGATACCCTTTTCATATTCAAGTTCCACATATTCCGGCTCATTCGGCGCTTCTTCGGGGTTTGTCGTCCATTCGAACATGTCGGCGGGTGGTTCATTCCACGGATCTTCCAGTGGGCCGCCTTCGTTGCTCAAATGCCACAAATTTTTGTCCTGGCTATAGATGCGCGCCATGGTTGCCTTGACCGGCACGTTATGTTCGGCGGCATAATCCAGGGCATCCACGCGACCTTTGATGTTCCATTCACGCCACGGCGCAATAATGCGTAGGCGCGGGTTCAACGCCATGACCGTTAATTCAAAACGCACTTGATCATTGCCCTTGCCGGTTGCGCCATGGGCAACGGCATCTGCTCCTTCCAATTCGGCAATCCGCACCAGGTGTTTGGCAATGATTGGGCGGGCGAAGGAGGTGCCCAATAGATATTCGCGTTCATAGATCGCACCGGCTTGCATGGTGGGGAAGACATATTCCGTCAAAAATTCGTTGCGCAAATCTTCCACGTAACACTTACTGGCACCCGAAGCAATCGCTTTTTCCTCTAACCCGACGAGTTCATCTTCTTGGCCTAGATTGGCGCAAAAGCAGATGACTTCGCAATGATAGGTGTTCTTTAACCACGGCACAATAATGCTCGTGTCTAGCCCGCCGGAATAGGCGAGCACTGCTTTTTTGACAATTGGTTGTGTAGCCATTTTAATTTCCCCTTTTGAATCAAATAGAAAGCGGCGATTGACGATTCACAAGTGGATGGCCAATATAATTCCACTCGCAAATCATCAACCTTTACATTACTTTTTTCCCAACAAAAAACGCCACCCGGATCACCGGTGTGGCGTATTGGAAGCGTGGTGCGCAGACAGCCTCGGCAGGCAACCTCATCGCGCCTGCTTTGCTATGCGAGTTCGTGTCCGCTTCCGGCGGACATCTTCCTAAATCCAAGCATAATTATCTCTGGTTGAGCAAGGAAATCATAACGATGAATGGTGCAAAGAATACCCTATATGTCGTTGAAAGTCAAAAGTGCTAGCTGAGGTTATGGAAGTCATTTTGTCGATAAGCATCCAATAAGTATCCATTTAGATACTTCCTAAAAAGAGGGATGGGGCAAGGCTAGTTTACCATTCCTTATGAAGCTTACAATAGTTTCTATTTCGTTACGATTTCGTTACGTTAAGAATAGAAAAAAGGATTGACACCTGTCGATAGTCAATGTAGACTTTCATTATTGTAAGATTTGCCCGAAATATAGCCTAACTATAAAAGCCGAAGTTCATACGCCAGCTTTGTGATGGATCACGACAAAGCATTCATTAACCGCGTGCGAATTAGGGACGCCCGTGGCACAAGCAAGCTTGTGTCACATAATGGTGCGTGTCTTTAAATCGTCGGATTGTCGACGCCACCGTTGCCGGCGAACCCAACACGCTGTAAATATTGAGCGGTTTTACCGACGCTAAAGCGATTTGAGGGCTGCATCAATGGACAAATACTCGATCAAATTTATTACGGAGGACAAAATGCCAGAAGACAAATTAGAAGTGGTGTTTGATGAGATCCTGTGGAACCTTTTGGAAAGCGCTCAGAAACATGGTCTGACCACGGCCGAGGTGCAAACCGTCCTAAAAGCCCTCCATGGTTTCTGTCATCACCAGAATTTCAATGATTTCTATGAGAAAAAATTTAACACCACCCAGGAGCGTTTTAAAACGTTGTACGCGCGCGCTTTTAACGTGCAACGCTATTTGATTGAAGATGATCAAGTACAAAGCCACTAATGTGGTGATGGGTAGTGTTGTTAACCCAGTCTTTTGGTAGAACACCATCCGGTTTAGCGCGGCTTGTCACGCTAAACCGGATGGTGCCCGGCTACCTTACCAAACACCAAACTGCTTAGCTTAGCCGCCAGTCATTCCATCAAACCGACTGACGAAATATTTAGTTTATCTCGTATCTAGGCCATTGAACGATCTTTATTCATAAAAGGAGCTCTACAATGGAACCTTATCTGGGTCAAGTTTGTCTCTTCCCTTAGAACTGGGAAATGGAGGGGTGGGCAAAATGTGATGGTAGACTGATGTCTGTCAATCAGAATAATGCCCTGTTTTCACTGCTTGGGGGGCACTTTGGGGGCGACATGCGCACTACCTTTGGGTTGCCTACTTTCCCCCCGATCAAAGATGCAAAGGGCGCAGAGCTGACTTACTATAGGGCCGTCCAAGGGATTTACCCATCAAGGGCCTAACCCACACCTGATATTACCATTCGCCAGCGCTATCTCCCTCCAACAGGAAGTAGCGCTGGCATCGACTGCTGAATTAAAACAAGAACTAGAGGCGGGGCAGACCAAACTTCGTGCGTTGGCAAAGCCGTTGCCGTGGTTGCGCGAAACTAGGTTGGGTATCAGCAGCACGATCCCGTTATTAGAAGAACTATACGCATATCCATTTGAAAAATAGAGTTCTACTCGGCTTGAAATCGCCAGTTTTCATCTGAAATAAATTTCAGACTGAGCAGGAAACGGTTGTGGACGACGCCGCAGCTACGAGCCAGCTAGAGGTAACATGATTCAACAATTGTTAACACAAATAGCCGGGGTCTGGCGTGTACAGTTTGCAGGCTACACCCTTCAACCACGGATCGAACTCTATCCTGGCCATGTGGAATTCAGCCAAACTGTACGCGACCGCACCAGCCAGCCACGCCCACAGATCGTGCGCCAGGAAATTACCCTGCAACGGCGTACACAACGGCGTTATAAACTGGAAAAGACACCACTCGCTGCATCTCTACGCTGCCAAGCGATCTTTGATCCTGGCCAGCTAAATGAGCAGCGTATCGTGCTGGCGTCGGATGAGGATTACCAAATTGACTTTGCTACGCCTGCACTCGTCTTGTCGCCCGCCGGCGCGGCTAAAGTGGTTGACGCAACCAACTTGTTGCTTACCTACACGTTTGCAGGTGTCTTTGCCCTACAAGAATTCAAACAGCTCTTCTTGGCTGATGTGCGCGCTGCAACATTAAGCCAGGTCGAACAATGGGCTTCTTTATTTGTCGCCATGCTGTTGACCGAACATGACGCGTTGCTCGAAACCTTTAATGCCACCATGGAAACAGCCTACAGCGCTGGTAATTTCCTGACCAAATCCACCATCGATCACATCCGTCTACTCGATGGTCTACCCGATTTGCGCGAGGATACACCTCGCTTGCGTTTGCAGTTT
>JAPLGZ010000278.1 GCA_026389895.1 Chloroflexota bacterium | reverse complement strand
AAGCCAATGACCACGATTTCAATCATTATTCCCGTCTGGAATGGCCGTCACTTGTTACCGCCTTGTTTGGAGAGTTTGCGCGCCGAACAATTGCGCGACAATGCGCGGCCAGAAATTATTGCCGTGGACAACGGCTCGGCTGACGGTTCCGCTGATTGGATCGCCGCCCATGCCCCCGACGTGCGCTTGCTGCGTAATCGCTATAACCTGGGCTGGAGTGGGGGCTGTAACCAGGGGCTACGCACAGCCCAAGGAGACATTCTCATCTTGCTCAACCAGGATACACAGGTGGAGCCGGGTTGGTTGCAGGCGTTGGAACGCGCATTTGACGATCCACGGGTTGGCATTGCCGGATGCAAAATCCATTATCTCGACGGCGTGACGATTCAACATGCCGGCGCTTGGACCGAATGGCCGCTGGCTTATGGCCACCATGTGGGCCACCACGAAGTAGATGCCGGGCAGTGGGACGTGGCCAAACCTGTGGAATGGGTGACGGGTGCGGCCATCGCCATCCGCCGCACCGTCTACACGAGCATTGGCGAACTGGATGAGGAGTTCTGGCCTGGTTATATGGCGGACATTGATTATTGTCTGCGTGCGCAGGCGCAGGGTTTTGAAACCTGGTATATACCAACCGCCGTGTTGCGTCACCAAGAGAGTGCGTCAACCAGTGATAAGGCGGAGCTAAATCGGATTTTTAATCGTAACCGGCTGCGTTTTACCTTGAAACACCTGCCGCCGGCCCGCTGGTTACAAGAAGTGGCCCCAGCCGAACAAGCGCTGCTCGCCAATAGCCAGGGGCGGGAAGCGATCATTCGCCAGCTCAATTTGCTCGACGCCGCCGCTGCCGCACCCGCTTTACTACTCCACTATTGGCAAGCTGATCAGGCCACAATTCAAAAAGTCGTTGAGACGTTACGGTCGCTTGCCCAGACCCATTCGATTGTACTAAATGCGCAGGTGGATGCGGCGATTACTCAATCCGGCACGCTGCCCGCACCACCTCCGCTGGTCGATCTCACCGAGGTCGAGTTTACTTCAAACACGGCGTTGGTTGGGCCACTTTTTAGTGGTTTCCGCCGTCTTTGGTACAATGTGGCGGCGCGCTGGGCGATTCTGCATTTGCGAAAAGAGCAAGATCTCATCAATCGCCAACAATTTGAGTACAATCAACAATTGCAGGCGCAATTACAAACGCAGGTGCAAATCTTGCATACCGCTTACCAACAGGAAATTGCCCAGTTGCAGCAGCAAATGGCGGTACAAACGGAACGCAACGGCGCGCTGGCCCAACAGCTTTTAACTTTGCAGCATCAAGCGGAGAAGGATTCAGCTTAAATTCATGCGGGTTTTGTATATTAATCCCACGTTTCCACCTGACTATACCGGTGGCGCCGAAGTATCGATCTATCATGCTATGCGCGGCCTGATGCAACGCGGCATCGAATGTACGCTTTTGGTTGTCAATAACCGGCAGGCGACGGACGTGGATCAGTGGTACAGCGTTGATGACATTCCCACCCACCGCATGACATTGCGCACCCGCCTACCCGGCCAAGCAACGTTTGATCCACGCATCTACCGCATTGTTCGCCGTGAACTCGCCGCCACGCGGCCCGATTTAGTGCACATTAACAATGTTTCTGGCATGTCGTTGGCACCTTTTCTGGCCTGCCAGCATGCGGGCGTCCCTGTCATCGACACGCTGCACGATTTGTGGCTGCTCTGCCCCAACAATATGCGCTATCGCACCGATGGCTCCTTTTGTGATCCTGCGCAATTTCCCAATGGTTGTCATCAGTGCTTTCGTAACTATCAGTATTGGGCCGCCGTACCCCAGCGCAAACGGATCTTTCAACGCCTGACAGCCAATGTCCATACGTTTATCTCGCCGAGTCAAGCGTTGTTAGAACGGCATGTCGAGGCTGGCTATGACCGGCGGCGCTTTCGGCTGCTTCAGTATGGCTTTGCCGAAGCGATCCCGACGGAACCCCAAGATCGGCAAGTTCGCCAGATCGAACGTAGCGCGCCCGAGCATCGGACATTAGTTTTTGCGGGCGGTGGATCGGTCAACAAAGGGCCACAAGTCGTGTTAGACGCGATTCCAACCCTGATCGACCAGATCGAAAACTTGCGCATTATTGTGGCGGGCGGCGGCGAGGATCGTTTCTTGGCGCAGTTCCGGCGTTATGATCCCGTGGTGCAGGTGCTAAGCCGCATTGACTTTGCCGATATGCGTTCCCTCTTTGCCAATGCCGACTTGACGTTGGTGGCTTCGACCTGGCACGAAAATTCGCCAGTGGTGATCTACGAGAATTTTCAGGTGGGCACGCCCTGTGTCGGTTCAAATTTTGGTGGCATTCCAGAATTGATCACCGAAGACAAAACGGGCTATCTTTTTCCGCCAGGCGATGGGCAGGGGTTGGCCGAAAAAGTCCTCCGCCACTTTCAAAAGCCTGCCGAACAGCGACGCCAGATGCGCCGCGAATGTGTGAAGACTGCGCGCCAGCGTTTTAACTTTACCACTTATCTGGATACGCTTTGTCAGCTTTATGGCGAAGTTCTCCATGGATAAGTCCGGTCTCATGCGTCTCCTGCATATTTCGCACCAATATCACCCGGCGATTGGTGGCTCTGAACGGTATATGACCGACCTTTCCGAAGAATTGGCGCGTCGCGGTCACGCGGTAGATGTGTATACGATTGGGTCAACTGACTATCACACCTGGCGCACCGTGCTACCCCCCACCGAACAGATCAACCAGGTCAACGTGCAACGTTTTCACAGCCTGGCGCGCGGGCGACTGGCCTGGCGTCTGTTGACCTTTGCGCTGGCTAATTATGATTTTGTCCATCATAGCCCGCGTTGGCTGGAACCGTTGATCTTCTATGGCAATGGCCCCTGTTCCCCAGCCCTATTTCGGGCCGTTTTGCGCGCGGCGTCGCACTATGATCTGGTTCATATCAACCAACTCCATTATGCGCATGCCTATACGGCCTTTGTCGCGGCGCGGCTGCGCAAAGCGCTCATCGTCACTACCCCCCATCTGCACGCCGAACAGCCACAGACCTACGCCGCCGGTTATATGCGCCAGATGTTGGCGCAGAGTGAGGCGGTCTTTGCCGTGACACGGGCCGAACAGCAATTTATGCGGGAAGAACAACTGAGTGATAGAGTAGTGCTGGGGGGCAATAGCCTGGATCTACGGCGTTTTCCGCCGCGCACCACCGATGAAGCCAGGTCGCGGTTGGGCTTGCCGCCAGGTGCCTTTGTGATCCTCTTCTTGGGCCGTAAGACAGAGTACAAAGGCTTAGACCTGGTAATACAAGCCTTCGCCACTCTACGCCAACAGCGCAAAGACCTTTTTCTCCTGGCGGTTGGGCCGGAAACTGAGTTTTCCCAGCACTTATGGGCCACAACTGGCCCGCTGGATGGCGTCGTGCAGCATGGCGCAGTCTCAGAGGAGACGCGCCTCGACGCCTTGGCCGCCTGCGATGTTTTGGTCTTGCCATCGACTGGCGAAGCCTTTGGAATCGTCTTTTTAGAAGCCTGGGCCTATGGCAAAGCGGTGATCGGGGCGCGGATTCCTTCGATAGCATCCTTGATTGATGATGAAAAGAACGGTTATCTGGTGACGCCTCGACAACCCTACGAGTTGCAGCACCGCTTGGCCCTGCTAATCGAAAACCCAATTTTGGCGCAGACGTTAGGCGAATGTGGCCGGCGTAAGCTCCACGCCCGTTATACCGTCCAGCAAATTGGCGATACAATCGAGGCCACCTATGCGCGCGTGATCCGGCGCAAGGCGGCTCAATAATGTTAGTTGATGCTGATAAGCAGCATGGTAGGGAAACTTCATCTATTATTATCTTAACCAATGGATCTGATGATCACGAAAACCCAGGTAATTTATGCGCGTTAGTATACTTAATCTGAATCTCATTAAACAGGACGCCGTCGGCCAAAATATTCTGCACCAGGTGCGATTTTTTCAACGCCGGGGCGATGAGGTGCAAGTTTATGTCTTGCACCCGCCCGTTGACGTGGCCCCAGAGATCGTGGCGCTGACCCGCGTTGTCACAAGTACAGATTTGCTGGCGCGCCGCGATCATTATTTTGCGACGGCCGATCTCTTCATCTATCACTATCTTGGCCATCATGCGTTGATGGATAGTATCAAATATCTGGAGCGGGGCGCCGCGATCTTCTATTTTCATAACGTCACCCCACCGGCTTTGTGGAACCGCCCCGAAGATTTTGCGCAGATGACAGCCGATGTCGCCGATATTGGTAAGTTGGCCGCCTATGCCGATCTGATCGTGGCCGACAGCCCGTTCAACGCCCAAGATCTGATCGAGCAGCACCAATGTGACCCCGACCGCGTGCGCGTGCTGCCATT
>JAPLGZ010000233.1 GCA_026389895.1 Chloroflexota bacterium | reverse complement strand
ACTTGCGCCTGAAAGTTGCCCGTGGCGCCGCAAGGTCGGTACAAGGGAAAAGCAATTGTGCCATCCGCATCCAACTCAAACGTACTGGGGAAAGTAAAAGTCACCACATGGCCGCTGCGTACAACGGTGACCGGTTGCCCTGTCAGGCCACCACCTAAAATAGGGTGGGTTGGTGTGAAGATATCTGTTGGTGCAGCCGTAAAGACTGCCTGAATATTTTTGGTTGTTTCGCCTGGAACGCCGCCTGTGACGTTCAGTGTGATCATATTCTCCTGACAGGCATTTATCGTGTCGGGCGCAATCGCTACGGCTAAGTTACCGCGCTGGAGTTTTGCAAATGCGCCTAAACTACCGATCTGCGTTCCATTGCAGGCCAGCGTTGGGCCGTTTACTTGGAACTGTGAGAAGAGAAAGACGTTATCGTTGGCTTGATCATTGGCAAGGGTGCCATTGCCGGTAACTGCATAGCGCAGCACAATATGGGTGTTCGTGACAAACGATGCCCCAAGGGTTTGACTGATCGGGCTGAAATTGATCACCAAGGGCGGCCCTGTGGTGATCGTCACATTATTCGTGCGATCAATGTTGTCAATCAGCACCTGAACGCTCCCTGTGACAATTTGCAAGGGTTGTGATAACTGACCCTGGCCTAAGGTATCGGTATAAATGCTATTCGTCCAGGTAATGCCGCTGCCAATATTCAAGGTCGCGGTTACTATTTGCGTGGCAACCGTAGAACAGAGTTCAATAGGTGTCGTTGCCTTGGTGAATGTATTAAGGCTGGGATTGAGATAGTCGACAATATAACCCCTGCTATAATCGCTGGCTTGCAGCGCACATTGGGGGCAAACATTGGCCTTGGCTTGCGCACTGTTAAGAAGGGCTGTCAGTTGACCGGCTGGACAAGACAAATTATGCGGGTTAGGGACTAGTGCATCAATGATAAGCTGCTGATTAAAAGGTCCAGTGCCGGTGGTAGGAACACTCCACCGAATCGTATTGCCTGTGTTAGAAGTTGTGCCACCGTTCACATGAATTGCATTGATCGCCAACGGCGTGGGGACAACATCGGTGATCGAGAGACCGTTGGCAATATTTTGTTGGTTCGTCCCCGTGACCGTTACTGTATAGCTAAACGGCTTGCCTACTACGATAGTTTCTGGGCCGGTTTTTTTTATGTTCAAGGTCGGCGCTGCTGCCGGCAATGCGTTGGCTGTGCCGCTGGGCGGTTTGGCCGTTTCTATCAGCAAGCAGGCATCCTGATAGATCGGTGCCAACTGGATGCTGGTTGTGGTGAGGGCGCATAGATTGCCTGTAAAAATAGGGATACTGAAAGTGGTCGTTTGACCGGCGGCAAGGGTGCCAACTGGCAAGGGTGCACCACCTGTATAGGTAAAAAGATTCCCAGCACGCGTCCAGTTCCCGATTGGATTGCCCACCGTCACATTTTGGGCTGCGAGCTGTAGCCGTAGATTGCGCGCCGCACCCCCATGATTGGTAACTGTAACCGTTAAGGAAGTATTCAGCGCGCCACAATAGCTGACATCAGGGAGCGATTGGACTTGGACGGTGATATCAGGGTTTTCTAAATTTAGTGCGACCCCCGCGATCTCCTTGGCCGGTTTGGCGATGGTGGCTGTGCCATCCTGATTCCCGAGCGGCCAGATAGCATTTGCCTGGTTACTCAGATCGGTACAAGCAACAATTTGAGCAGTCACGAGATATTGTTTGATCTCTTGCGACGCCAGCGCGATCGGTGCAATCGGTGGCGTAATTGTAAGATTGGCCAGGCCACTCGAAGGTATTTCACTCAATTGAGCATTGTAGACTGTGCCTAAACCGTTATTGCGCAAAGTAACCGTCCAGCTGACCGTGTCACCGTAGCTAGCATCCTGGATCGAGGGTGATTTCTCGACAATTAAGTTGCCACGCACTGTCTGAATATTTTCGACACGCGTTTTGCAGGCTACCGCGGTCGGGTTACCGCTTTGTAAAGTCACTTGCAACGCCTGCCCCGATTTTGCATTGGCGTCAGTGCCTAATTTGAAACGGAAGATAAGCTGCTCACCGGGTTGCAGCGCCTGTGCCGTAGTCACGACGCCTGTCACTTGTAAAGTAAAGGGTGCGTCTGCCGCCGTATTGCTGCTCGGCGCTACCAATCCAGGCGCGTCAGCCAAACTGCTGTTGACACTGGCTGAGCCTGCCACAAAGAAAAATCCCTGGTTTGGATCGACTAAAAGGCTTACTTCGGTGGAACTCACCGCGCCATTATTGGTCACAGTTACAGTGTAAATATCACCAGCCGTGTTCCCTCGACTGACCGGAGAGGCCGGCAATGTTAATTGTAGATTTAGGTCATTGGCTGGCGTGCAGGCGCCAGGGCCAGGATTCAGTAAGACGGCGGGTAATCCGCTGGCTGCGATCTTCGGTGCTATCAATTCATTGCCTAGCTTGGACGGCGTTGTCTGGGATGGGTCGTCTGAGGCCGCAAACCAGTTGGGTAAGGCTTGCACGCCCAGTGTTTGCCCATTAGGCAAGGCTGGTGCTATCAATGTTTGCTGTTGTGACGCATCGGCCTGAGACTGCGCGCCAGCCAGCGCATCTTGTAAGGTTGGAAATGTGTTGAGCTGGGCTTCCGGCGCAGATTTTATCTGGGTATTGGCTGTGACTAGAGTTGGCGCCAAGAATGAGTCAGTTGTAAGAGTTTTCCAACGGCTCGGCGCAGCGTCTGGCGCATGCGTTATTGAAGCAGGCAGAATGGGTTTATTGGATGGAATGGCTGGGTTAGCCGTGGTTGCCGCTTGCTGAATTGATGGTATCAGTTGCTGGCCAGGCTTGATTTGTTTAGGGGCCATTCCAGGCCGATAGGGTGCTTGTTCTATTGGTTCTGCCTGTGTTGGGGCCACAGACAAGGTATTGAGCTGCAATCTGGCAGGCGCATAGGATGAAATGTCGCCTGTTGTCTGATCGGTGATCGGGGAGATTACACCAAGGATGAGCGCCATTATCATGATTAGATGGGAAACGTCGCGAATTTGCCTATGAGTGAAGCCCAAATTAAATTTTGCTGTTGTAAATATCATATTGACCCCGCCGTTTATAGGCAATTGCTATCTGCAAGCAGAACAAAGTTCAGCCTGTATTGAACTGTTTTTGTGCAAGGAAGAATTTATTGTGAGTTCTATAAGCAACTTAGCGATGGACTAACCTGCTTATAAGAGAAACACAAGGATAACGAACTATCTGCCAAAGGATCTAGATGGGGTGTAGCGATGTGAGAAGGCATCAGATCGTTGCTAATCGTCGTCCGCATATACGCAAATGCGCTGATCGAGCGCATTTAGAGCATATCAGACAATGAGTACTAACGCATCTGTAAAATTACTAATTAATGAGCGTGATTTAACGTAAGGAAAAGGAGAGAGGATTTTGGGGGGAGCGGCTTGAACGTGTCCGATGTGCATAGCTTGGAGAGATTAAAAATATCAAATCTAGCATGTATGCACTGGGCCAAGCATTTCTTGATCGTCAGCTTGAGGTTGTTTTTAATTTTTTAATAACTGTTGGATCTCTTCTCTTAGCTTTTCAGCCGATAGTGCGCCGATCTGACGGGCGACCACATGCCCCTGCGCATCGAGAAAAAGTGTTGTGGGGAAACCGTGCACGTTGTAAGTGTTCGCAACGCGACCGTCTGCGTCGAGCGGAATGGGATAGCGGATCTGATTCTCCGCGATATAAGTTTGAACACTGGCTGGGGAATCTTTTACCGCAATGCCAACAAACTGGATCCCTTGTTGCGCATATTGGGCCTGTGCCGCCACGAGGAGTGGTAGCTGTTTTTTACAATAGGGACACCAAGTTGTCCAGAAACTTAATACCGTCGGATGACCAAGCAGACTGTTTAACGTGAGTGTTTGATTGAGCGTATCGTTTAAAAGGGGTAAAGCAAAGGGAACGACGTCGCTTGCGGCCACGGTCGATGTGCCGGTTGCGATTGCCGGATTAGGGTTTCGTGGTATGTCCACTCTTCCGTCTAGACTAGAGGCCGCGGCTGGGCCAAAACTGATGTGCGCGGCCTGTTGTAATTGCTGTAAATATGCGGCATCTGTTATTTTCCGTTGCGTCGCCTCTTTGCGTACAAAACGATCAATCAGCAATAAACGACTAAAATAATCAATAAAGTCTGCCCGTGTCACACTTGCACCGAGCAATGCTCGTTCCAAATCGGCATCATCTTTTTGATTGGCCATCAAGAACGCTTGCAGACTTTGTTGGATTGTGGCCTCTGCTAACCTAAACCCCGTTGGCTGAGCGGCTTGCCGAACTAACTCACCATTAATCAAGCGCTCCAGCGCGGCTGTATGATCTACAGCGATGGTCATATTGAGCAATAGTGCCATCGCCTGATCTGCATCCAGTACAATTTGGAGCGTGCGTTTAGACAAAGCTATGTCGTTGATCTCCACGATTGTGGCATCAGGAGTGTCGTCAGGAGTCGATGTTTGTTGGTTCGCGCCGCGCCGCGCTGCCTGTGGCGTAATAGAGCTTGGCTGTGTCCGTATCAGTTGCGATCCGGTTGTTGCTTTTAGAGCCACAGGTGGCGTTGGTTGTGATGTTGGGGTCTGTGAAATAGACAGGGGCATGGCTGCACGCGTTGAATTCCCCTGCGTCAAAATGTAGATAGCGCAACCCATGAGAATCAACACACCAGCGAACAGGGAGTTGGCCAGGGTTGCTGTCGATGTGCGCCATTGAGTGGAACTCTTCATGCCTTGCTGCTCGAATCTCTGTGTAGTGAGGGCTCGGTAGGTTGTTTGTGAAGTTAGATTTTAGCGGGTGAGCAGTCCAAGTGAAATAGTACTATGGAGCTATTAACCAGTTAATTTTATATACGGAACAAAAAAGACCAGACAAACTGTCTGGTCTTTTTTGTAAAATTAAAATAGTGGCTTATGGGCTATGCGGCATTATCATCGCAAGCTATTACGTCAATTCGCCCACCTGCAACTTGAGCCATGCCTGAATGAACATGTCAATTTCGCCATCAAGCACGGCCGTTGTGTTGCCGGTTTCGACATCCGAGCGCAAATCTTTGACTAGTTGATAAGGATGCAGGACGTAGTTGCGAATCTGGCTGCCAAAATTGGCATCCACATTGCCACCTCTGAGGCGTGCCTTCTCTTCCGCCAACTTCTCTTGTTCGATTTCATATAATTTGCCGCGCAGCACCTTCATGGCGAACTCGCGATTTTGGGTTTGGCTGCGTTCGTTCTGGCTAGTACAGATAATGCCTGTTGGTAAATGGCGCACACGCACGGCCGTCATATTCTTTTGCACATTTTGGCCGCCAGCGCCACTGCTTAGAAAGACCTCAACTTGAATATCATTGGGGTTAATTTCGACTTCAATATCTTCATCTAAGACCGGCATTACCTCAACTTTGGCAAAGCTTGTATGGCGGCGATTGTTAGAATCGAACGGGCTTAAACGCACCAGCCGATGCGTGCCACGTTCGGATTTAAGGTAACCATAGGCATATTCGCCATCCACCTCGACTGTGACGCTTTTGATCCCCGCCTCTTCGCCTTCGGTCATGTCAGTAATCGTCGTTTTGAAATTGTGCCGCTCCGCCCAACGCAAGTACATCCGCATCAGCATTTGCGTCCAATCTTGCGATTCGGTGCCACCCGCGCCCGCGTGAATGCTAAAGATTGCCGAGCCGGCATCATGGGGGCCACCAAGCGCCAAGGCGAATTCTTGTGCTTCTAAGGCTTCTTCGAGTGCCGATGCTTCCTGCTCTAATTCGGTGAGCAGCGAAGGATCATCTACGGCAAGCGCATATAATTCAAGCGCGTCATGCGATCGACGATGCAAGCCGTCCCACAATTCGACTGTGTTGCGCAAAGTGCTGGCTTCTTGCATCTTCTTCTGGGCTAGTTGTTGGTCATTCCAAAAAGTTGCATCGCCTGTTTCTGCTTCGATCGCGCGCACGCGTTCTGCTTTATTCGCAATGTCAAAGACGCCCCCGTATGGCATCAATGCGTTCGACAAGTCGGTTAAGACGGGTTTCAAGTTCGTTCATATGTGACTCCTATCAATATGATTTACGATTAGGTCGCTCGGTAGAGCGCGATTGACGATTTACGAGGTTGACTCGACGGTCATCGTACTTCTGCTTTCGACAATGGATCGACGAAAACAGAATCATCAATGGCGACGAAACTACTTCGTCAATCAAAAATCGTCAATCGTCTATCACCTTATTCTGCTAATAGTCCTTCTACAAATGCAACTGGGTCGAACAGCGCAAAGTCGTCGATCTTCTCACCTGTGCCAACAAAGCGGACCGGCACGCCGAGCTCGCGCTTGATGCTTAGAATCGCACCGCCTTTGGCCGTACCATCCAATTTGGTGAGAATAATGCCCGTGACACCGGCGCTTTCACGGAAACTTTTTACTTGTGAAATCGCATTCTGGCCAGTCGAGCCATCCAGCACCAATAATACCTCATGGGGCGCACGATGCACCTGTTTGCTGGCAACGGCCTTGATTTTTTCCAACTCTTTCATCAAATTAAACTTGGTTTGGAGCCGGCCAGCCGTGTCAACCAGCAGGAGATCGGCCTTGCGACTCTCCTGACTGGCCCGAATGGCATCATAGATCACTGCGCCTGGGTCGGCGCCCGGTTCGTGGGCGATCACATCGACGCCGGCGCGTTCGCCCCAAACTTTTAATTGATCAATCGCCGCGGCTCGAAAAGTGTCTGCCGCGCCTAATACAACTTTGCGGCCACGATTTTTATACCAGTGCGCCATCTTGCCAATGTTGGTTGTCTTGCCCGAACCGTTGACCCCAACCACCAACACCACTGTTAAAATCCGTGGCTCGTCAATGTGAAGTGGCTCGTCTGATGCCAACAACTTGACCATCTCTTGTTTTAAGATAACATAAGCATCATGCGTGGCTTTGATATTCTCTTGCTCCACGCGGCGGCGCGTCTTTTCGACCAGTTCCATGGTGACGCTCATGCCAACATCGCCAGCAATCAACGTCTCTTCTAGT
This sequence comes from Chloroflexota bacterium, assembly GCA_026389895.1. Taxonomy (GTDB): domain Bacteria; phylum Chloroflexota; class Anaerolineae; order Caldilineales; family Caldilineaceae; genus JAPLGZ01. Next base: position 1,128 of record JAPLGZ010000233.1, on the reverse strand, counting down.
TCGTCCCAGAGTTCGTCGGTAATTTCGTTTTCTTGGAAAATTGTGCTGATGCGGCCCAAAATGCCAGAGCGTGTTTTCTGAAGACTCTGTTCTAACTTGACTTCGTCTTCGGTTTTTTCGTCTTGTTTGCCAAAAAGTCGTCTAAACAAGGGGATGGCTCCTCGATTATTTTTACTTAAGAACTACCCATATAAAAATCGCTTACTTATTCGCGAAGATTTAATTAACAAAGTTTGTTTTGCCGATTCTGCTATCCTAACTTGCGATAGCAGTTTACAAACGACAGACGCGGGCACGCCCGCGTCTGTCGAGAATTATAGCATGTGTCAAGCGACCCTACGAAATATCCTGAGCTATGAAGATACAGGGCTGTTTATCTGGCCATGAACGAACAAACGCCCATTTCATCCCTAGACAATTGTTGACCCTTCATGCCAATTTCATGTTGTTCTATTATAATTTTCAACAAGGTTGACACACCGTTACCTTTATAATGTATGTAACGTATAAATGTATGTAATGTATAACAAATATAGTGATAATGAGATTGAATTGCTGTTTTATCGATTCTGCCAAGAAAGCCGAGGAAATTTTATGAGCTTAGGAATCCTTATTCTAATAATCTACATGGGTTTGACTCTGCTTGCAACGGCCGTTGGATATGCGGCCTGTGCCGCGTCTAGCCATCGTGATAAAACTATCAAACGAGCAGGAAATTCCCTGGGACAGTTTGCTGTGCTAGATAACCAAATGCTTTCCGACTCTGGGGCGCAGGATAAAAGATGGGCTATGAGCATCCGATAAAAATGGCCGAAATTGAGCACTCTGCTGCCTCTATCGGAACACTGCCAATCTCATCATTTTCGCCTGTATAGAGGCAGCCTTCTGCCTAAACGACCTGTTGTTGTGCCAGTGAAGCCATCTTAACGTAATAAACGGCTGATAACATTAAGAACGATGGTTAATAGGATGCTCAAGATAATCATCGTCCCAAAAGGCGCATAAAGCCGGAAATTTTGGCGCTCGATCGAAACGTCCCCTGGTAGATGCCCAAACCACGGTAGCCGCCCGGCGATCGCAAGCCCTAGACCGATCACGAAAATTGCACCCCCTACCCACATCAACAGG
>JAPLGZ010000862.1 GCA_026389895.1 Chloroflexota bacterium | reverse complement strand
GAGCATGCTCAATCACCGGTGAGCAATCCATAGGCGAGTGCATCACATAGCTCCCTTGCTAATCCAGTTGCAGAAAGTGCGCTTAGGCTTCGACGTGAGACTTCGGCGTGAGCCGCGCCCAGGGGGCACCCGCCATTGGGCGCGAACGCTCAGCCGAAAGGCACTAATTCTTTGGGTGTCCCTTCCTGCGCTGTCCGCGGGCCCTTTTAATGGACCGCTTAATCCCCCTTTGGCGTCTTGGTGGGTGCTGGCGTTTTTGTCGGCTTTGGTGTCTTGGTCGGCGGTGGCGGCTTCGTGGGCCTTGCGGTTTTGGTGGGGTTCGGCGTGTTGGTCGGTGTACCACTGGCCGGTGTTGACGGTGTGGCGCTAGCAATTTCGCAGTCGCCGCGGCGACCAGCTAAGCTCGTGTTGAGTGCGCGGTCAAGCGAATAGTAACAGATCAATCCTTCTGATTTACTCTGGTTTTCCAGCCAAACGACATCGATCTCTGTATTTACGGATGAAACCTGCCGAATCAGCGACGCATAGGTCCCGGTATTGGCTGTGAGCTTCGTCGGCGCCTGCCAACGTCCATTGCTTTGGGTCGTATAGTAAATAAAGCCCGTCGTAGGATCTTCCGTGGGGTAATCCGAATTTGCTGATGTCGCGGTCCAGACGATCCAGGGATTATTTTTTGTGTCTAGCGTGATGCTCGGGAAAAATTGATTTTGGTCGGGTTGTAGCGCCGGGATTTCGGGTGCGGTCCATCGGTTGCCATCAAAGTGTGCATAGTGCACCTGAACTTTTGTTGTCTTGGATGAATCATCCGGTAGCTGGCGCCAGACTACATACAAGCGGTTCTGGCTATCAATGGCGGCTGAAAGATGGCGTTGATCTTGGCGATCAGGCGCAATCGGGGTCCAAGCTGTCCAGGTTTTGCCCCCATCCCGCGAACTGCTCCAGACAATCTGGGCTTGATCTGGTGAGTGTCTGTAGGCCAGCAGGTAGAGTATGGCGCCATCATTACTTGTTACAAGGACGTGGCGGCTGAAACCCTCTGTTGCAGAGCCATTAATCGTCTGCCATTTAGACCAATTCTTGCCCCCATCCGTCGATTTTGTCAATTTAATTTGTGTCTCGGCTGTATCCTCCCCTTGCCACACCACATAAATCACATTATTGACGTCTACATAGATTACGGGGTGTTCCTGCCAGAGCTGGCTATCCTGATAACCCGGCACTGGCGCGATATTCCGCCAGGTAGTCCAGGTAATGCCGCCATCCATCGAATTGGTATATTTGATCTCTCGCTCATTCTCGCCAATGGTGGATTCGTCAAGGCCATACCAGACCACGTGCAATGTATCGTTGTGATCGATCGCCAGTGAAGGCACCCTTTGCGTATAATTGCCCACTGTCTCAATGGGCTGGTCGTGATTGAGCACCTGCCAAGATTGACCGTTGTCCGCCGACTTGGCCATAAAAATTCTAAATGTCCCTTTGCTGGCCGGAAATGTTTTGCGATAGGCAATGTAGAGATTCCCCTGGCTATCGCGGACAATCTTTCGACTGTCAGGATACCCTAACCCCTTCGAGTCATCGATCATATCGACATAGAAATCTGTTTTTGTGGCCGCTGCCACGTCTGGCTTGGGTAAATGCTTTGGAGAACCTTGCCTAGTCGCAAATACGAAAAGACTCGCCGCTAATAAACAAACTAGCCCAACAAGGAAAATGAGTAGAAATCTAAATTTGTACATGGAAAAATATTTCATCATTAATTTTATAGAATTAGCCTGCTTGACTAGAGGGATCGACAAATGGTATCCCATTGATGATTGTATTCGTTTCTGATTGGTTTTCTATTAATATTGAATACTTTTTGCTTGCATAAAACTTACAATTTCGCTAGACTCTGGGATTGCCGATTGGTGACAAGGAAATTCGGTCGCACACTAGCTTAGGAATTTAATCATCGAGGTAGCAAAGAGGTTTTAGCCGAGTAGATGATGCTATCTGCCTAGCATACGATCATAGCTGGGGAATAGACGGAGAAACACCATTCAATTTGGGTTTAGCTACTTTGTTCGCGGATTCTAATTCCTGGCTAAACGCCGGCAACCAAAGGGTAAAGGTACTGCCTTCTTGTGGTTTACTTTCTACTGTAACATACGCTTGGTGCGCCTGCGCAATCCATTGGACAATGCTCAAGCCCAGCCCGCTGCCCCCTAACTCGCGGCTGCGCGCTTTATCTGTCCGATAGAAGCGATTAAAAATATCCTTCTGGTTGTCTGGATGAATCCCGATGCCAGTATCGCTGATCGAGACCTTGACCCAACCCTCGGTATTCTCCAGGCTTAACGTGATCACGCCAGTCGGCGTATATTTGATCGCATTATCTGCCAGGTTGAGCAACAACTGGCGGAGTCGCTCGCGATCGCCCCAGACAATGGCCTGATCCTCGCTGCCCAGGCGAATCTCCAACGGCTCAGCATTTTTGCGCAATTCCGCCACTCGCTTCGCCTGGCGATAAACCTCTAAGAGGAGTGTATCCATCTCAACCGTGCCCATTTGCAAGCGAAGGGCCCCACTGTCGGCCTGGGCCAGCAGTAAGAGATCGCTGATCATCTTACTCATGCGCGTGGCCTCGCTCTCTACTTCGCTCAGAACCTCCTGCAACATGTCGTCACCTAGCGCTGGTTGGCCCGCCGTGGCCGGCACGGTGACGGCCATTCGCCGTAACAGTTGAATGTTACCCTGCACGGTGGTGAGCGGCGTACGCAACTCGTGGCTGACATCGGCAATCAAACGTTCTTGTGTCTTAAACAACGTTTGAATCCGATCAAGCATATTATTAAAGGTTGCCGCCAATTGCCCGACTTCGCTTGCATCATTCGGGATGGTCAGGCGCTGACCCAAATCTTTGGTGCGGCTGATGTTGCTGGCTGTTTGGGTGATGGTTCCGATGGGCGCTAGTGCGCGGCGTGCCAAATAGGCGCCGACCAATGCCGCTAGGAGTAAGCTTAATGCGGTGCCCAAAATTAGATAACGTGCAATCTCGCTAAGGGTATTCTCGACCGGTGCCACGGGTTGCACAATCTGCACAGCGCCAACAATTTTATCAAACTTCCAGATCGGGGCACTGTAGACTAAGACAGGGGCATTGAGAAAAGTGGTGTAATATCGATGATTTTGACCTTGGCGAATGTTTGCGAGCGACGCTTGATAATTCGGGACAGACATACTTGTCCGTTTTAAATTTTGACTTTGGTCGACAATTTCGCCATTCAGGGCTATCATCTGCACCCCGATGCCACTGGCATAAAAGTCCAATTCGCCAATCTGCGCGCTGAAGGGATTTAAAGGCAACACAAAAACATCCCGCTGCAATTGGGATGTGACAGTTTTGGAGACAATCAGCGCTTGCCGAGCCGCATCATCCTGGACGCGCACCCAAAGATTCGCAGCAATGAATGAATAAACCAACACGCTGAACAGGATCAACGTAGCGCCCAGCAAGGCTGTATACCAAAGCGTTAAACGAAGACGAATGGTCATAATGGATAGAGGGCCAAGCGGACCTTTGCCCTGCTTCAGCAACGTGGAAGCAGGTGTAACGGTCTCTACAAGCTGCCACTGATTGACTGCGTTTTGCTGCTGCTCGTACGGGCTATTCATAATAGCAGTCTAGATCAGGCAGCTAAACGCGAGATGAGCGATGCATGAAAATTTGAATATACTAGCTTTCGCGCAATGTATACCCAACACCCCGCACCGTCTGGATCAACCGAGAATGCTCCTGGGTTTCCAACTTGGCCCGCAGATACCGCACATAAACCTCGATAATATTGCTTTCCCCGCCAAAATCATACTCCCAGACATGTTCATAAATCTGTTCGCGGGTCAATACCTGATTAGGGTGGCGCATAAACAATTCTAACAGGTCAAATTCCTTAGCTGTCAACTGAATCTCATCGCGCCCGCGAAAAACTTGCCGGGTGCGTGGGCTAAGCGTCAGATCTTTGTACTGATACATATCGGGGGCTGCTTCCATTTTATGCCGCCGGAAGAGCGCTCGCAGACGCGCTAGTAATTCGTCAAAGGCAAATGGTTTGACCATATAATCATCCGCGCCGGCATCTAGCCCTGTCACTCGATCGGGCACGGTGTCGCGCGCTGTAAGAATTAAGATGGGCACGTTGGACGCGCTGCGCAGTCGTTTGCAAACTTCCAACCCATCCAATCCAGGCAGCATTAAATCTAAGATCACGGCGTCTGGCAACTTATCACGGGCATTACGTAAAGCACTTTCTCCATCTTCTGCCGCGTCCACCGTATATCCTTCAAAAATCAAGCCGCGGCGTAATAAATCGCGAATGCGGCGATCATCTTCGACTACCAAAATGCGTTCGGTCATCGTTCCCTTCCACGATGTAATTTAAGTGAAATTTAGTGAATAAAATTGTCGACAAGCACCAAGCCGGCTGTCAAGTTAGCTTGAGACCCCGGTTGCGCCCTACCATTGACCTGGAATAATATACATTCACTTTAGAACAATGCTATACTTGCGATTGTTATTACTCATATTATAATCTATGCGTCAAGTTATAATTCCAATCCTAGTGTAACATTAATTGGGGGCCAGTCTAAAAATCTTTCATTGTCTACCGCATCTGTTGATGCGTCCTACCAAAATCCAAATAAAATTTGTGTGATGACAAAATTCAATAGCCTATCTATGAAACGTGTGGCGTGGCCAAACTGGCCCTAAAAATTGTACGCCATTCCCCATGTTTGGGATAAGCGAATCTGCATAAGGAGCCAATGTACCATGTCAGAGCAATCCTATCGTGTCGAGCGTGATAGCTTGGGTGAAGTAAAAGTGCCTGCTGATGCCCTTTACAGCGCCCAAACGCAGCGGGCTGTGGATAACTTTCCGATTAGTGATCTACGCTTTCCACGGGCATTTATTCGCGCTTTAAGTATGATCAAGGGCGCCGCCGCCGCCGTTAACCAGGATCTAGGGTTGATGCCCGCCGATATGGCCGGAGCTATCGAAAAAGTTGCTCAGGCCGTTGCCGATGGCCAATATGACGCCCATTTTCCACTCGACATTTTTCAAACGGGTTCGGGCACCAGCACTAATATGAACGCCAATGAGGTGCTGGCTAATCTGGCTACGAAGCTGCTCGGTCAGAAGGTTCATCCCAATGACCATATTAACATGAGCCAGAGTAGTAATGATGTGATCCCAACCGCGATCCATCTCAGTGCCTATGTGGCGATTGCCGAGGATTTGCTCCCTGCTCTGAGCCATTTGCATCAAACCTTGGTGGATAAAGCCGCCCAGGTCGATCAGGTGGTGACGACGGGCCGCACTCATCTGATGGATGCCATGCCGGTGCGTTTAGGCCAAGAGGTAGGTGGCTGGGCCGCGCAGATTGGCCACGGTATTAAACGTGTGGAGGCTGTGCTGCCACGTCTGGCTGAATTAGCGCAGGGTGGTACGGCTGTGGGCACTGGCATCAATGCGCATCCCGAGTTTGGTACTCGGATTGCGGCCAAGTTAGCCGAAATGACCCAGTTGCCTTTGATCACGAGCCATAATTATTTTGAAAGTATGAGTGCGCAAGACGCGGCTGTGGAGACAAGTGGCCAGCTCAAAACAATTGCCGTTAGTTTGATGAAAATCTCTAACGATCTGCGCTGGATGAATAGTGGTCCCATCGCTGGCCTCGGTGAGATTGTGCTGCCAGCGCTTCAACCGGGCAGCAGCATTATGCCTGGCAAGATCAACCCCGTGATTCCAGAAGCCGTTACAATGGTCTGTGCCCAGGTCATCGGCAATGATGTGACGATCACGATTGGTGGGCAGGCGGGCAATTTTCAATTGAATGTGATGTTACCTATCATCGCCTACAATTTGCTACAGAGCATCGCTCTATTGGCGAATGCTAGTCGCGTCTTGGCCGACATGGCGATTGCGGGCTTTACTGTTAACGAAGAACGCATTGCTAGCTTGGTGGGGCGTAACCCCATTATCGTGACGGCGCTTAACCCAGTGATCGGGTACGAGACCGGCGCCAAAATTGCCAAGCAAGCCTATGCAGAGGGCCGTTTGCTCAAAGATGTGGCTTTAGAGAAGACAAACTTAACCGCAGAAGAATTAGATCGCCTGTTAGATCCTCGCCAATTGACGGAAGGCGGCATTCAGGAATAGGCTATCATATTGTTTGGTCAATCTCATTGCTAAGCTTTCTGCTTCGCCCATTAAATGAGTAATAAAAAGGCCCGGCTACATAGCCGGGCCTTTTCGATGCTTTATCTGATCAAGGTAGGTAGGTTGAGGGGTTGCGTTGCACACCCTGATAACGAATTTCGAAGTGAAGATGGGGGCCAGTGCTATGGCCTGTGTTGCCGACCAGCCCAATTTGTTCACCGCGTGCGACATTTTCGCCAGGTTTGACAAAAACGCTGCTTAGGTGCGCATAGAGGGTCGTAAATCCATTGCCATGGTCAATGATGATGTAATTGCCATAGCCTGTATTCCACGAACCACCACTGCTAGCGAGGGCTACATAGCCACTATCGGCGGCTTTGACTGGATTGCCTGTCCACGACGAAATATCAACCGCAGGATGGCCACTCCAATATTTTTGGCTAATCTCGCCGCTTGTGGGCCACGAGAAGGAACCTGCCCCTTTGGTGGCGTTGTCTGGTGTATCACTGGTCGTTGCCACATTGGCATATTGCGGTTGCACGAATACTTTAGTGCCTCCTGGAATGACAAGCTGGCTCCATACGGTAAGGGCAGAAGCGCTGTCAGCCAGATTGTTGGCCTTATATCCTGTTATATCACTGAGTGAGACCTTATATTTATCGGCCAAGGAGGAGAGTGTGTCGCCTGGTTTCACGATGTGCAAAACACCGTTGATCGGCAAAATATTTAATTGATCACCAATGCTTAGTTTATCAGGGTCTTGTTCAATCGCGTTATTGGCCCATAAAATGGTTTCAGGATTGAGACCATATTTAGCCGCAATCGCCAGCACCGTGTCTCCGGAGTGAACCGTATAAAGTTGAATATCTTGGCGGGGGCCGCTCACAGCCTGGGGGGCAGCACGATCCGATGTGACCGTGTTCGCAATGACAGAACGCTGGAGCGAGGCATTTTCTTCTGAAGTATTCGCTACACCAACTTTGGTGCCGGTGCGTTGCCCAACACCACTAATTTCCTGAGCCCCTTTAAATGCACTCATCGGAATGTTTAATGCGGGCATCTTGACTTGGCTCATAATCAAGATCACCGCGGCTACTGCTAAAACGGAAAGGTGGCCAGCCAGCCGCAATGGCGTAACTTGATCGGCCAAAGAATGTTGAATATTGCTTTGTAATTTTTGGAAAAGGCTAAATACTGAATCTTGTGTAGTAGGAAGCGTACCCTGATCAGCTGTTGGTAAGGTTAGAAACGGAGATTGAAAAACCGTAGTTGCTGATGAGCCATCGGCTAGATTCTCAGATAATATCGGGCGATGGTCTGTGGCTTCAGCTCTGGCTTGGCTTTTCGGAAAGAGTGGATTTTCTCGGGTGTTTGGTCGGGCTTCATTACTTGCACGCGAAGAAAATTTATATTCAAATGCTGCGTTAGCATCTGATCCCATATAATATCTCCATTTTCATGCTTTCGAAAGACGAAAGTATAGGTGTTACGACGGAATGCCTCAATGACTAGTGGGGTTCATCACCATGCTATAGTGGTTTAATTCTATAGTCCATTTAATTTCGTGGGTGGGTCTTTCATTGAATTGTTCATTATCGTCGCGGATTATAGCATGAAGCCTGCGCTTGTCAAAGCCGTTAAGGCAACTTTGGCTCTCCAAAGCTCATGAATTTTGCATTCAATTTATATTCGTCGGTTGTTCGTAGGTCGAACGTATAGAAGGTGATGGCCGTTATCTAGGCAAAATAAACGGGTAGCTACGATATATCGTGGCTACCCGTTTGCACTAACGATCAATTCTTTACCAGAGATCGACGTTATTTTTTCGTCAATGTTTCAAGGAATTCCCGATTATCACGCGTACGACTCAGGCGCTCAATAATCGGTAGAATCGCTTCATGGCCACCACCCATGGCGTCAATCATACGGCGTAGCGTATAGACCTTGGCCAATGTTTCGGCGTCCAACAATTTCTCCTCGGCGCGGGTGCCGCTTCGTTCAATGTCGAAGGCCGGGAAGATGCGGCGTTCGGCAAGTTTGCGACTGAGCACAAGTTCCATATTGCCCGTGCCTTTAAACTCTTCATAAATAACGTCATCCATACGGCTACCAGTGTCGACCAAACAAGTGGCGATGATGGTTAAGCTACCACCTTCTTCTACGTTGCGGGCGGCGCCAAAGAAATGTTTGGGCGGATAAAGCGCAGCCGGGTCCATACCACCGGACAGTGTACGCCCAGATGGTGGCACGGTTAGGTTATAAGCACGGGTGAGCCGAGTGACGCTGTCCAGAAGGATGACGACATCTTTTGAGCTTTCAACCAGGCGCTTGGCGCGTTCTAGCGCCATTTCGGCCACGCGCACATGATTTTGTACAGGTTCATCAAATGTGCTGCTTACGACTTCGGCATCAACCGAGCGATCCATGTCGGTGACTTCTTCAGGACGCTCGCCGATCAATACGACCATCAGATGGACATCTTTGTGGTTGGTTGAAATGCCGTTTGCAATTCGCTTGAGCACGGTCGTCTTACCGGCCTTGGGCGGGCTGACGATCAGACCACGCTGACCACGACCAATCGGCGCTAGCAAATCGATCATGCGGGTCGAAATAATATTAGCACGGGTTTCTAGAATCAGTTGATCATTCGGGAAAATCGGCGTTAATTTTTCAAAGGTGGCGCGTTTTTTTGCTTCTTCTGGATCCCAGCCGTTAACGGCTTCGACTTTAAGAAGGCCATGATATTTTTCTGTATCTTTGGGGGGCCGTACTTGGCCAACGACAAAATCACCGGTGCGCAAGCCAAAGCGCCGAATCTGGCTTTGGCTGACATAAACGTCTTCTGCGCCTGGCAAAAAATGATCGCTACGCAGAAAACCGATGCCGTCTTGCACAATTTCGAGGATCCCGCCGCCAAAGATAAAGCCTTGTTGTTCGGCATTGGCTCGCAACAGACGCATGACTAAATCAAACTTTTTTAAGCGCGTGTAACCTGTGATGCCGGATGCGCGCGCTAGTTCACGTAATTCATCAAGGTTAAGCGCGTCTAGCTGAGAAATCGTCATTGTCGCTAGCTGTAAATTGGTCATTTGATTTAATCCTTCAGTAATTTTGTTTCGAAAATCTGCTGCTTCAGCAATGTACTTCTTTTCTGAGTCAATTGTTTTAATTTTTAAGTGTGCCCTCCATCAATGAGCGCACACGAACAGGGTAAAAAGTTTTAAGATCAGTTCAAACCGATGTTATGATGAAATTTATCACTGGCTTGAAAATGTGGCCTTGTATAGAAGTGGGGGAGTATGGGCATCAGGTGATGTTTATTTTGAACGCGACTGCTCAAGGTCCACTTTATACGCTTCTAGCCGTTTTAATGCTTTTCTGGCTCTGCACTAGGCCGATGCAGGCTACGTTGTAGCTTGTGTTAAAAAGGTCTCTTTTTAGTGAGTCAGTTTGTTGTAATGCGTGTTTCTTACTTTGCCACACCTGTCTATGGGTCGTGATTTATATAAGGTCAATTAAATTGATTCATGTGAATTAGAGCCATTACTCAGTAATGGTCATGTAAATCACAAATAATCGAAGCGCTGATATGTAATTAAAGTTTATTGGAGTTGCAACCAAAAGATGGCCATGTAATCAATTGTCAAATAGCTGAATTGTGTACAAGGATTGCCGGGGTAAAAAATAAAACGTAAGTAACCTGCGGATAGTAAGGTCAGACCAGCGTAACAAAACTGAGGCTAACAGATTATATCTTGAGGACTTCACTTTTGCAATAACTATAACAAACAATTGTTAGTTCGTCAACTAGCAATTTTCTAGATAGAACTTGTACTATATCTTTACTAGGCATAGCGCTACAAATATTTGTAGCGCTATGCCTAGTAAAGATATAGTACTGCACAATGTCTAATGAACTGCGGAACTGGGGGCGATGCGCCTAACGGCTAGCATTTCACCGCTGCACTATTCATCGCCCAACGATTTACATCACCATTCCCAAATGCCACCAATATCTTTTAGACCTTCAACATCAATCAAATGAATGCGGCGATAACCAAGTTCAACGAGGCCTTGGCGTTTAAAATCACGCAAAATCGCACTCACAGTTTCACGATAAGTGCCTAAATGGTCCGCCAAAGCTTGATGACTGACCCCTTTGATCGTGCCGGTCTCTTCCTCGGCCAATTCGAGCAACAACGTGGCCAACCGTTCTGGCAACTTTTTGTAAGCAACATTTTCTAAGCTGTTTTCTACTTGAAATAGGCGCTCGCCATAGGTCTGCAATAGGCCCCAGCCGAGAATTGGATATTGGATCGTCAAGTTGCGGGCTTCGCTGGCCGGAATCACCCACACCGCAACGGATTCCGCGGCCTCAACAAACACATTAGGGTCACCAGGGTGGTCAAGCGCACCTTCGCCAAAAATTGCCCCAGGTTCGAGGGTGGCAATCACTAACCGACGCCCCTCATTGTTCGTGCAAATCATATTGACTTTCCCACTCATCAACACATACATCTTGTGGCTTAGGTCATCAGGTGTTGCTACTAAATTACCCCGCTCTAGTTGTTGCACATGAATAACTTTATTAAAAGCAGGATCTTCTTCACGCAATGAGATTAAAGTTTGGGCTAGATTGCTATATCCCAGGGTAGGCGTGGTCGCAACAGCAGATAACTTAAAGGGATGAGCATGGTTTGTCGGTATATCGTGCATATTTAGTTTCATGAAAGACCAGTCCTTTCTGGGCGATGATTTATCTCAACTCGGCAATTGAATACCGGACTGCCTATAAAAATCAGATAAGATAGAGTCGCTGGCTAATAAATCTACAGATAACTTAATATCCATATAGACGCTAAATTTTACATTTTGGATCTAGGTAATTTAGATGAATTATCTAGACAAAACATTGATTATAATTTTACCATACCTTTGCAAATTTATCTAGTCCCTTAAATTAGATTTAGATATGAATTTGTATCCTTTTTTATTGCCCTTTACGAAAACGTACAGAATAACAGGGTAAAATGGCTGGCTATTTGTTAAAAGAGCATTATTTAAAGTTAGTAATTTATTGTACCAATTAAATATTTGAAATACATTGGAAAAGTATTGGCGTTTCGTTAGTAAATACGTTTTTTATTAGGGAATAGTTTCTCTGCCAAGATATAAACACGAGGGCTAGTTTGAGATATAGGAAGCGCGGGCCTGATGAGCTAGTGGATAAGCGCGGCGCTCTCTTCTTTGTGGATCAGCTTGATAGAGAGAAAGCCCTGACTATGCGTTACCTTTTGCAAAGTATCATAGCGGAAAGTAGCGACAATTACATCGGCCATTTGGCTGATATCGCGGTCATCATGAGGGTGAATCTGCCCTGGACCACTCGGCTAGGAACGGCCCAATGCTCATGCGCAGAGTAGGAATGGATATTGCCCTACAACGCTGCTTGCAGATTGTTTATTCGTTGATTAGGTATTAGAGGACAAATGATGGCTGGTTTATTGGCGGTCTGTTTAGGCCACTGGATAATGTTGTAGAAGCCAGCGCTGTAGGGCCAGTTGGCGCGCTGGCGGAAGTGGGGCCACCAAGGGCAAGTTGAGCGTCGCAGGTGTAGCAGCGGGTAGTATTGTCCGAATTTGAGTGGCAATTTCATAGCCAAAGTTTGCCACTTGGGTAATGATCGCCTCGTTTGGGGTGACTAATGTGGCGGCAGCCCGTGCGCCGGCCTCGAATAGAATCTGATTTTCGTCGAAATCTGTCCAGGCTTGGGCAAAATGTTGGCGGAGATGACCTTCGTTGACTGTTTTGAGCGCATTAGCAAAGATCATGACAACTTCTGGGTTGTTGGTTTGGGCCGCCAAAGTCGCTGAACGACTAAAGCAATAATCACCAGCCAGAATAATACTGCCGAGCCTAGATTTGTCAGCGTCATGATTGCCATTAGAGGCTGGGTTTGTCAACAACTTGCGATGAATATTCAACGCCACATAGAGCATCTCTAACGCCGCGGCAAATAAGATTCGTTTCTCGCGTAAGTCATCGGTATCAGGATCGCCAACGCCCGTGGTTAAGACA
>JAPLGZ010000894.1 GCA_026389895.1 Chloroflexota bacterium | reverse complement strand
TAACACCAGCGGCAAGGTGATCTGGACAAAGACGCGTAACCGTGAGGCGCCCACGTCGAGGGCTGCTTCTTCCAAGGCCCGATCAACCCCTTGAAAGGCAGAAGTTGGAATCCAGATCATCAGCAACAACGTGTTGACGATCTGGATCAAGATCACGCCGGGCACGGTGCCCACGAGCCCCAATTGAAAGAAGACGATGGCGATGCTGACGTACAACCCAAAGCGTGGAAAGGCATTTGTGGCCAGAAACGATAATAACAATGGTTGGCTCAAGGGAAATTTAATGCGCGCAAATGCATAGGCCGCCGGCAGACAAATCAATGCAGACAGCGCCGTGACAATCACCGACAACGTGATGCTCAACGGTAGCGCCGCAGCAATGTCGGCGCGACTTAATGTCTCTACCCAATAAGAGAGCCCCCATTGCGTGGGCAATAGTGAAGGGTAACGCCACTTCTCGGCAAAGGCCCATAAAAAGACCGTACTGATCGGCCCAATAATCACGATCGCCAGCAAGATCAAGGCGACCAGGCCAAACGTCTCGCGCCGCGCGGCTGGTCCAAAAATGCGGCGCCTAATGCGGTTCTGGGTATTTGTCGTCATTGAATTATTTCTCATGAGTTGTGTGTAGCCGGCCCATCGATTGATGAGAATTAACAAAATAAAGCGGTAACGGCTCTATCAACCTGCTTCAGCAGGTTTAGCGTAGCAGGCGGCGGTTTTAACCGCTGCGGCACGCCCGCCAATGACCGAAATAAATCGTTAATCACCATCAATCGGCGAACCCCAGGGTGCCTTGCCTCACCGCCGCTCGGCGCGTTGTTTTGTCACCGTGCGCACATATAAAATACCAACCACGGCGCTGAATAAAAATGTAATGACTGCTTGCGTCTCCGCGCCCGCGCGGTCTTGGTATTCGCCGTAAGTTTGCTGCATATAGACACCCATCATTTGCGGGGCGGCTGGGCCCAACAAATAGGGTAGGGTAAAAGCGCCAAAAGTGCCGATCACATTCAAACAGAAGACAATCATCGCCGGCCGCTGAACCAGGGGCAACAAAATGCTCCGAAAGACGCGCCATTCGCTGGCGCCAACGTCGCGTGCACTCTCGATCAGTGCATTATCCACCTGGCGCAACCCAGCCGTCAGCACAAGCACAGTAAAAGGAATCCCCTCCCATACCAAGCCAATGATAATCCCGGCTGGTTTGAGATAGGGCGTTGTAAAGCGTGTGATGCCAATCAGCTGTAAAATCGTGTCGACCGTGCCGTGAGGACCGATAAAGCGAATTAAGGCAAAGGCTAGAATGATACCGGGCACAAAAAGTGGAAAGAGGGATAGGACTTGTACGGCATTGGCAATCCAACTGCTCGAAAAGCGCAGATAGATGGCCAGTGGAAAGCAAATGACAAATAGAATAGCCACTGTCACAAGCGTTACCCAGATCGTGAACCACAAATTAGAGCGCGCGATCGGGTTGCCGAAGAAGGCCGTATAGTTCACCAGCGACAAAGTGGCTGCACTGGCGCCCTGCGCTTGTACAAAGAGCGTGCGCACGACCGCTTGCAGCGCTGGCAAAAAGATCAAAAATATCATCACCAGCAACGGTGGCGTGACCAATAAATAGCCGACTAACGCACTAGTGACGTGACGCAAACGGCGTATGGTTGAAAACGTGATAGATTGAGAGGCCATAATTAGGTGCGTGGTGCAGTGGTCAGGAGTAAGTTGTGCGTGGTACGGAGTAAGTGGCGAAGAACCAACGCAGTCACCACCTACTCCGTACACTTTACCGGCTATTTGCTATTGGGGTCGATATTCGTCGCAACCTTCTCATACCAGCCCTTGTCGCGGGCCGCACTCCAGGCGCCGCCAGGCCAGGTGGGTACTTGGTTGGTGATCACGCTGGTGAATTGTGATTGCAAATCCTTGGGCAATGTAGCCCATTCCACGGCTGGGAAGCCGCCGATGTCTTTAAGCACCGAGATCTGCATCTCTTGGGAGAGCATAAAGTTGACAAAATCGAGCGCGCCTTTCATGTTCTTGGCGTTTTTTGGCACCGAAAGTGGTGCGTAGCCGCCCGGCATGGGCAGATCGGTAAACTGATAGAGCTTGACCGTATCTGGCAGCACACCTTTGCTCAGGGCTTGCAAGGATTGATCGGACCAGGCCGAGATCATGCTCACGGAACCGTTGGCGAGCAACTGCAAGGATGGGTTGTTGCCGGCTGGATAGGAGCCGTTATCGTAAATCGCCGGATGAATGTCGCGCAGCAAGGCCCATGCATCGTCGAATTTACTGACCAAGGCTGGGTCTACTGGGCCAGCCTTAAAAATGGTCGGATCCTTGCCTGTCACTTCATAGATCGCGCGGTCGACAAAGTTGCCACCGCTGCCACCTTTGTCTGGGCGGCAATAGGCAAACTGGCCAGGGTGCGCCTTGATCCAGGTGATCAGATCGGCGAAGGTTTTGGGGACTTCGTTCTCTGGCACTTTGCTGCTGTCGTAGGCGATCAATACTTGCGAACCGCGGTAGGCCATGCTGAATTCGGTGGTGCGCGCTGCCTTTACCACATCTTTGGCGTTCGGCACATTGGTCTCATCCAGTTTTTGCCACAGTCCGGCTTCGATCATCTCGGGATACCCGAGGGCATCGAAGTCAAGCACTTCTGCTTGTGGATCGGCATTGGTCTTCATGGCCGCCAAGGCGCGGTCAGCAATCGTCTTAGTGCCTTCGCCGACGCCACGCACGGTGACAAAGTTGACCGAGTATTGCGGGTATTTCTTTTCAAAAGCAGGCTTGACAATATTGGCAAACCAGTCACTGATATTGGTGTCACCATCCGTATAGACGTTGATGACACTGGTCGCCGCGGCTGGTTGCGCTGCGCCAGCCGCCGGCGCAGCGCCGGAATTGGCACTGGGCATGACACATGCGGCCAGTAAAAGGGTGCAAACAATACTAAACAGACTAAGCTTGCTGAGTAGAACTTTCATATTCCTCCTGGCTGAAAAGTGGGTTCAAGCACACATGGAGATAGATTGTAGAATGGGCTGCCTGAATTTTAGATGAAAATTGTTAAACTTGCAAGTAGCCAGTTTAGCTTTATCTGATTAATGCTGTTTACTAATTAGGTTAAAGCGTTGTTATGATTGATCGCTTGATAGGGGGCTCCTGTTAACATGAATGGCGACCCGAGGCAACGGATTTTGGGTGCGGATTAAGCGGATGTCCGCACCCAAAATCCGTTGCCTGATCCTAGATTTCTAACTGCATGTTGTATAGATTGGCATAGGCACCATCCAAGGCGATCAACGTCTCATGTGTGCCTTGTTCATCAATCCCATTATCCGTCAATACAATAATTCTTTGCGCGTTTCTGACGGTGGACAAACGATGGGCAATGACAAGCGTGGTGCGGTTGTCGGTTAATCTCTCCAAAGAATCGCGAATGGCCTTTTCGCTTTCATTGTCCAGCGCACTGGTCGCTTCATCAAAAATGAGGATCGGGGGATCTTTTAAGAAAACGCGCGCAATACTCAATCTTTGTTTTTGCCCCCCAGATAATTTTACGCCCCGTTGACCAATGTCTGTCGCATACCCAGCGGGCAGCCGCATGATAAAATCATGGGCATTGGCCTTTTTGGCTGCCGCCATAATCTCTTCTAACCCTGCATCCAGTTTGCCATAGCGAATATTATCGGCGACTGTCCCGGCAAACAAATAGACATCTTGCTGGACAATGCCAATGTTTTTTCTTAGGGAGCGTAAGCGAATATCTTTGACATCCAATCCATCGATCAGGATTTCCCCGTCGCTGACTTCATAGAAGCGCGGAATTAAAGAGCAGAGGGTCGTTTTACCAACGCCTGAGGCCCCGACTAAGGCTACAAATTCTCCAGCTTTTATCGTCAGCGAGATGTTCTTTAGGACATAGTCATAGCCTTCTTTATACTTAAAACTCACATCTCTAAATGCCACGTTGCCCTGCACATGCGTCAGTTCTACGGCCGCAGCGCTATCTTGGATATCGGGCTCAATTTCTAAAATCTCCATAAAGCGCTCAAAACCGCTCATCCCCTCTTGGTATAATCGGGTAAAATTGGCGAATCTCCGGATCGGTTCAATCAGGATGCCAACATAGAGCAGGAACGCCAGTAGATCTGCCAAGTCCAAGGCCCCATTGACAATACTCACGCCGCCAAAGATGATCACGGCAATGGTCATCAGTTGGGTGAAGGCAATCAACCCGCTGTAATAGTACATCTCACTCTGATAAACGTCGCGTCGGCTCTCGACAAAACGGTTGTTGGCATGCGTGAATTTCTGCTCTTCCACGCCCTCGTTGGTAAATGACTTGACGGTGCGGATGCCGGCCAGCGTATCTTCGACTTGGGCGTTGATATCACCGACGCGATCCTTGCTTCTGCGATATGATCGCTTTAAGCGGATATTCAAGTAGTAGACGTAAATCCCCATGATTGGCAAGAAGAGAAAGAGCAGCAAGGCCAGCCGAGCATTGATGGTGACCATGATTGCAAAGGCGCCCACAAAGTTGAGCAGCGAAATGACAATATCTTCGGGGCCATGATGATACAACTCAGATAAATCAAAGGAATCGTTGGTGAGGCGCGTCATCAACTGACCGGTTCGTTGTTCATCATAGAAACGAAACGATAGCTTTTGATAGTGCTCAAACAATTCGGCGCGCATATCGCGCTCCATCAGGGCCCCCATCATATGGCCCTGATAATCTACAAAGGTGTTACAGGCAACATGAATAATCACCAAGGCCACCATCACCGCACCCATCCAATAGATTTGATTGAGCGCATTGGAGAGGTTGCCGGTTAATATATTTTTGGTGATGTAGCTGATGCATAATGGCAGGGCCAGGGTCGTGGCCGATACAATCAACGCACAGAACAGGTCGGCAAAAAATAGACCTAAATAGGGTTTGTAATAGGACAAGAATTTTTTACTTCGCGAATTCACAACATTTCTCCTCAAACAACAGGTTACACAGCCCAACAGGGCATGGGATCTAGCCATTGAAAATAAATTTAACTTCTGCGCCAGGTTGGAGATTAAAGTTATACTTCCTGACCAAATTCCGCGATAACTGGATCAACAATCACCGGCGAATTGCGGTTGATCGTGCGCGCATAGAGCGTGAGCAAGGGCGCGAGCAGCGCACCTGCCAGGATCAGCGCGGCGCGTATGCCATAGGCTTTGCCAATCGCACCGACACCTGGCCCACCGATCATTTGGCCGAAGGCATTGCTCTGGCTGTTCAGGGAAAGCACCGTAGCCCGCACTTTGGCGCTGATATTCTGGTTGAGCCACGTGTTAAGTACGGGACCGGCCAGCCCACGGAATTGATTCGCCAGCAACAAGCTGATGACAGCCCAACCAAAGTTGCGCGCCAAACCCAAACCAATCACACCCACCATCACCAGTGCATAAAACGCAACCAGGGTGCGGGCCACCGTGTTGTGATCATTTAGGTTGACGCG
>JAPLGZ010000495.1 GCA_026389895.1 Chloroflexota bacterium | reverse complement strand
GGCTTTGATTGCCGCCTCCGTAGTGGGGCGGGGCTTTTTTGCCTTGCAACGGCGTATGGGGGAACGGCCTGCTCGCTGGTTGGGCAGTGCTACTGCGCTGCTGTTAATGGCGCTCTTTGGCAATTATGCCTGGCAATATTTCGTTTACAACCAGGTGGAGGTGTTGCATAACTGGGATACCGCGAAACCGAAAGGTTATTGGGTAAGTTATGCCACGCCCGACAATCGTGCCCTTTTCGGCTTCCCGCTCGCCAATGGCTGGAAGGTGATTGGCGCCTTGTATAACCAGGGTGTGATCCAGGGCCAATTTGATACAAATGAAAAAGAGGCTTGGGTGCCGGCCTGGTACACCCGCGGTGAAGATCGCTGCCGGCGAACGGCCACCTGGTTTTTCCAGATCGATAACTTAGAGCCCTTTACCTTTGGCGACCGCCTGATGATGGAACATTATCTGCGCCAGGGCTTTCACAAGTGGGGCATCGTGGAAATTAACAATGCCGAGCGCATGATCATCTATAAGCGGGTGGCGGCTTCCACCGAAGACCCGGCGCGCGAACCCAATGCCGGACTGCCCGTTTATCATTTGGATGATTATAGCGGCGCGTTTGATCAATTGGCGCGGGCACAATTTCCGTTGACCTATCCCACACTTGATCCCGTGATCGGCAATCCGTTGCATGTGAATTTTGATAACAAAATCTGGCTGCAAGGCTACGACATTGCCTATCAGAAGCCATTGCGTCCCGGCGATAATATCCATTTAACCCTGTACTGGCAAGCGCAACACCCGATCAGCGAATCGTACAAAATTTTTAATCAATCCTATTTTGGCGATGGCAAGATGATCGCTCAACAGGACGGCTATCCTGGTTGCGAAAATAATGAGACCTGGCGTTGGGATCCCGGCGAAACTGTCGCTGATGAATATGATATTCGCGTCAATGCGGATGCGCCCGATGGCCTTTATCCGCTCTACAGTGGGCTCTATCTGGAACAGAACTTCGAGCGTTTGCCCATTGTCGCTGCCGATGGCACAACCAACGAGACACAAGTGCACGTCACCGATATTCGTGTGGGCGAGGAGTAGTGAAAATGCGGAGTAGCCCGTGAGACCATCTCTGCGCACACCGGTTTTATTGCTCGTCCTCTTTCTGGCGACATGGATCCCACGTGTCTTGGCTTTGGATGCGTTCGTCACCTACGACGAACGCAAGTGGCTGGCGCGTTCGGCCAACTTCTATCAAGCCATTACGCATGGCGATCTGGCAGACACTTTTCAACGTGAACACCCCGGTGTGACGGTCATGTGGGCTGGCACGCTTGGTTTTTTGCGCCTTTTTCCCACTTATCCGCAACAAGCACCCGGTCAATTTACCTGGGAGCGCGAGCATCTGGAAGATTGGCTCCATCAGCATAGCGCCGTAACGCCACTCCAATTATTGGCCGCAGGTCGCTGGTGGGTGGTCTTGATGATTGCGCTGGCGATTACGGCTAGTTACTTTCCGCTGCGCCGGCTCTTTGGGGCCTGCGCCGCCGTTTTGGCGACCCTTTTTATTGCCTGGGATCCCTTTATTATCGCGCTCTCGCGCCAACTGCATCCCGATGGTCTGGTCTTTAGTTTCACATTTTTGGCCTTATTGCTCTTTCTTACTTGGCTCTACGATGGCCAAAAGTGGCGCTACTTGCTCACCGCTGGCCTGGTCATGGGGCTGGCCTGGCTGACCAAGACACCCGCAATTTTCCTGGTGCCTACCGGTCTCATTCTGATTGGGGTGGAAATTGTATCGGTCCACCAATCCAAAATCGTAAATCGTA
The DNA here is from genome assembly GCA_026389895.1 of Chloroflexota bacterium. Taxonomy (GTDB): domain Bacteria; phylum Chloroflexota; class Anaerolineae; order Caldilineales; family Caldilineaceae; genus JAPLGZ01. Next base: position 2,872 of record JAPLGZ010000495.1, on the reverse strand, counting down.
AATCAAAAATCAAAAATCTCATCACTGGCTACGTGCTCTGGGGTGTCATCGCCACGCTCATCTTTATCAGTCTTTGGCCCGCGATGTGGGTGAATCCGCTCGGCACGTTGGGGCGCATGACCGTTGAAATGGAAGATTATGTCGGCGGCCACGTGAACGGCAACTATTTTCTCGGCCAACCGGTCGATGATCCTGGCGTGATTTTTTACCCAATTGCCTATCTCTGGCGCACCACACCGGCCGTTCTGATCGGCTTGCTGGCCCTACTCATCGTCGCGTGGCGTAATGTCTGGTCATTGGCGGATGTGGCTAGCCGTAAGCGCGCCCTGGCCTTGCTGATCTTCGCCGTGCTCTTCATCGCCGGTATGACGATTGGCGCGAAAAAATTTGACCGCTACATTCTGCCCGCGTTTCCGGCTTTTGACGTGCTGGCCGCGCTCGGCTGGCTAGCAATTGCGCGCCAATTGACCGGATGGCTCAATCAACGGCCCGCCGCTACCTTGCGCCGAACCCAACTTGCTACTGGAGCGCTCATCCTCATCGTGACCTTTGTGCTCCAGGGCTTGCCCGGCTTCCTGCACTATCCCTACTACCTCACCTACTTTAATCCACTCACGGGTGGCAGTTCGACCGCACCGCGTGTGCTCTTTGTCGGTTGGGGCGAGGGCTTGGATGCCGCGGCTCGTTGGCTCAATCAACAGCCAGATGCCGCCAAGTTGCGCGTGGTCGCCTGGTACGCGGATGGCCCACTCTCCTACTTTTTTAAGGGTCAGACCACCGGCTTGGGCAATGGTTCGCCGCTCTTGTGGCTCGACACCGATTACGCCGTGCTCTATGCCAATCAGTGGCAACGGCAGATCCCCGATCAAGCGACGGTGAACTATTTTGCCGCACAGAGCCCCGTGCAGGTGATCCGCTTTGGCGGCCTGGAATTGGCGCGCATTTATGACATGCGCGATACGCTGCTGCCCGATTTTATCGACATCGGCAAGGCGAGTGCGGCCGATTTTGGGGCCAAAATTCGGCTGGCCGCCTATACGTTTGACCAACCGACGGTGCAACCTGGCGCGACGGTCCAGGCCACCTTCTATCTGCAAAGCCTGGCCAAGATGGACGTGAACTACAACGTGCTTGTGCGGCTAGTTGCGCCGGATGGCACAGAACTCTGGCGCGAGGAAGGCTGGCCGTGGGGCGCCGCCACCCAAGATTGGCCGCTGCGCGAAATTCGCCCCGATGGTCATAAAGTGACGATCCCCGCCAATGCCAAACCGGGCCTTTACAAATTTACCCTCAGCTTCTATGACCCGGCGACATTAACGAATTTACCCGTGACCGCGGTTAAAAGTGACCCAGTGCTGGACGCACAGACCCGCGATGTTGCCCTGTTGCGCGTAGGTGCGCCACCGGACGTGCAACCGAAGGTCACGCCGCCGTGGCAATTTGATCAATTCTTTGCACTATCTGGCATCACCATGCCTGCCCAGGGCCAGCCGGGCGCTAACCTGGCCTTGCGTCTGCAATGGGATAGCCTCAAACGGGCGGCGACTGATTACACGACTTTTGTCCACGTGGTAGACGCAACTGGCAAACTGGTGGCCCAACAAGATCGACCGCCGCTTGACGGTTTTGCGGCCACGCGTCTCTGGGAGCCAGGGCAACGCATTGTGGATGATTATGCCATTCCGCTGCCCGCAGATCTGCCAGCCGGTCAATATACGGTGCAACTAGGTTTGTATAAGCCCGTTGATGGCAGTCGTTTACCCGTTGCGCAAAACGGCCAGACGGTGGGCGATTTTGCCGTGATTGGTTCATTTCGTGCGCCATGAAGATACTCGCGTCCGGTTCACCATTGAGCCCTCCCGCCCGAAATTTACAAAAAACATTGGTTTTGGGGATTCCCCTGGCCTTGTTGCTCCTCGTCGCGCTTTGGCTGCGCTGGCGCTACGTACAAGACATTAGCCTCTATGTTGATGAATTTACCACACTGTGGGCGGCGCGCCGTGTGCAACAGATGGGCGCGCCGATCATGCCTAGCGGTGTGTTGTATACGCGTGGGCTGCTGGCCTCCTATGTAGAAGCGACCTTTCTCACCCTGTTTGGTTTCAGCTACACCGTTGGTCGGTTGCCCAGTGTGATCTTTGGCCTCGGGGCGATTCTCGCCACTTTTATCCTCGGCCAGCGCGTCTGGAACTGGCGTGTCGGTTGGTTGGCTGCCCTTGGATTGACGTTATTACCAGAGGCGATTATTTGGAGTGGGCGGGCGCGGTTTTATACGCAACTCCAATTTTTTGTGCTATTGATGGTCTGGGCGGCGTTCGAGGCGAGCACTATACCTCACTATTCCACGCCTGCTCTGGAACAAAAAGGGCGTTTCAGAAGCAGGGGCGTATATGGGCTTAGCTTCGCCCTCCTCTTTGTCCTGGCACTCTTTTCCCAAGAAGAGACAATTTTACTCTATCCATCGATTTTGCTGGGCTGGGTGCTGTGGCGCAGCTGGCGTGATCTGCGACGACCTTCGGTTTTCCTCGTACACGCGGTTTGTCTAGCCGCGATGGGCATCCGTTATGCACTCGAAAAACTGGGCCAGCCCGGTTATTTTGAGACCATGCAGGCACAACGCCCCTATATTGGGTTGATTTTTGATCTGCGTGGAGCATGGACAGCCTATTCACCGCTGCTCGTTGCACCGGAGCGGCTGCTCTGGACGTTGGGCGGCATCCTGGCTGTGATCGTGGCCCTACTTGTTTTACGTAACATCGGTTGGCGGCTGGCTGACTTGCCGCGCGATCAACAAGCGACGCTCTTTTTTGCCTTGCAATTTCTCTTTGTGCTCATTGTAATTCTCACCTTGGTGGGCACCGCCTGGCGCGAG
>JAPLGZ010000251.1 GCA_026389895.1 Chloroflexota bacterium | reverse complement strand
CGCCAAAATGCGTCCCAGGTTGGGCGGGCAACACGGACACGCAAACCACGGCACGCGGTGATGATCACCTGCGCTGGCCAGCGGGTTATCGTAGAAAATATGTTTGCCGTCGAGTGAAACACCGCTCATAAAACCGTTATAGAGCGTCTGCTCGATGATATCCGCATATTTGCCATCACCGGCAAATTGCAGCAGCCGTTCATTCCACATGATCAGCGCAATCGCCGCGCAGGTTTCGGCGTAAGCGGTCTCATCTGGCAGATCATAATCGGTCGTAAAACCCTCATTGCGATGCGAAGGTCCCAGACCACCGGTAAGATAAAGCCGTTGATGCACCAAATTGTCCCACAGCCGTTCACAGGTTTCCAGCAGACTGGCATCGTTACATTCGTGCGCCAAATCAGCCACACCGGCCATCAAATACATGGCGCGCACGGCATGCCCAACCACCTTGGTCTGCTCGCGGATCGGCAAATGCGCCTGACAATATTCATAATTCTTCGCCCAAAAAGCCTTGGGATCGTCGCCGCGCGCCAGCGCTTCGACATCGTAATAGTGCGGATTGGGCTGACCGCGCTCATCCACAAAATATTTGGCCAGCTTCAAATAGCGCTCCTCACCTGTGGCGTGATAGAGGCGCACCAAAGCTAGTTCAAGTTCGGGATGGCCAGGGTAACCATGCTTTTTCTCTGGTTCAGGTCCAAAAAGTGCGTCGATGTGGTCGGCATAGCGACAGAGCGCATCCAGCAATTTGCGGTTGCCGGTGGCCTGATAATGCGCCACCGCGCCTTCGATCAAATGCCCGGCGCAATACATTTCGTGCCAGTCGCGCAAATTTTTCCAGCGCATTTCTGGTTGAATCTTTATAAAATGGGTGTTTAAATAACCGTCCGGCTGCTGCGCCTTAATGATGCGCTCGGCCAGACTATCGACGAGCGCAGCCAACGCGGGATCGTGCTGATTGACCAGCGCATAGGAAGCCGCTTCGATCCACTTGGCGGGGTCAGAATCGCCGAAAATTTCGACAATTGGCGAAGGCACTTGGCGGGTGAAGTTGAGATCGAATGCGCCATTACGGCCCGTCTCTTCCAACATTTGGTACATATGCGGGATCGTCACCGTACGATTGATCTGTTGGCGCGGCGCCCAGAAGGGATCGTCGAAAATGATGTTGGCAAAAGGGACGGGGGTGAGTTGACGTTGTACAGATTGAGTTTTCATAAGTTTTTTGATGGTTGGGTGCTTGTAGAATCGGGAACATTGTCAATATGGCTAAATTTAACCCAATCTATCCACCATTGCAATTTAAGAACGCATGGTGCGTCAAGCTAAAAAATTAACGCAGAGACGCAGCGGCTCCAAGGAAAACGCTTCGTCTCTGCTCAATCCTCGTCTTCGGCCTTAATCACAATCCCTAACAAACTCGCCACATACGCCGCCTGAAAATGATCCATGATCGCGCCTGGCAACTCGCGCACGCCCACCTTCAACCCTTCGATTTTAGAAGTGCGAAAATCTGTGCCACTTAACGTCGTCTGTGACATTTCGGCATTGCTCAAATCACACTTCACAAAACGTACACCGGATAAATTCGCCCCTTGAAAGTCGGCATTGGCAAAGTTGCACTGCTCAAAGCGCACCGCTTTAAACGTGGCAAAACGAAATTGAGCGAGCGCACCAATACAGTCGCGCAAGAGCACATCTTGCAAATGGGCTTCAATCGTTTTAAAACCCGTCATGCGACAGCCGAGGATTTCCACGCGTTGGAACAAGGCTCTTTCCCAGACAGCATTGGCCAGGTCACAATTGTCGAAGCGCAAATCGCTCAGCTTTGGGGCGAGGAAACGGGTCTGTTCCAAGCTTACCTGTTTGAACCAGGAACTTTTGAAGGTTACATGTTCCGCCGTCTGACCGGCCAGGTTCGCACTGGTTAGGCGCAAATGGCCATATTCGCCCTCATCTTGGATTTGCTCGTCTGGCGCTAAAGTCGAACTTAGATTTTTGGACAATCGGGGTGATTGAAGTGTACTGCGCTGTTTTGGCAAACTCATTGGTTAGCTCAGTTCATTCGTGATTCTGATACTTCATCTGGTGTCCTCTACTCGTTTGCGCTACAGGTCCGAGCGGCAACTTTGCTTGGCCGAGCCACTAGGCGCGCGTTAAAAAATAGATCGCCGCGCCGCCGGCGACTAGGTGCATGATCTCCAAAAATAGAATCATCAGCGTCGGCGCGCCGGCCAGTGAGAAGGGGCTATAGGCCATCAGAAGTAGCACAATAACGGCCACAATCGTGAACCAACGGCCGGATCTTGCGCTAAATCGACTAAAAATGGTATAGACAAGGGTGCCTACCAAAACGCCTACCGCTGACATCAAAACGACCGCCCCGATGGTGATCGGGACGCCCATCGGTGTGATGACGCTGCTCGGAAAAGCGCCTGCCGCCGAACCGATCAGAAACAAAATTCCATTGACGACCGCGGCAATGACTGCCGCCATAATGCCATTGCGCCAGATGACGCCGATGGTTGGTTTGGTTGGAACCATTGTACTTGACATGATGTTTTTCTCCTCTATCAAGGGTAGTGATGAAGACTTACGCAAACGAGTACAGTGTAAGCGAAGTTTTGCTCAGCATTTTAAACTAACATAATTTTGACTGGCCTAGCCGCGCTAAACCAACGCGCTGCCAATACTCACCCGGCGCGGCGCACGCAACTGATCATAACGGCCACGAAAGTAGGGTTCGACTTCGGCTGGCGTCAACAACGCAATGGCGGAAAACCCAATCTCCTGGAACTGTTGCACCAAATGTTCCGGCTCAACGCGCGTGCGCCAAGGTTCGCCATAGATCGCTGCGACCTCGGCGAGCCTTGGCAGTCCGCGATTTTCGTGCTCAACAACCGGATCTGGCGTGGCAAACGTGAAGACAATTTCACTGGATCTCGGCAACGCAACCACAAAACGTAACACGGCATCAATTGCCTCTGTGCTTAAATACATCATCACACCCAGCCAGGCGACAAAGGTCGGTTGGCTGGCATCAAAACCGCTGACCTGCAAGCCGTCCCGCAGCGAGACATGCTCAAAGTCGATCGCGACAAATTCCAGATTGGCCGGGATCGCGATGCCCGCTTCGGACAAGCGGTCGAGCTTGGCATATTGACTGGCGGGATGATCGACCTCAAAAATCTGTAGACCTTTGGCCCAAGCGGGTTGGCGATAGGCAAATGTGTCGAAGCCCGCGCCCAATATCATATACTGGCGAATGCCGCGCTGCATCGCTGCCGCCAGGCGATCCTCGGCATAGCGACTGCGCGTGATAATGTGGGCGCGCAAGGCTTTCATTTCCGGCGTCTGAAAATATTCGGGGTGGGTATGAATGTGGAAGACGGTGGACACATCGAGCAACTGGGCGGCAATCGGGTCATTTAGCACCTTCGGCTCCCCATCCAGGAGCTGATGGACCGCCCGCAACTTGGTTACGCCCAGCGCGGTATTACTCGAACGACGTTCTGCTGGCATGATTTCTCTTTAATCCTGTGGTAAATGCAACCGAAAGGGTGTCATGGCCGAGCGGGCAAAGCCTGCGCGGGCGTAGAATTTCATGGCGGCCTGATTCGTGTTGTCGGTGAGTAAGGTGATCCGGGAACATCCCGCCACTCGCGCTTCGGCAAGGGCCTGGTGGAGCAACTGTTCGCCAATCCCGCGCCCGCGTTGCGCAGGATGGACTACCATATCTTCCAGCCAGGCGACGCGCCCGCCTTCGGCTGTACTAATGGTAAATAGGAGGCTGACCATGCCCACCACCTGGTCGGCTTGCCGCGCGCAATAGATCTGGCCAACCGTTGGCTGCCCGATGATCAGTTGCAAGCCGCGTTGTTGTTTGGCGAGATCAGGGGTGAAATCGGCCTCTTGCGCGAACAAGCTGCTCAGCAACGCAACGAGTTCGGGGATGTCGGCCATGGTGGCCTGGGCAATCGCTATCGTCATAGGGTGTTGAAAGCCGGTTTGTTTGTGGCCATGTTAGGTTGTCAGCCGTGTGTTCTCGAGGATGCCAACGATTTGCAGCCAGGCTGGTTCAGGAAAAGGATTGCGTTCCAGCCGCATGCCAAGTTTGCGCATAACGCTCTGGGAGGCGAGATTGTCATATTCTGTGGTCGCAATCATCCGTTTCCAACCGAGTTGCATAAAGGCATGATCGAGCATGCCTTGCGCGGCCTCGGTCGCATAGCCACGTTGCTGATGGGGTGGATCAATTGTCCAGAATAGGCCTGCTTCGGGTGTGTTATACGGGCTTGGCGCACTGGCTGTACCCAACCCTGGAATCTGCGCAAAGGGCGCCATACAGGGCACATAACCAATCGCGCCAACCAGTTCGCGGCCGTTTTTCAAGACAATCGCGCGTTCTCCATAGGGTGGCTGATGCAGGGCTGGGAACCACTGTTGATTGAGGATCGTCCACTGGAGCCAAGATTGCCGTTCTGCCAGCGCTTCTGGATCCGTAACCTTGCTGCCATCGCCAAAAGTCTGATCGAGAATGCGATGGATCGTCGGTAGATCGGTCGGGATAAAGGGGCGAATTACAAGCCGTGCTGTCTCGATGACTGTTGGTTCCATCCTAAGGTTGTCTCTCCCGCTTGAAGTGAAGCGCGTCTGGCATTATCGCCATGCCTGTTGCAATGCGTCTACGACCGCTTCAACACTCAATTCACTGTTATCGATCTGCTGATCATACAAGGTTAACGCGCGCTGCCATTCATACAATAAACCAACTTCATCGTCGGTCAAAAATTGACCGCGGTCGCGATTGCGTTGTAATGTCGTCTGAAGTGTGGGCAAAAGCAGGACAATCTGATGCGCCAGTGTGGCCAACTCGGTTTGATAGAGACGCGCTGTTTCATCGGTCAGTACGTCGAGAATGACGACATGAAATCCATCGGCGGCAAAGGCCCGCGCCAAGCCACATGCATTGCGTGCGCCAAGGACAAGTTGCTGGCGGCCTGCTTCCCCTCGCCACGGGGCAATGTGGGGTTGCACCACCATCGCGCGCAGCACGTCCACATCGATCACGGCGCAACGGTCCAATTGTTTAGCCAACAATGGCCCAATCGTGCTCTTCCCCGCGGCTGGGGGACCGGTTAAAATGAGGATCATGATGCTGGCCCCATACGGTTGAATTGGTTTGGTGGCGCGTGCGGGTGCAACTGATCATCCTGCCAGCGCGCTGGGTTGGACAGAATATAGCCACGGATCATTTCTAATTCTTGTTCAACCCGTACAATCCGATCCCAAAAATTGTTTTGCCATAACGGAGGTATTGGGAACAGGCCTAACTTTTTTGCCTTTTGTGTCACCGCGCCCTTGTACGCGTTGATTAGAATGGAGAGTGAGCCAGCCAATCCTGCGCCAAATTGCCGTGGCTGGGTCGGCGCAATGGATCTTTTCTGTTCCGGATCAGCCTTAAGCCAGAGTAACCCATGTACATGGTTCGGCATCGTAACATAGCCATCGATCTTAATCGTTGGATGGCGTTCTGCTAATGCGTTCCATTGATTATCCGCAAGCTGGCCTAGTGGATTTAGCACCATCGTCTGATCAACTACCTCACCAAATAACAACTGTCCATGATGGGTGCGGATCGTTACAAAATAAGCACCCGCTGTCGTATAATCATACCCAACATGTCGTAACGTATTACGGCGTTGATACAAGGATTTGGGCATTTCACTAATCTCCTCTTGTGCGTAGGGGCATGCGGTGTACCCACTTGGTTCAATGTCGAATGATACTTCGCCGCTGCATTGCGTGCCCGTCTTCGTTGACGATAATTGGTCGCACAGCCGGGCATGCAATCGGGCGGAAGGTAGATACAACGCGAAGCATGATGGGTTCCCGCCCGACCTGGGCGCCCTCTGGGCACCCCTACGGTTTTGCAACAATGGTGGTAAACCCCAGCTTTCCTCTTTGTGCGTAGGGGCATGCGGTGCAGCGGCGGTGCCATGTCGGTTGAGGATCGAATGATACTTCGCCGCTGCATTGCGTGCCCATCTTCGTTATCGATAATTGGTCGCACAGCCGGGCACGCAATCGGGCGGAAGGTAGATACAACGCGAAGCATGATGGGTTCCCGCCCGACCTGGGCGCCCTCTGGGCACCCCTACGCTATCAATCAGATTGTGTGGTTAACGGTTTAATCCCAATCTTCTTCGATCAACTGGCGCGTCTCGGCGACGGCTGCTTGCCAGATCGCCAACATCTCTGCATCGGCGCGCTGATAGTAGCCGTTGAAATTGCCATCCCCAATAAAGGTGCGCATCTCGTTGCCCACTAACCGCGTCTTGCCCGTGCGATCCGGCACGATTTTCTGCTCACTGGGCATCTCTATGCCCGGCAAGCGCGTCCACGGGAAATTCTCCATCCACGAGGCATGGCTGGCGACGGGATCGATCTGTTGCACTTTGGCCCAGGTTTGTGGTGCATGCCACCATTCGTGATATTTTACCCGCACATCCCCATGTTCGGCCATCCACTCAATCGCAAAGGTGTTGGCCGGTACATTGCCGCCATGCCCGTTGACCAATAAAATACGGCGAAAACCGCTCTGCGCCAGGCTATCTAACATATCGCGTACAAGGCGTAGATACGTTTCGACGCGCAGGTTGATCGTGCCTGGATAGGCGCTAAAATACGGGGTGATGCCATAACTGAGCACTGGGAAAACCGGTACGCCCAACGGTTCGGCTGCTTCCACAGCTACACGCTCGGCCAGAATGCTGTCGACACTCAAACTCAAGTAGGCATGTTGTTCTGTGCTGCCCAGGGGCACGATGGCGCGATCATCGTGTTTGAGATACGCTTCGACCTGCATCCAGTTCATGTCGCTAATTTTCATCAATGGCTTCCTTTGGTAAGTTGCTTTTTACGTTTGCTTTTGGCCGCTAAATAATCGCTATAACCGCCCACGTATTCGACCAAGCGTCCGTCGACCAATTCGACAATGTGATCCGCAACGCGATCTAGAAAATACCGGTCGTGGGAGATGACAAAAACGGTCCCTTCAAAATCTTCCAACGCGTCTTCTAGCACCTCGGCGGACGCAATGTCCAAATTATTGGTTGGCTCATCGAGCAGTAGAAAATTGGCTTTGGTGAGCATGAGTAGCGCCATTTGCAAACGGCTGCGCTCGCCGCCAGATAGCGCAGAAACGGGGCCACGGGCCTTTTCATAATCAAAGAGAAATTTGCCCAAAAAGCTCACGGCCTGGCTTTCGGAGAGCTTCTCGGCCTGGCGCACCGTATCAAGCAGGCTGCGTTTATAATCCAGGGTCTCATGTTCCTGGGCATAATAGCCGATCTCCACACTGGGACCTTTGGCGATTTTACCGCCGCTGGGCGTATCCTGTTCGAGAATCAAGCGAAAAAGCACCGATTTACCCGCCCCATTCGGCCCGACCAAACCCACGCGCTGACCATGCCAGATCAGCAAATTCAGACCCGCCAGGACAATGGTCTCCTCGTTGTTGGCGTTGGCGGGGAAAATTTTGTCCAGCTCGGTGATCTCCAGCACTTTGTTGCTGCCGCGCCAGCCGCCCAATTCTAAACCCATACGCCGGCGATCTGTCTTTGGTTGTTCGATCCGGTCAATCTTTTCTAGCCGTTTGAGAATACTTTTGCCGCGCCGGATAAACTTGTTATTGTCGTAGAGCCGCCCCCACGTCAAGAGCCGGTTGGCGGATTCTTCTAGCCGGTTGATCTCTTTCTGTTGGGCTTGAAAGAGCTGCTGTTGGCGCAACTGATTCATCCGTTTCTCAAAGACGTACTCGGAATAATCGCCGGGGTAATGAATCAGGCGGCCATCTTCCATTTCGACAATTTCGTCCACCACCAGATCGAGCAGATAGCGATCGTGCGAAACGATAATCGTGGCACCTTGATGTTCGTTGATCAATTTTTCGAGCAGCGCTTTGCCCGCCAGATCCAGATGATTGTCCGGCTCGTCCAGTAGCAGGATATCGGGCTGGGTGATCAGGAGTTTGGCCAAACCGAGCAACTTTTTCTGGCCACCGCTCAATGTGGCAATTAATAGATTCAGATCCGCCTCTGTAGTAAACCCGACGTTCTGGAGGATGGCGCGCACACGTCCTTCGTAACTCAAGCCGCCGAGCCGTGTATATTCTTCAAGCAGGCGCGCCTGTTGCTCTAATACTTGGGCCAGCTTACGCTCGTTCGTATAGACCGTCGGCTCACCTAACTGGCTCTCAACTTCGTTGAGTTTGCGTTCGATCTGAATCAATTCGCTGGAAGCGCCTAAGGCTTCTTGCAATACGGTCTGCTCGGGTGTCAACCGCGGTTCCTGGGGCAAATAACCAAATTTTAGGCCATTTTGCCGCACCACAAAACCGGTGTCGCTGGTCAAATCGCCGGCAATCAGGCGCAGCAATGTGCTTTTACCGCAGCCATTCGGTCCGATCAGGCCGACGCAGCGGTCACTGTGGATTTCCCAAGAGAGTTCGCGAAAAATCGGCTGGGCGATATAGGTGACGGTAACGTGATCGAGGTTGATGGCTATCATAGTATGGTTTCCGATCGGTAGCGCTTTTGCCTTTTATAGAATGACTGGTTGCTATTCTAACCCGCCTGTGTACGCTGGGCAATTTGTTAGCGTGATGTTGCTTGGGGGATGCATGCCTGGCGAAATAAGTTGCTTGTACGATCCCGCTAATCTGGCTATAATGGCATCTGTTCCCTGCTCTATTTTATGGACCCTAGAAACACCCTACCCAGAGGAGAAAATTGTGACCACTGCAGATCAGAATGGCAAAGCAAGCTTTGATCAGGCGGCCTTGAGCGGCTTGATTGAACATATCAAAGGAAAGCCCGAGGCTGGCAATACTGTATGGAAGGCCCAAACGCAATGGCTAGGCGGCTTTAAAAGCGAAGCGCAGATTCGCGGCTTTACGGTCGCGATGGATGAACCCAACGCCCTGGGTGGTTCAAACACCGCGCCTAACATGGTGGAAGTGGTGCTCGGCGCGTATGGCTGCTGTCTGACCACCGGGTATGCCGCCAATGCTGCCTTGCGCGGCATCGAGTTGGAAGATATTCAGATCGAACTAGAGGGTGATCTGGATCTCAATGCCTTTTTGGGCTTAAAAGACCCCGAAGAGAGCTGGCCCGGTTATACCAACGTGCGCGCAAAGGTTAATCTCAAAGCCAAAAATGCCACACCTGAGCAGATTCAGGAACTGCATGACGCCGTCGTGCGCACTTCGCCCGTGGGCTCGATTTTGCAACGTCCACTCAATGTTTCAACCCAACTGACCACCGAATAGCTGAATAGGCTGTTTATTCTACCTGCTTTATCCAACCCACTAACAATTGTTAGTGGGTTTTTTCTGTTTTGCAATCCTACGACAACGTATTACAATAGAGCCGCGTTCCCTGTTGTGCCGTTGATTAGGTCCTTATAAAAGTAAAACATTTCTTTGGTTTTTATAGTGGCTGAACTGTAGCGAAGGGTATACTGGCAATTTTCCGCGTCCGACTCTTTTTCGAGCACTAGGCAACGAGCGGAAATGCCTTGCTGCGCATAAATCAACCGCTGCCAAAGCCTAAAATAAACCTGGGAGTCCACCAATGAAGGCTGGATTTGCTGAAATCGTGATTACACCGCCGGATGGCAAATGCCTGTTGGCCGGTTATAATCTCCGCCCCTCAACCGGTGTCCACGATGATTTATACGCGTCTGCTGTCTATTTCGACGACGGCGCCACGCAGGCGTTGCTCATCAGCTATGATCTACTCGCGATGGAGCGCGAATTTATCGCCCGCTTAAAAGCTGCCGTACAAGCGGCTTTGCCCCTCAAGTCTGACCATATTTTCTTTACCTGCACGCATACGCATGAGGGCCCGGAAGTCCGCGAACGCAAGTTCCGTGATCGCTGGTATGGCGAAGATCGACCGGCTTATCTGGACCCCTATCAAGAATTTCTATTGGAACAGACCGCCACCGTGGCGCGTAAGGCGGCGGCTAAGGCCCAAGAATGTGATTTGACCGTCAATCGCGCCTATGTCGATGAGAATATGAATCGACGCTTTTTTCTGAACAACGAGCAATATTTGGGCGTACCAGGCTACAAAGATCTCGTGCCGATCACGCGTGAGCATGCGGACAAGGAACTGGGCATTATTGGCTTTTGCCCCAAAGATGATGGGCATCCGTTTGGCCTGTTGCTCAATTATACGGTGCATCCCCTGACGGCCGGTTTCACCTCCTCGCTGATCAGCGCCGACATCCCAGGGGTGGTGCGCGAGTTGATCAAGGAAAGCATGCAATGCCTCACCTGTTATATCACCGGCGCGACGGGCGATAATCACCCCAAAGCGCCGGAAGCGGGCTTTGCCGAAACCCGCCGCGTCGGTCAGGTGTTGGCGACGGCCGCAACTACGCGTAGTTATGACGCCTTACGCATCACCGCGCCTGTGCGCATCCAGTGTCTGACGCGTAGTGTGCCAATCCGCCAGCGTACCTATGAAGAATTTACCAAAATCCCGCGCAATGGCGACAGTGAAGCGAGCTTGCAGGGTAATTTCTGTCGCGTCGAAACGCCGGGCGCGCTGACGGATGTCGAGTTT
>JAPLGZ010000367.1 GCA_026389895.1 Chloroflexota bacterium | reverse complement strand
GCTTGATATGTTGGATCGCGACGGCGTTGGCGTTGGCGTCCAGATCCGGCAGGGCTTGATATTCGGAGACCCAGCAGCGAAAGACCTTATAGGCCAGGGCCAATTGTCCCGCCTCGTTATAGACTTCGATGATCAGATCTTTGCGGAAATCTTTGAGGGAAACTTCAGCGCCGAGCCCAGAACCGAAGTTCCAAATCTTGTTGGCCCATTTCTCGAACTCGGTGTCATGGGTGACCCCGCGCTCCAGGGTAATCGCATCGTATTTGGTGCGACCGGGCGATTTACGGCCCGTGCTGGGATCGCCACCTTCGCGATGTTCAACCACTTCGGTGGTGCGTTTGAGCGAGCCAACCTTGCTGATGCCCGCTACATAACGGCCATCCCATTTGACACGGAATTTAAAATTTTTGTACGGATCAAAGCGCTGTGCATTCACGCTAAATTGAGCCATGATTCCTCCTGATGAGTAGTAAGGGATCTTTATACTTCGAGCTGCCCGGCCATCTGTTGAATCTGGATAACGACGAATTCGGCCGGTTTGAGCGGCGCAAAGCCCACGACAATATTCACAATGCCCAGGTTGATGTCGTTCTGGGTGGTGGTTTCTTTGTCACACTTGACAAAATAGGCCTCACGCGGCGTTTTGCCCTGAAATGCTCCCTGCCGGAAGAGATTGTTCATAAAGCCGCCGATATTGAGGCGAATTTGTGACCAGAGCGGCTCATCGTTTGGCTCAAAGACCACCCACTGGGTGCCGCGATAGAGACTTTCTTCCATAAAGAGCGCCAACCGGCGAACCGGTACATATTTATATTCATCGGCCAATTGATCGGCGCCGCGTAGGGTGCGGGCGCCCCAAACCACGCGGCCCGTGACTGGGAAAGCGCGCAGACAGTTGATGCCAAGCGGGTTTAATAAACCATTTTCATCGTCGGTCAAGTTGACATCCAATGCTTGGCTGCCGTTGAGACTCGCATCGAGACCGGCCGGCGCTTTCCAGACCCCGCGCTGGGCATCGGTGCGCGCCATCACACCGGCCACCATGCCGCAAGGGACAAAGCTGTCGAGCTGCCCATCCCGCTGTGGATCGCTTTCGATCACACGCGGGAAATAGAGGGCGGCATTGCGTGCCGCCGGGCCATTGAGTCCCAGGCTACTCAAACCGGCTTTGGCGGTAGCCGCAGCTGTCGCTTTGTTGGCGCTCCAGGCTTCTGGCGGATCGACGAGCAGCAGTGCCCGTCGGTCGGCGCAATACGCCATCGCCGCTTGATAGACTGTATTGTCCGTATCGCCGCCACGCACTGCCGGTGGGATACAGAGCAAGTTGAACAGATCCGCCTTTTCGAGGGCATTGATGCCGGTCTTGTCGGTGGCTGAACCCAGGTATTGCGTGCTGGTCAAGGCATTGCCGTCGCTGCCGCTATTGGGCGTGGCGGCGGTGGTCGTGGCGCTGGGCCGCACGTTGGGCACTAGGGCATTGCCGCTGGCATCTTTTTGAACGCTCACCAATGCCGAACTCTGCTCCAACACCCGCGCCACGTAACGGGGATCTGTGGCAGCCACGGAGACATTGAGAAATTTTTCGATCGCGCCATTCGGCCCCGTGATGGTCAGATTAAATAGGTTGGCATCTGGGGAAGGAGCATCCGCGTCTTTGGTGGCGTAATCGACCGTGGCGCTTACTTTGTTGCCCCAACTGCCCGGTGTGGCCGCCAAGAGCGGCAACAGGTCATTGGGGGCGGCGGCCCCCGTGGGCAGCGGAATGGCCGCCGCTGTGGCGCCATTGATCAGGCGAATGATCAGCGCCTGGCTACCGCCATTCACATAGAAGTCTCGCACAGCGTAACTCAGGGTGCTGTCGGCGGCCAGACCGCCAAAAGTGCGTTCAAAATCGCTAAAGTTATTGATCACAATGGGTTCATTGACCGGGCCTCGCAATGCCTGGCCAATAAAAGCGGCAATCGATGTGGCAACTCCGGTAATCGTGCGTACACCGCTGGCGATCTCTTCGATGTAGACACCCGGATACGTCAGTGTTGCTGGCATACAGTCTCCTCCTCACTACTGGCTGATATCAACATTCACACTGTGCAAATAGGGCGCGATAAAACGTTTAATTTCGTCCAGATCTTCAATATAGTGGCGTTCATTGCCAGGAATATGGGTGATGTGCCCACGCCAACGGGCTGGGCTGGCTTCCGTCGCCATCTCTTCTAACCGTAGACGGATCACAAATGAATGGGCCGGAGTCTCAACAGGTTCCATGCGGACCTCTTTCATCATTGATGAGGGCGGACATGCCACTTTGCTGGTTGTGTTGAGCCTAGGATAGCAAAGCAACGTATCTCAGCGCGTTGTCGATGGATATCCCAGCGCGTTCTCGAGTGCGAAGCTGCTCATAGAGCGCCAGCGTTTTGCGGGCAGGACCTACATTTAATTCTTTGGACAGCAGCGCCACACACCGTTCGTACTGCCGGATCGCCTCGGTGCGATCGCCGACCAAATAGTAGAGGCGCATCAATTGGCGATGGGTGCGTTCATGGGCTGGGTCATATTGTAAAATGCGCTTGCCGTAGCTGATACCGCTTTCATATTCGCCATGCGCTTCACAATAAGTAATCAACTTGTCGAGCATGATCAGCACCATCTGCTGGAAGCGCTCGCGTTCGTACAGACACCATTCTTGAAACCACCCTTGCAGCAGATCGCCGTTATAAAGGCTTACGGCTTCCTGTAACATTTGCACTTGCTGCGTCTCTAGGGTTGGCCCATCAAGGCCCTGGCAGAGGGTAAACGAATGCTCAAAGATGGCTGCGTCGAGCCAGAGATCCGCACTTGAATTCAGTTGCACCCAATGCGGATCCACGCACAAGATTGCCTCGGTGGCGACGTTTGCCGGCGCGTCCAACGCTGTCTGCAACTGCCATAATGTCTTGCGTAGATAGCTTTTTGATTGAGCCGTGGAGACTTCGCTCCAGAGTAAGCTGGCTAAATTTTCGCGAGGATGCGCACGGTCGCGGTGTAGCAGAAGATAACAGAACAGTTCTTGAACTTTACAGCTATCCAGATGAGCAAACGCATGATCATCAAACTGGACGGAGAATTTACCAAACAATGAAACGGCCAACTTATTTGTGCGATCATACTCGCATAAATGAGCCATCAGTTCGCCCTCCTTTATGCCATCAGATAGATCTCTATGATAATCAGCGCGCGCTGATTTGGCGTTGATCTGCTGTGTTAGATCGAGGAAGCCCCTTTATTTGTATCGCTACTATATTAATACGACATTAATTGTTGATAAATGGCGCAACGCACAAATTGGGTGTGCGCTAACGCACAGGGGATTGGGCTGGACAGTTGAGGATGCCGCAGCCATCGGCTAGGGTATGAGCCGTTGCTGGTGCGAGTTGACAGGCTTAGTTTTAGTGAGTACTTTTCGAAATGCAAAAACGCTTGGCCGGTTTTCTCAAAAGTAGCGCTGAGTGCGTGTTTGGATAAGATGTGTTAGTGAGTAGGAGCCACGTGCAACGCACGGACGCGGGTCTTGGTGGGACATAGTTTATGAAAGATGTCCGTGCATCGCACGCTGACCAGCGTACGATGCACCGGTCAAGCCTACTAACGACCTTCCTGAACCAAGCTAACCAGTGCGTTGCACGCGGCTCTACGAACCCACCTCACCATTGTTACACATGCGCTCAGCGCTACTTTGTACAAAAGCGAGCTTCGTTGCGAAATGCCCTAAAGCGTCTTTTCTTGGGCTCGTTCGCGCCGGGCAATGCGCTCGCGCCGGATCTGTTCACTCATGGAGAGCGCCGGGCCTTTGCGCATCACGTTGATCATCTCGGCCATAATGCAGATGGCGATCTCGGCCGGCGTGCGCGCCCCAATATCAATGCCGATCGGCGCGTAGATCCGGTCAAACTTGGCTGCGGGAATGCCCTGGTCTTTTTCTAGCAACTCGAAGACCGCCCGAATGCGGCGTTGGCTGCCAATCATGCCGATGTAGGCCAGGGGATCATCAAGCACTTCGAGCAGCGAATCGATATCATACTGATGGCCTCGGGTGACGAGCACGACGTAGGTGTGGTTGTCAAAGGTCGGTTTACCGCCGCGCAGTTGACTCAGTTCCGCGCGAAAAGGCCCGGCAATCACCCGGTCGGCGCTGGGAAAGCGCGCAACATTGGCATAGAGCGGACGGTCATCCAGCACCGTGACCTCGAAGTCATTAAGCTTGGCAACGGCTGCCAATGGCACGGCAATATGACCCGCGCCGACAATGATCAGGTGCGGCGGTTGTGCCTGGACTTCCACAAAAATTTTGAGCGAGCCCTCGGTGGTTGTGTAATCAAGCCGGCGGTGTTTGCGGTCATCCAAGGCCCGGCGTGCATCCGTGTAAATTTGCTCGGTCAATTCGCCCAACGCTAGATCGCCTACCGGCGCCCGTGTTGCATCAAGCCAGAGCGCAGCATGATGGCCGACGTTGCCGGCAAACGCGCCATCCGCCTCGGTGACACTGATCAACGCCACCGATTCACGGTTATCAATCGAAGCCACTATCGCTTGTAATACCTGCTGATTCATGCTGGACTCTGGTTTCTTTTTGCTTGCCTGGTGTTGCTACTCGTCGATGAAAGGCTTGAAGATTAGAGCTTGCTCGTTGTTAATAGCCAATCTCTCAATTACTTTAGTGCTTACCTTGATCACGCTGCTTCGTCGGCGGCGTGCCACTGCTCGACAAATACATTCATGATGCCACCGCAGACGCCCAAGCTATTCATATTGATCTCTTCCGTCAAATCAACATGGACATTGCGCGGTTCGCCATCTTGGATCACATCGAGACCGGCCCGAATCACATCGGCTTCACCACAGCCGCCGCCAATCGTGCCCACATGTTTGCCATAGGGGTGAACAATCATCTTTGCCCCTACCTCGCGCGGCACCGAACCCTTGACGTCTGTGATCGTGGCCACGGCAACGGTCATGCCCTGATCGAGCAAATTTTGTAAATGATGATAAAAAGTGGTTGACATGCGTCATCCTCCCTCGCAAAGCGAGAAAATTAAAAATGGTCAAATTATAGGGCAAGTTGGCTCGACCTGCTCGTTCCCTACGCGTTGACCTCCGTTATGGGCGCTGCATGGACGGCTTGCAAGCTTGCATAGTCGGCTGGCGAGTCCATATCACGTAAGATCACATCCGTCGCTATGTTGACATAAACAATGTCCCCGCCATGCAACTTGAGCAGTGTGCGCAAGCTCTCTTCATTGCCCAAGGCTAGCAAGGCCGGCCAGAGCGTCCGCGGCACGTAAAATGGATGGCCCCGCCGCATCTCATAGCTGGGAATAACCACCTGATCGGGCGTCTGTCGCGCCTGGGCGATCACTTGCTGAATCACTGTCACCGGAATGTGGGGCTGATCGCCCAATGCGATCAGCGCCCCTTGACACTGGGTTGTCTCCAAATGGCGAATGCCAGCTTGATAAGAACTCAGCATCTCGGTGTACGCGTAGTCTGGATTAAAGACAATCTCGGCTTGGGTATTCGTCAAAGCCGCCGTCACTTCTGCTTGGCGATGGCCCACCACACAGAGCACCGGTTCGGCGCCGGCCGCGCTTAAATTTTGAACGACGGTCGCAATTACCGTGCTGTCACCCCAAGGCAACAATTGTTTGGGCGAGCCCATCCGCCGGCTTTGCCCAGCCGCGGCAATCACCGCCGCAATCTTTGGTTCAAATTTCTGCTCAGATAGGGTTGTCATTTCTGGCCTAGTTGTCATTATCGCATACCGTCAAGCAAAGCGCCGTGACTTGTCTTCCATGTCACGGCGCGCGATGCAACCCGATTTTTATGATCGGATCACTTTAATACGGGGCCATCCAGACAGAGTACATGGCCTTCATGTTCGCACGCACCACAGATGCCAATGCCGCAGCGCATATACGCTTCCCAGCTCAGTTGGCAGGGCACGCCATACTGCTGCCCCAACTTTTGGAGCGCCGCCAACATGCCATGCGGGCCACAGGCATAGATGCCATCCACCACGCCCTCTTCGAGCAATGGACGCAGCGCGTCGGTCACTCGGCCCGATAAGCCCGCGGTATTATCTTCCGTGGCGATGCAGGTGACGAGTTCGGGCAATGTGGCAAAATGTTCCGCATAGAGCAGATCAACCGCTGTGCGCGCCCCGATAATGGCGGTTACTTGCGCGGCTTGGTCAATTTGCGTGCGTGCCAACCAATAAAGTGGCGCCACCCCATACCCCCCACCGACAAGGGCTACCTTTTTGTGGGCGGCCGGCACTTGAAACCCTTGACCAAATGGGCCCCGCAGCCAGACGCGATCGCCCGGTTGTTTTTCATGCATTAAGCGGCTAAACGGCCCGACATTGGTGATCATCAATGTGACCGGATTGGCATTGACCAGCGAAAAAGGTTTTTCATCGAAGCGGGGTAGCCAGGCCATGACAAACTGGCCTGGATAGGCATCGAGCTGGGCTTCCAGCACAAAAGTTTTGGTGCGATAGTTATCCTGACGGATTTCCGCAATTTTGACTGCGGTTGGCAACGCTAAAGATTGATATTTCATGAAAAATCTATCTACACCATTTCCGGCTTAGGGATTTACGAGTAAGACGACCAGTAGGTCGTAGATTGACGAAGGAATTTCGTCGGCCTAGATGTTGCTACTTTCTAGAATTATTGGTCGAAAGCAGAAGTTTCTGTAGTAACGAGTCAACTCCGTAAATAATAAGGACCTACCCGCGAGTTCCGCCGAACGGTTTGGGTGGGGGTCCCTCTCCTTGCTATTCGGCCTCATTTTCATCTGGCGGGGTCGCTTCATCAAGCGCCTCTTCGATATTGGCCATGGTCGTCTCATCGGCTGGTGGTGGCAGGTCGGCTGCATCCCACTCTTCGACTTCATAATAGGTGAGTAGATCGACCTTGCGCGGCTCACGTTTGCGGCCTTCGTACTGATTTTCTGCGAATGAAAGTTGTTCTAGCGCCCATCTGAATTGTCGGATCTTCGAATCTGGCCAAAGCGCAACAGCACGGGCAATATCCCGACCGCTGCCCCGCTCATACAGAACAATTTCCCCCCAAGGGGTGACAATATTTCTAAAAAATTGCCGTAAAAATCCCAGCAGCCAATCAAAATAAGCGGGCGGGTTCACCGAAAGCGTCAATTCATTATTTTTGAGTTCTCGCCAGCGGACGGTACGTTTAGAGATCGTGAGAAACGGTTGAAAGATCTGTAAGCCGTCGGTGGTTAATTCAAATAGATTGAGGCTGGTCAGTGGTGTGCCATTCAAAGTGGACAAAATCTGACGCCAAAAATAGCCAATCACCCCACGTTTGCCAGCATTTGTCAGCGGGTTATCAACGATCTCCGCTCTGAATTTTACGGCATTTTCAAATCTTTCACGTTGTTTGGCGTTTTGAGCACGAATTTTGTCGATATATTCTTGGACTCTGGCGCGCGCTTGGGCTGGTGGCAGGTGGGCAATATCCTGGGCGAACATCAGATATTCGTCTGGCATTGTCCAGTTTGTCCCGATCGGGTGCGAAAGTAAGCGCCGAATTTCGTTTAGCGCGGCGCGATCTGCGGCCGTTAGTCTTTCTGTTGTCATCCTGATAGCCATCCAATTGCTGCGAAAAATCTACGCTTGCGCCGATCTGAACCGGCGCCTGTCAAGCCATCATTGTAGCATCAGCTTGAAATGCTGACAAAATGCTAGGGTTTTATACCGTTGATCGCTAATTTTTCGGCCCGTGACAACACCTGTCGCGGCTAGGTTTTGATGGCGACAAAAATAATCGTTTGTGGAATATGGCGCAAGCTCGCATATGCCGAATCAAGTGGCCAAAATTCATCGAGTAAAGCGGCGGGGGGCGGTGGTTCCACGAGGCGTTGTAAACGAAAACCCTGCGCCTGCAGCAGATCCAACCATTGCGCGATGGTGTAATGGCGCGCCTGGAGCATAACCTGCGTCTCGGGAAAGATCCAGGAAAGGGGCGCGTTATCAAAGTAGCTGCGCACGGGATAAAGGGCTAGTTCATCATCCTCTGCATCAAAAAAGCAAGCCCGCAGTGGATGATCCAAACTGAAAATCAATTGGCCGCCTGGCCGTAAAACGCGATAACATTCGGCCAAACAATGTTCGATCTGCTCGATATATTGAAAGGTGTAAATACTAAAAACGAGATCCCAACTGCCTTCTGGCCACTGTGTTAAACATTCGGCGGAACCTTGGATAAATTCAACCGTCACTTTCTCTCTGGCGGCCAAGGCGCGCGCAAAAGTAAGCTGCGCATCGCTCACATCTAACCCAACCACATACGCGCCTTTTCGGGCAAAACTAATACAACACTGGCCTCCACCACAGCCTAACTCCAGAACGCGTTGGCCCTGAATATTTCCCAATAAGTGCAGTTCGCGTTCTGATGGCGACCACGGCCCATAGTGGATATCCTGGGTTGTGATCTGATGGCGGGCTTGGTAAGTGGCGCTAATTTGATTCCATTGATGACGCATACCTAGATCAACTTTGCCAAAATTCACAGTGAAATTACGTATTATGGCTGATGACAGCCCCGCCGAAATCGGGTATGCTTACAGCGGGTTGAATTAAGGGTTTAGAAGTTGATCTCCTCCTTCTCTGTGTGGGTCCGCCGATTTTTTATGGCGGACCTTTTTTTGTCTGTTTTTGTGCTTACCATAGCGGCTGGGATTCGAACTGTACTCAAATCAGCATCCAAAGCCCGGTTCGCTATTTGATTCGCATCTAGCTGTTTATTTCTGTAAGCTTTGATGCCAGGCGGCCAGTAAAGCGGACTCGCGCTCGGGCGCCAAACCGGCGCGCAGCGCTACGTCAGCAGGGCGCGTGGTCTGCCAGGCTAATGTATCGTCGATCGTCTCCTCTATGGCGCGAAACGTCAATCCATCGCCAATCGCTTTGGCACAATTGACTTGATCCAGCCCCGCCTCACTGGCTGGCACCCACAGCGGCATCTCTACGAATGGCCCTACTTCCTGCGCCAACAGAAATTCTTCAGCAACCCAGGTAAACATTACGTTGTCCTGCGTCACATGCTGGCAGGCTGCTAGAAAATCTTGCATCGCTAACGGTTGCGCTGGACCGGTGGCATTATAGATGCCCGTTTTGCGTTTTTCGACCATGGCCACAATCCAACTCGCCAGATCGCGCGCATCGACAAACTGGACAAATTGTTGTGGATCGCCAGGGGCTAAAATTTCACCCGCGCGTTTCACCCGTTGCGGCCAATAGGTAAAACGATCCGATGGGTCGAAGGGGCCGACAATCAGCCCCGGTCGTATGTTCAACACCTGGCCAGGCATGGCTTCCTCGGCGGCTTGTTCGCAGAGCGCCTTCAATGGACCATAGGTTTCGCCCGTGATCTCTTCAACTGTCGGATCGGCCAGGGTGCCTACCGGGGCATCTTCGTCAATGTTTGGCTGGGTGAAATCTGGATAGACCGAAATGCTGGAGATAAACGTGTAATGGTCCACCTGACCGGCGAGAAATTCTGTGCTGGCGCGCACATGGCGCGGCACGTAGCCACAGGTATCGATCACCGCATCCCAGCGGCGCCCAGCCAATGGTGACAAGTCGCTGGTGCGATCGCCGTGGATCTTTTCTACCTGGGGAAAGAGATCGGCATTGTGTTGGCCCCGATTAAACAGGGTAATCTCGTGATCGCGCGCCAAGGCCGCCTCTACAATATGCCGTCCTAAAAAGATTGTCCCGCCGAGGATTAATAGTTTCATAAGCGCCTGCCCTCCT
Source organism: Chloroflexota bacterium (assembly GCA_026389895.1). Taxonomy (GTDB): domain Bacteria; phylum Chloroflexota; class Anaerolineae; order Caldilineales; family Caldilineaceae; genus JAPLGZ01. The sequence goes on along the minus strand of JAPLGZ010000367.1, from coordinate 8,269 downwards.
CTGGAAATGTTTCTTTACGGTTACACTGACTGTGAGCGAATGATGAAGGATCGCCCACAGTTTTGTCAAGCTGAAAAAATGAGTAGAGAGCAGGCCCATAGCTGCAAACAGTAAGGATTTATTGGGTGGGTACGGCGTGTGCATCCTCAGAGGCACACGCCGCGGTGTCACGCCACTACTCGGTCGCCCTCTAAGGCCTGTTTGACCGCCGCGCCATCTACCGTCTCTTCGATTAGCAACTGTTCTGCCAGCCGCTCGATCGGTGTTCGATGGGCTTGCAGTAAAGCCTGGGCGCGCTCGTATTGCTCGGTGATGATTCGTTGCACTTCGCTGTCGATAGCCTCGCGGGTTTCTGGGCTGAGTTCGCTGTTCTCACCCACGCCACCCCTCAGATATTGCATCTGTTGGCCAGCATAGCGCACCGACCCGAGCTTTTCACTCATGCCATATTCCGTTACCATGCGCCGGGCCAACTCGGTGGCGCGCATGATGTCGTCACTGGCGCCGGTGCTGATCCGGTTAAAAATGATCTTTTCTGCCGCGCGCCCCCCCAACATAATCGCAATCCGGTCTAATAACTCTTCCAACGTAAGTAAATAACGATCTTCCGTCGGCATCTGCATAGTATAACCCAGCGCGCCACGGCTGCGCGGTACGATGCTGATCTTGCTGACCGGATCGCCATAGGGCACCAACTCCGCCACTAATGCATGGCCAGCCTCATGATAGGCAACTGTCCTGCGCTCGACCACGTTGAGCACGCGGTTCTTTTGTTCCAGGCCAGCCACCACGCGTTCCAGCGCAGCTTGAAAATCGTTTAACGTCACAGCTTCTGCGTTGCGGCGTGCGGCCAGCAGCGCGGCTTCGTTCATCACATTTTCCAGATCAGCGCCGCTGAAACCAGGCGTAATGCGCGCCGCCTGCTCTAAGTCAAAATCCGGCGCCAGTTTGATGGCGCGGCTGTGAATGCGCAGAATCTGGATCCGGCCTTTCAAGTCCGGATTGCCCACCGTCACCTGGCGATCAAAGCGCCCTGGCCGCATCAAGGCCTGATCAAGCACCTCGGGCCGGTTGGTCGCTGCCATGATGATCACCGGTCGTTCTACGTTCGTGTTAAACCCGTCAATTTCGGCTAACAATTGGTTCAAGGTCTGTTCGCGTTCTTCATTGTTGCCAATCCGCATCGCCCCGCCGCGGCTCTGCCCAATCGCATCAATCTCATCGATAAAGATCACCGCCGGCGCGGCCTGGCGTGCCTTTTCAAACAGATCACGCACGCGTGCTGCACCAACACCGACAAACATTTCGACAAATTCAGCGCCGCTTGTCTCAAAGAAAGGGACGCCAGCCTCACCGGCGGTCGCTCTGGCCAACAGGGTTTTGCCGGTGCCCGGCGGGCCAACGAGCATGACACCTTTCGGGATGTGGCCGCCGAGTCGGGCAAATTTTTCGGGTGTCTTGAGAAATTGGATGATTTCTTGTAATTCGCCGATGGCCTCGTCGGCGCCACCAACATCTTTAAACGTGGCCCCCGCATCTTCTGCTTTCACTTCGGTGGCTCGGCTGCGACCAACGCCAAAGATGCCGCCCAATCCACCCCCAGCGGAGTTGCGCATGCGCCGCATCGCAAAATACCAGAAGCCACCGAATAAGAGCAATGGCAAGACATACGCCAGCAACAAGCCGCCAATCGGGTTGGCAGGTCGCTCAAAGCTATATTCTACACCAGCCTTTTGCAGATCCGGTACTAAATCGGGATCACTGCCCGAGATAAAAGGGGCGCGAAAAGGGATCGTGGCCGGGGTTGCGTTCGGGGTGGAATTTTTCAGCTCACCCGTTACGTAACTTTCGCCAATCATAACTTTGACAATCTGATTGTCGGCAATCTTTTGGCGGAATTCGCTGTAGGGGATTTCGGTGGATCGCAACGCTAGGGGTGTTAGAATAAAAGTCTGGAATAGCCATAATACGACCAAACCGGCCAGCACATAGCTGATGGCGCTGCGCATCTGGCGTTGTGACTGATCCTGGCGGTCCTTTTCATTTTTGGGGTCGTTTTTCGGTGGGATGTTGGATGGTCGATTCATAATACCCTTTGCTCCTGTTTGTTCCGCCTTTGCACAGTCAAGTACACGTAACGGTCTGCACACATGGCCTCTAGCATTGATTGCATGCCAGCTGTTGCAGCCGACTCGTGCTGATTTTAGAAAAATCTATGGCAACCGCGTGGAAATATCATGGCATGGATCGTCCACGTAACACCGTATCGCGGCTTCCTATGCGCTGAGGAAATTATGGCAAGCACTAGAATTGTCACCATAGTGATGCTGATGAAGGCAAAAACCTGAAGATGAAGCATGGGCATGATCAGGTTCTCAGCGAAAGGCCCTTGCATGGTTCATTCCTCACTTCGAGTCAATTCGCGGATTAGCCAGCGCGGCCGCTATCACGCTTGCGCAACTCGGTGATGTGCGTGGCAAAGACCCGCGTTTGCGCCTGTTTAGGTGATTTTTCGCAAGCGTTTGCGCACCTCTTATCAAAATAATTGGGTGTGGGAATCGCGGTGGGTTATCGTATGGAACTGGCACTTATGCCGCAACGTTTATCAGGTGCAACCGGTACTGTACGGCTGCAAGATGGCCTGTCGTTCAAATGTTCATCCACAAAGGAGTCTATTGATGGCGAAGACATTTACCGTTGGACAGATTGCCAAGGCGTTGCGTTGTCACGAACGCTCCGCACGCCTCTATCTCAGCGAAGTCAACGAGCAGATCGATCAATATGCCGAAAATTTGAGTGAATTGATCGATATTCCCACCGTCGTGGCGCTTTGCCGGCGCTACCGCGAAACTATGATTGGGAGGCGGCTGATTCCGTTGTTGCAGACGGTCTAGCGAATCGTCATAAATCGTTACTATTCGTCATAAATCGTTACTATAAAAGAAGCCTGGCCTTTGTAAGCCAGGCTTCTTGTTTTCTGCTATAAAAACTGCTTAAATGGTCGGAACTTTGTAAAGCAATTGACACACACAAGGAGATATAACGATGAAAATTGCGATTATCGGTTCTGGCCGTGTGGGCAGCGCCCTCGGCACGCGTTGGGCAGCCAATGGTCATCAGGTCATTTTTGGCAGCCGTGATCCTAAAAGCGCCAAGGTGCAGGCGTTGGTGCAAAGCATTGGTGATAATGCGCATGCGGGTCCTATCGAAATGGCCGCTCAGATGGCGGATGTGATTGTATTGGCGACGCCGTGGGGTGATGCCACCTTGGAAGCAATTCAAGCGGCGGGGGATCTCTCTGCCAAGATTCTGGTCGATGCTACTAATCCGATCCAGGCAGGTTTTCAAGGGCTTGAACTTAGCGGTACGACATCGGCCGCCGAACAGGTGGCCGAGTGGGCGACCGGCGCGCGCGTGGTAAAAGCCTTTAACGCGACTGGCGCAGGCAATATGCTGGATCCAAACTATGACGGCCAAGCGGTTACCCTTTTTATTTGTGGCGATGCGGATGAGGCAAAGCGCATTGTTGGCGAATTGGGCAGTGAACTGGGCTTTGATGTGATTGATATTGGCATGTTGTTTATGGCGCGTACATTGGAACCCCTGGCCCTGCTGTGGGTGCGCTTGGCCTATGTACAGGGGATGGGACCGGATATTGCTTTCAAACTATTGAAGCGATAAGGCGCTTCAATAGTTGTTATTGGCTGGCAAGGTGTAATTGAGGGCTAGAGAACTGAGTGGCTTCCAAATTATGCTACAATAACAGCGATGTTTTTAGTTAATAAACCAAACAGATGATGAAAAATAAAGGAGCGAATTCATGGCAAACGCAGAAGCAGAATGGAAAGGGACGTTGAAGGAAGGCGCTGGTACGATGAAATTGGGCAGCGGATCGTATGAGGGGGCCTTTACCTGGGCGTCACGTTTTGCGGACGGCAAGGGAACCAACCCCGAGGAACTGATCGGCGCCGCCCATGCGGGTTGTTTTTCGATGTTTTTGTCGGCCCTGTTGACCAACGCCGGCTTTACCCCAACCCGTATCCACACCACGGCCAAAGTCCACCTGGGGGCTGGCCCAGCCATCGACAAAATTGAATTGAATACAGAAGCCGAAGTGCCTGGCATCGATGATGCGGCCTTCCAAGAGAAAGCCGCCGCCGCCAAAGCCGGCTGCCCCGTCTCTAAGGCGTTGGCGGCTGTTGGTGATATTCAGCTGACCGCTACGTTGGTTGGTTAAGTAACGCACGTTATATAGTTTTATCGTACCCTGGCAGCAGAAATGCTCGCATACCCCTCCGGTGTTTATCAGGCGATTGGGCAAGATAACCCGATCCAGAAAGCCCAAAAGCGGCTGTAGATAGCATCTACAGCCACTTTTTTATTTTATTACTTAGCCGACTAAGCAATTTGACGAAATGGAGCGAGGCTTTTATAATAAAGTTAGCTGACTAAGTAATTGAATGCTGTTAAATAAATTAGGGATGTAAATAAATAGGGGTGAATTGAATCATTCAATGACAACCAAACCAATGGAAGAGACGATCAGTTATTTATTAGCTCAAGTCTGCAAGGCTCATCGGGTCGCAGCCAATGAGGCATTGAGTGAAACTGGTTTGCATGTCGGCCAGGAGATGATGCTGCACCGCCTGTGGAACGAATGTGGGCTTACCCAATCTGATCTAGCCAGGCAACTATGTGTAGAAGCGCCAACGGTCACCCGTATGTTGCAGCGCATGGAGCAGTCAGAGCTCATTGAGCGGGCTGTCGACACCGAAGATGGCCGCGTTTCGCGTGTCCATGTCACAGAAAAAGGGCGCGCCCTCAAAGGCGAAATTGAGCAATCCTGGCAGAAATTGGAAACAAAAGCCTTGGGGGGCTTTACGGTAGAAGAACGTTTGCTGTTACGGCGTATGCTCATGCATTTGTATGATAACCTGACGGCCAACCATCCTTCAGTCTAGTGGACGGTATTTTTATCGAGAATCATCAGCTTGAGTTTTTTAATGGGTTAGTTAGCTAACTAACTATTAATTAATAAAATTATCCAGATATCTAACCAACCCAGCCCTCACCATGCGGTCAGAGCAGGGCGCACAATTTCTATCTTTCATTACAATATCTTTTATTACAAGGAGTTATGATTTTGTCCGCGAATATTTTAGCGTTAAGCGATCTGAAGATCGCTCAGACGGATTATCCAATTCATGAATTGTTGCAAAAGCGCTGGAGCCCACGCGCCTATGCCGCACAAGCGGTCGAGCCAGAGAAGTTACGCAGTGTACTCGAAGCGGCGCGTTGGTCAGCATCCGGTGGAAATTTGCAGCCCTGGGCCTTTATCATCGCCACCAAACAAGACCAACCCGACGCCTTTGCGCGGATGGTCAGTTGTTTGATGGAAGGTAACGTGCCGTGGGCGTCGCAAGCGCCTGTCCTGGGGATTGCGGTGGCGAAACTCTTGCGTAATCCCGAGCACCCCAATCGTCATGCGTTTCACGATGTAGGGCTGGCTTTGCAGAACTTAACCCTCCAGGCAACGGCTTTAGATCTCTATGTGCATCAAATGGGTGGCTTCTCGCACGCAAAAGCCCGCGAGGTATTTGCGATTCCCGAAGATCACGAAGCGGTGACGATGTTCACACTCGGTTATATCGGCGATGCCGATAGCTTGCCGGAGACCGTGCGCGCTAGAGAATTGGCCACGCGTGTCCGGCGGCCGTTGACTGAGTTTGTCTTTACGGATCAGTGGGGTGAAACTTCCCCGTTGGTCTTAAAATAAAAGAGGCGTAATCGAGGTCCATTGGCACCTGGTAGATACACTTTTTATCTACCAGGTGCCAATGGACCTCGATTATCTTACGGAGGCAACCATGCCAATCGCAGGTGCAGGTGTACAAATTACCCAAACGGTGCTTAGCTGGAGCGGCGTAACGGCACAACCGCACCGTTTTGGCGGCACAGAATATTTGCTTGGCACGCGCGAGATCGGCCACATTCATGGCGACTATTTGGTCGATATTCCGTTTCCGAGCAAAGTGCGTAACGAAATTGTCGCCGCCCAACAGGCCGAGCCGCACCATCTGTTGAGCGACAGTGGCTGGATCAGCTTTTACATTCGCGAACCAGCCGACATTGAGCGGGCGATTGCTTTGTTACAACGTTCCTATACAATTGCCCTTCATCAGCAGCAAAAACGTATGGTGCCAGCCACATAACCGATAGACGCCTATCCTTGCCAATCCTCAACATTTCTATATAGTTGGCAATGATAGGTGTTTTTCGGTTACAATATATTGTAAGTGCTCACGAGTGCATGCCATTGGTCAAGCTAATTTTCCAATAAACCGTCATTGATTGACCTGTGCGCTGCATTCCCTGTCATTGCAATATTGGTAGTTATCCAATTTAAATAGTGCATGCACAGGGAGTAGGGATACGGGATTAGCTGCTTCAGTAGAAGCGGGATTAAAGAATCGGTGGCGCTTCTTAATCCCTAATCCCTAATCCCGTATCCCCTACTCCCTGCATATAAACTATTTACTAGCAAAAGTCAGGTATGTCATGAACCTTAGAACTATGGATCGACGTTTGTTTACGATCTTGCTCATCGTCTTTGTCAATATTGTCGGCGCGGCCTTGATTCTGCCCATTCTGCCATTATTTGCCCAGAGTGAATTTAAGCTTTCGCCCGAGGTGATAACCCTGCTAAACGCCTCTTTCTTTGCGGCGCAATTTCTCGCCGGCCCCTATCTCGGACGCCTGTCGGATCGCTATGGCCGCGTGCCAATTTTGATTATCAGCCAAATTGGCACGGCGATTAGCTTTATCATGATCGCGTTTGCGCATGGGGCGCCACTGCTTTTTGCGGCCCGCATCTTGGACGGCATTACGGGGGGCAATATTATCGTCGCCCAAGCCTATATAATTGACATTACGCCGCCCGAAAAGCGTACGCAAGCCCTTGGTTCGATCTTTGCTGTGTTCGGGTTAGGTTTTATCATTGGCCCCGCGCTGGGTGGGCTGTTGGCCGCTGCTTGGGGAGCCCGTGTCCCTTATCTGATTGCGGCTGCTGTGGCCACCCTGACGTTTATCTTGACCTGGTTTATGCTGAACGAATCGGTGACGCTGGAACAACGTGTCAACAATCGGAGCGCCAATCGCGTGGGCATTGATTATCGGGCGTTGCTCACGAATACCTCTTTAATGTTGGTGCTGCTGATTGCCTTTGTGGGCCAATTTGCCTTTGCTTTGTTTCAATCGACTTTTGCGCTTTACAGCGCTAGCATATTGTTCCAAGGCAAAACCTCACAGCAAACTAGTTTAGGGGTGGGCTTGCTGCTTGGGACCGTTGGGCTGGGGCAAGTCTTTACGCAGACCTTCTTGTTACGGCGAGCACTGGCGCGTTATGGCGAAGCCTGGTTGGTGGTTGTGGGCAACTTAGCGCGTGGTTTGGGCATGTTGGTCTTTGCCTTGATTGCCAATGCCTGGCTGGGGCCGATTGGCGCTGTCTTATTTGCGATGGGTATGGGTTTATCGATGCCGCCTTTACAAGCCCTCACCACGCGTGCCGTCACAGACAATTTGCGCGGGGCTGTGTTAGGCGTTTTTCAATCTGTCACATCGCTGGCGATCATTTTAAGTACAGGGGTCGCCGGTGTGATCTATTCCTATAACCCACGGTTGCCTTATTGGCTAGGGCTGCTGCTTTCGCTGGTTGCCATCTTGCCCGCGCTTGCCCTATTACGCCGCGCCCCTATGGTTGCACCAGTGGCCCTTGTCACACCAGAAGAAACGATCGTGGCTCATCCTTAATCCTTGCGTTAAGCGGTTGTACGAAGGATACCCATTATGAAAAAGCTGATCAACGCAGTTGAAGATGTCGTCACAGAACAGCTTGAAGGGCTGGCCGCTGCTTATCCTGAACTGCGCATCCACATCCGTCCACATTACATTGTGCGCGCGGATGCCCCGGTTGCGGGTAAAGTTGCCTTGATTTCTGGAGGTGGCAGTGGCCATGAACCGTTGCATGGCGGCTTTGTGGGCCAGGGCATGTTGACGGGCGCTTGCCCTGGTGAAGTCTTTACCTCGCCCACGCCCGACCAGATGCTCGAATGTGCTGAAGCGGCGGATGGCGGCGCAGGCGTGCTCTTCCTGGTCAAAAATTATACGGGCGATGTGCTTAACTTTGAGACCGCGGTCGAACTGGTTCACGAAGCTGGCATTCCCGTGCAGACCATTCTGATCGATGATGATGTCGCGGTCAAAGACAGCA
>JAPLGZ010000687.1 GCA_026389895.1 Chloroflexota bacterium | reverse complement strand
CACACACGCCACCAATAGCTTCGACGGCAGCGAAACAGCAGCGACCAACACCTTCGAAGAGCGCAAGATCGTACACGAAGGCAGCACTGGCATCGTGATTAAGCGTGACTACTCGGTGTGTGCAGAGTCTGGGTTTTGCGGTCATCGTCTGGCAAACATTCAGAAATTGGCGCAGCAAACCGATGATTCAATTGTGCGGGCGCAAGTGATGGCAATGATCGAACGCTGCCCATCTGGCTCGTATAGCTATGCATTGGATGAGCATTCAGCTGATATTGAGCCCGATCTACCGCAGCAGATTGCGATCACCACCGAAATGACGGCGGATGGACCCATCGCCGGACCGCTGTGGGTAAGTGGTGGTATCGCGGTCGAACGTTCAGATGGCAAAGCGACCGAAGTACGCAATCGTATGACGTTATGCCGCTGTGGCGAATCGAAGAACAAACCCTTCTGTGATGGAACACACCGGGCAATCCAGGCGCAGGCATAGCCAAGCGGCTTCCGGCGTAACCAGCGCCATCATTTCAAAAAGGAAAAGTCCATGGAAATAGGTATTGATAGTTTTGCCGCCGTAACCGTGAGTGATGATGCCGACTTGGCGATCAACGGGATGAATGCGTTGGCTGAACTGCTTGAAAGAATGGAGTTTGCAGACGCGGTTGGCCTTGATTCATTTGGGATTGGGGAACACTACCGCAAAGAGTTTCTGGATTCCGCGCCGGCGGTGATTCTGGCCGCGGCGGCGGCACGCACAAAGCGTATTCGCCTCAGCAGCGCCGTAACGGTGCTGAGCGCGGCGGATCCGGTCAGGGTCTTTCAGAACTTTGCCACGCTGGATCTGATTTCGCGCGGGCGGGCGGAGATGGTGGTTGGGCGCGGCTCATTTACCGAATCGTTTCCACTCTTTGGCTTGAACCTGCATGATTACGATGCGCTTTTTGCCGAGAAGCTCGATCTCCTGCTGACCATTCGCGATCATAAAGTCGTCAATTGGTCCGGGGAATTTCGTCCTGCGCTGCGCGATCAGGTTATCTACCCCCGACCTGTGCAAAACCCATTGCCCATCTGGTTGGGTGTGGGCGGCACCCCGGCCTCCTTTGTGCGGGCTGGGGTGCTTGGTCTGCCCTTGATGGTTGCCGTCATTGGGGGGGAAACACACCGCTTTCGGCCATTGATCGATCTCTACCGCCAAGCCGGCGCACAAGCGGGCCATCCGCCAGAACAATTGAAGGTTGGGTTGCACTCGCTGGGCTATGTGGCAAACAGCACCGAGCAAGCCGTGAATGAGTATTATCCTGGCTATGCTGAAACCTTTACCCGCATTGGCAAAGAGCGGGGCTGGCCACCGGTGAACCGAGCGCGCTTCGATGCGCAAAATGGCCCAACCGGCGCATTGTTGGTTGGCGGACCGGAAGAGATCGCCCAGAAAATTCTGCGCCATAGCGAGGCGCTTGGCGGCATTTCAAGAATTACATTTCAGATGGACAATGCTGGGTTGTCACACGAAAACCTCTTGCGCGCGCTGGAATTAATCGGCAAACGGGTAGCACCGTTGGTCAATCGCTAAGCACCAATGGCATTGGGCGGCTGACCGTAACTAGTCGCCGCGGCGACTAGTTACGGTCAGCCGCGGATTTATCCCTGCGGCAAAGCATTTAGGGATGGCAATTGTCATGCCGTCGACGACGATCCCCATTGGCGAGATTGATGGATTGTAGGCTCCTGCTGATTATGTCGACGCTTGACCAGGCAGCGTAGGTTCGGGGGTTGAGTAGAGATCCAGATTCCAGCAGCGCGACATGGGCAGGCTGTTGACAATCGCGACGGCTTGGGCTTCATCGGGGGCGAAGATCTCCAGAAAGATTGTGCCGCGGGCCAGCGAAATGTGGAGCGAGCCGAGGCGACCCGCGTCTTTGAGAACGCCGACTTGGGCGCGCTCCTCGCCAACAACGGCAAATACCTCGTTCATGTTCGTGTTCGGCTTGAAGGTGGCG
>JAPLGZ010000534.1 GCA_026389895.1 Chloroflexota bacterium | reverse complement strand
TGCTCGACCATATTGAGCATGACGCTCAGCATCTTGAGCGCGTGGTTGCCATCCCCAAAGCGCGCCCAAAAGTTGATCTTCCAGGCCATCGACCAACCTGTGCCACCATCACCGCGCAGTTCGAGCGAACGCATGGCCGCGTTGAATAAATCAGGCGTGCCCTGCTGCGTAATCTGGCGGCCAGGGTGCAGCCCAAAAAGATGCGAGACGTGCCGGTGTTCATCTTGCGGATCATCCCAATCGGCAAACCATTCTTGCAATTGCCCATGTTGGCCAATCTGAGCCGGATAGAGACGAGCGCGGGCAGCCGTTAGTGCGGCACTGAAATCCTGATCAAATGCTAAGATGTGCGCGGCCTCGATGCAGTTGGTAAACAGATCCCAGATAATGGCCATATCCATCGTTGAGGCCATACTGACGGCGGCCTGTTGACCGTCGGGCGTGGTAAATTTATTTTCGGGCGAAGTCGATGGCGCCGTGACCAGATGACCTTTGCCATCTTCGATCAGCCAGTCGAGGCAAAATTCTGCCGCACTTTTCATGATGGGGTAGGCTTTGGTGCGCAAAAATTCCTGGTCACCGCCAAAGGCGTAATGCTCCCATAGATGTTGGCAGAGCCAGCCAGCGCTCATCGGCCAACAAGCCCACACGGGATCGCCTTGTCCATAAGCGCCCACTTGACCGGTCTGCCGCCAGAAATCGGAATTATGGTGCGCTACCCAGCCACGACAGCCATAATTGATTTCGGCAGTTTTGCGTCCATTCACGCTCAGATCTTCGATAAAATCAAACAACGGCGCATGGCATTCGACCAAATTTGTGCTTTCAGCGGGCCAATAGTTCATCTGCGTATTGATGTTAATCGTATAGTTAGAACTCCACGGCGGGCGGATTTCGTCGTTCCAAATGCCTTGTAAATTAGCAGGCTGCGTGCCAGGGCGCGAACTGGCAATGAGCAAATAGCGACCATATTGGAAAAGCAACGTGAGCAGATGCGGATCAGCGCCGGTTTTGAAGGCCCGAATGCGCTCGTCGGTCGGTTCGTCGGCTGCGGGTGTGACGCCTAAATCCAGTTCGACCCGCTGGAAAAGCGCCTGATAATCAGCAATGTGGGCGGCGCGCAGTTGTGAATAAACTTGGCCAGTCAGCGCGGCCGCGGCCGTCTGCACCTGCCGCGCGATCTGGTCAAGCGGGTGCCCAGCGGCTTGCTCATACCCGTTGAAGCTGGTCGCAGCGGTCAGAAACAACGTGGCTTGGGTGGCGCCGGTCACCTGCAAACCCTGGGCAGTGGTGGTCACCTGGCCGCCTTTGAGGGCAATGGAAACTGCCGCAGCAAAGGTGAGACTGCCATTTTCATCGTCTGCATAGATGACCGCGGGTTCGATATCGCGATAGCTGGGTTCAACATGCGTAGGACATTTACCGGTGAGCAGCAGACTAGCTTTGTCAGGCGTTGTGGTTACATGGCGCAGTTTACTATCCAGATGGACAGTAAAATTAAGCTGGCCCGGTCGATCACAATAGAGATGGAGCACAATTGCTTGGGCCGGGGCGCTGACAAACGCCTCGCGCAGAAACGTTGTGTCTTTGACGCGGTATTGTACAGTCGCCACCGCCGTATCCAGGTCTAGATCCCGATTATAATCGCTGATCGTGCCTTCGTGGACGACGCTCACATGCAGATCGCCGAGCGGCTGGTAAGATTGTGTAAAGACCCCTTGT
>JAPLGZ010000114.1 GCA_026389895.1 Chloroflexota bacterium | reverse complement strand
ACCGCTCTTCTCCCTATCCTTTTGAATCGCTGTTTCGGTATTGCTTATGTCGCCCAGAAGGGGCTGGGTTTGAAAGCCCAGCCCGATCCAAAAAGTGCGTTAAAACGCGCTGGACGTCCGCTGCTCGGTTCAGCGCTAGGTCGTCAAAAACAGCTTAGCCCGTTTCAGGGTGCTGTTATGCAGATCAAAATCATTGACGACTTTTTCCCGCCCTGCTTGCCCCATCCGCTGCCGCAGTTCTGGGTCCGCTTTCAGGCGCTGTAAAGCTGTCGCCAGCGCTTCTGTATCTTTGGGCGCCAGCAGAAAACCCGATACCCCATCTTTCACCAGTTCAGGAATACCAGAGAGATTACTGGCCACCACAGGTAGACCGCACGCCATTGCTTCCTTTAAGACATTGGGCAAGCCTTCGCGCTTGCCACTAGCCGCCACGACAGTCGCCAGCACAAAGACATCGGCCTTCAATAACTGCTCAACTACTTCCTTATGCGTACCGGCGCCATGCAAGATGATCTTGTCGCGCAGGCCTGAGCGGGCAATTTGTTCTTCAATCGCGGCGCGTAATTCGCCGTCGCCCACAAAATGGCATTCAAATTCAACGCCGCGCTCCTGCAATAAACGGCACGCTTCGATCAATTCGGCATGTCCCTTGACGGGCTCTAAACGCGAGACGCAGACAATGCGTAAGGCGGCATGATCCGCCAGCGCCCGTGAGTTGGGCTTGAAGAGACTTGTGTCGATCCCGCCATAAATCACATGCACTTTATCGCTAAATTCTGGGCCACATTCGCGGACGATCACTTCTTTATTCGAGGCCGAAACGGTGATCATAAAGGCAGCAGCGTCCAATTTTTCTTTCAGCATCGTGCGGTCAACATGAATATCAGACCCACGGGCGGTAAAACTAAAAGGAATGCCCGTTAACCGGTGAATGATCATCGCCACCAAAGCCGGATGATTGGCAAATTGGGCATGGACATGCTTAATGCCCTGGCGTTCCATCTCGTAGGCAAAACGGACGGCTTTCGGGAAATAGACCACTGCACCGCCAAAAAATTTAATCGTGCCAAAGGTGCCGCGCAACACCTCAAACAAGACCTTAAAATAATTGAGGGGCTGATGCCGGATAAAGTGCCAATGGGCGCTGAGAATGGCTAAGGATAGAAAGGGTAAAAAATGGGCGCGCTTGACCAAGCGCATCACCTCGGGCTGGACCACAGCTTCACGCCCGCGCAAGAGTGAATAGATCTCAACATGAATCCCCAGGCGCTCCATCTCTAAAATTTCGTAGAGCACAAAAGTTTCAGTCAGCTTCGGAAACCATGAAACGATATAGGCGAGTTGCGCCCCAGGCGCGCTGGGTGGCGCGCCGCCGGTCGGTTGCTGTTTTTGTTCGGATAAAATCACAGACATAACGTAGCCCTCTTCATTCTATAAGGCGCTCAGCGGCAAAACGTGGGTAGCCCATTCTCTTCGGCCAGCCATTGGTCATCACGTACACGTTTCACCGCTGAGCCTAATAAGCTTGTTGTTTATTGCGCAACCGCCACTGATCCACATAAGCGCCGAGACGAAGCAAGCGTAGACGAAAGATCGTCAGCGAAGTTTTGGGCGTAATATTTTGCCGATTCAGGCGCAAAGGGTCAGCTAGCTGTAAATTATTATGGCCAACCAGGGTTGTGAATGCCGCCACAAAACCATTTTCCTTTAAAATCTGGGTTGTGGTGGCGTTATGGTTGCCATTGGGATAACAGAAGACGGGCAAGACATGGCCAATTTCGCGCTGCAAATCCTGCTGCGAACCGAGCATCTCGTCACGCGCCTGTTCGGCCGAAAGATTGGTCAAAATCGGGTGCGTGCGGGTGTGGGCGCCAAGCGTCACTCGTTGCTTGCTTAAACCGCGCAGTTCATCCCAAGTGAGCACACTTTTCTGGCTGGTTGCCTGGCTATGTAACTGTTCACAGATCTGATCGACCTGCAGCATCGCCTGGTTGTGATCCATCGTCAACAGATAGCGCTTAATTTTGCGAATACTCTGCCGGCGCTCCGCAGGTGTCTTCAACGACAAATGACCGATTGGCGCAAAATCAAAACCGATATACGCGGTATAGGCCAGTGTGCGATACATCCGATCCCACCAAAACGCCCGTTCCGGCTGATCTGGATAGGCCGTTGGCACAAAAATTGTCGCGGGCAGGCGCAGCGCTTGAAGGATCGACAGGGCATGTTTGGCCAGGTCACAATAGGCATCGTCAAAGGTGATCAATACCGATTTTTTGGGCAATTGCGTGCCACGCGCAATCGCTTCGCAGACATCTTCCAAGCTGACGACATGATAGTGGTTTGCCAGATGTTGCATGTGTTGCTTAAAGGTCGCCGGGTCGGTGCTGATCAGGCGCGGATCGAGCATGTAAGAATCCCGCGCGTTGGCGACGCGATGATAGGTGAGAATCCGTAATACATTCGGTTGGTTTTCAGGCATGTTAGAATGGAATAGATGACTCATGTTCGTCAATAAAAGCGGCTAATCGATCAGATTAAGTTCATTGATATGTTCAACGGTGTGTTGCCACAACGCATAATAACGATTCGAACGCAGCCAGCCCAGCGTCTCATCGCCCAACCCTTGCTGGGCATCTTCCACGTCGTGCAGGCGCGTGACCAAACGCATGACGTAGCGACTCCAACATAAAACAAAGAGTGGATTCAGCAATTCGGGCGCCAAGGCCATACTGGCGACATAGCGTTTGATATAGGGGCGGGCCCAGGCTTTTGGTCCAAAAAAGGTCTCGTGAAAAGCTGTTACATAATCTGATCCGCGTTTGGCACGACGCCAGGCAGGGCTGGCTAGGGTGAGCAGGAAGAAGAGATCAACGGCAGGCAACCCACCAGGCTCGGCCAATTCCCAATCAACGACACCCAGTTCCCCGGTTTTTGTAACCATAATATTGACCGGACCCAGGTCACCATGCTCAAATACCTGCGGAATACGGCCGGCACGGATGCCGCGGATCAGCAACTCGGTCTGTTCGACCCGCCGCAGTTCTTCCGACGAAAGCGGTACAGATGCAACAAATTGTTGCGCCAGGTTGCCAAGCAGATCGTCATACCAGTGCGCATCACTGATTCTGGGCTTGGCAGTTGCCTGGTGTAATTCGATCAACCAATCGGTGGCCGCCTGGACGTATGGCTCAGCCAGTTCGCTGCGCAACCGAAAACTCATTGTCTCGCCGGGCATAGCGGTCTCGATCAAGAGCCGGTGCTCGGCATAATCCTCATAAGCGATCAGGCGCGGAATTGAAGTAAAGCCCCCCATCCGCACATTGTGGACGCGCTTGAGATTGGTGGCTTCGAGATCCAAACGGGCATGATCACCGGGCAAACGCGGCGCCTTAACGACCAAGATCGGCGTCGACTGCTTGGCGGCCAGAATGAAAAAGATCACATGGCTCGAAGCTCGGAAGCGTGGCGTTGCCATCACACAAGCCAGGTCGGTCGGCGGACCAAATGGCTCCAAGCCGAATGCCTGCCAGTGGCGGGTGAGAAAGTGTAAGACCATATTCATAAATCACCTGCCGATGCTGGCCCTTTGCAGGCCACCAGACTAAAACAAGGCACCAGGCGCGCCAGCAAGGTGGTCTTTAACAAGATGCGCCCAACCGCCATTTGCAGTTGACCAGAGCGCGTGCCCGCAACCCGAGCAAAGACATAATTGAGTGCGCTCGGCTGATCCAACGGGATCAGTTCAAGGCAGCCTTCAAAATTAGGCCGGTGCCAGTGGACATGAATGTCGGTAAAGCCGCGCCGCGCCAGAGCACTTACATAATGGCGAAAATGATGCAAACCAACTAGCTTTTTGGTGCGGTCAATCTCCCAATATAGATAACCACCTGGCATAAGCACGGCCGCCGCGCGATCTAAATCAGCCACATTGGGCGAATGTAGAACAACCCGCTCAAAGCCAGGCTGGCCGCTCGGCCCAGCTACGTTTGGCCCAGCCAACGGAAACAGGGTCAGCGTCGTACTAAATTGTTGTAAGGCGCTCACTAAGCTACCCTTGGCCGGCCCCCGATACGCCACCCGGCCGAGTCGCGGGTCCGGCAGCAGAAAGCGCCAATCGATGCGGCGGGATGCCTGCAACTGACCATCCCGCCCGGCTTGCGGTGCGGCGGTTTCGATTATTTTCATCGGCGGTATCGTGCCGGTTTGCGAAATTGCCAGTTGGCCTTCGGTCATTGGAGGATCGCCTGTTCCACTTGGGTAAGGTGCCAGGCTACGGTACGCGCCAGCCCTTCGGGAAATTCAACTTCCGGCGTATAGTTCAGATGGGTCTTGGCAGCCTGGATGGCAGCTTCTGAATGGCGGACATCGCCCGCGCGGGCTTCGGTATGCTGTGGCTGGATATTGGTGCCCAAGATACGATTTAAGGCATCAACCAGATCGAGCAACGTATAGCGCTGGCCGCAGGCAATATTAAAGACCTGGCCAGCCACCCCTGGCGTACGCGCCGCCAAAAGATTAGCCTTGACATTGTTCGCCACATAGGTAAAGTCGCGCGATTGGAGCCCATCGCCTTGGATCAAAGGGGCTTCACCGCGCAACATGCCGGCAATAAAGCGGGCAATGACCGCGGCATACGGTGAATTGGGGTCCTGACGTGGGCCAAAGACATTGAAATAACGCAAGGCCACGGTTTCCAGCCCATACACCTGGGTGAAAGCCTGGCAATATTGCTCGGCGGTTAACTTGGAGACGGCATAGGGCGATTTCGGTTTTTGCACCATCGTCTCCCGTTTGGGCAGTTCATCGCTATCGCCATAAACCGAAGACGAAGACGCATAGACAACCCGTTGCACGCCGGCATCGCGGCAGGCCAGTAATAAGTTAAGTGTGCCTGTGCTGTTACAGGCGTGAGTCGTCAATGGATCTTTGACTGAGCGCGGCACAGATGGCAGCGCGGCCTGATGCAGCACGTACGTCACCCCAGCCGCGGCGCGGGCGAGGGCGTCGGGATCGCGCAAATCGCCTTCGATCAATTCAATATCATCAAGAAATGGCGCTAAATTTTCGCGCTGGCCTGTGCTGAAGTTATCCAGCACGCGTACGGTTGCGCCTTGTTTAAGTAAGGCTTCGACTAGATGAGAGCCGATAAAACCAGCACCCCCCGTTACTAAAAAACGTTCAGATCCCAAGTGAATTCTCCCTATTATGATTAGTTACACATATTATGTAGTACCGTGTAAAGTAAGTTATTAAGATGTTTGGTGCAAAGCGGGCACGCAATCGGCGGCGAAGCCCATTGGTGGTTTGATCCATGATTGGGTGCGCCGCCGACCGCATGCCCCTACCCAATAATTTACTTTACAATGTAATTAGTTACTTATATATGTTATATGTAGCCTGATTTATTTTTCAAGGCTAGTCGTTACCCAGGTCGACAAGGATATAAGAAGATCGGTAATGTTTCCGCGTTGACTTGAATAACTGCTCCCTACAGTGTTGGTTCCCAACGTCTGAGCCACAATTCCAATGAAACGAGCAAAAAGAGCCGTTGGTAGCGTTGGAAACGGGGCAAAGTACTTACCGCGTTTGGATTCTGAAAAACTTGCCAGACATGGTCAATCGCGTCTGGCTTTAACCAGTCATTGATGCGCGCCTTGGGGCTCAGTAACAGATCGTGCAAAAAGCCATGCATCTTGGGGCCCATCCAGCGATCTAACGGAATCGCAAAGCCCTTTTTCGTCTGTTCGGCTAGCCCACGCGGCAACAATTTCCGCGCTAAGCGCCGCGAGATGATCTTGGTCTCGCCACTGTTGCTGAGCTTATAGCGGGTGGGTAAGGTGGCCGAAAGATCCAATAGGGCATTATCCAGATAGGGAACCCGCACTTCTAAGCCGTGAGCAGAGCTGGCCACATCTACTTTGCGCAAATAATCCGCATGGAGGCGGAGACGAAACTCAGCCGCCATCAACTGCTTGATCGGATCTTTCTCATCTTGTGGCACGAACTGGGTAAACCGTTCAATCGTTGGCCCTTGCGCCAAAGCGAGCTTGGCAAACTCGGGTTTGTACATGGCCAGCCGTTTTTCTTCAGAAAAATAAGTATGCAACGACGCTAACAGTTCATTGCGTGGCAATTGGGCTCGCCGCCAGGCCCGGAACACTTGATAACCAGGTGTCCCCAATTGGTGACCAACAAACTGAAACATCGGGTCGAACAACGGCATGAACGGGCGTAACGGGGCAAAGGCGGCCAATCGGCGCACTTGCAAATAACGTTTATAACCGCCGAGCACCTCATCACCACCATCACCAGAAAGCGCCACCTTGACATGTTTGCGCATCTCACCACAGATCATATAGGTGGGCAGACACGAACTGTCGCCAAAGGGTTCGTCATACTGTTCAACGACCTTCATAAAGAGATCGGGCTCGCCACCATTGGTCTCCATGTGCGCTTCATGGTGGATCGTGCCATAAAATTCGGCCACCTGGCGAGCGAGTTTGCTCTCGTCAAACGCGGGATCCTCAAACCCCATACTAAAGGTGCTCAGACCAGGCATCAACCCTTGCGACAGCAGGGCAACAATCAGAGAAGAGTCAAGGCCACCTGAGAGGAAAGCGCCCAATGGGACATCCGAAACCAGATGGCATTTTAAGGCATCGTGCAACGTTTGCTGGGTCTTTTCAGTTGCGGTCTCTAAACTATCGGTCGCGTCATCCTCCGCTTGCCAATGCCAATACCGTCCCCGGCGCGTACCATGCGGGCCTAATTGGAGCCAAGTGCCCGGTTCTAACATCTGAATATCGCGCCAACACGTATCGGGTGTAATGGCGTAGCCCTGGGCCAGGTAATCATGGATCGCCGTTGGGTTGACCCGGCGCAGCACCAGATCAGAAGTTAGCAAAGCTTTCTGCTCGGAACCAAAGAGCACGCCAGCGGCTGTTTCCGCATAATATAAGGGTTTGATCCCCACGCGATCACGCGCCAGCAACAAAGTGTGATCCTCGGTGTTATACAGGGCAAAGGCAAACATGCCCCGCAGACGCCGCAGTCCGTCTTCAATTCCCCAAGTACGAATCGCGGCGGCGATCACCTCGGTATCCGAAGCCGTGTGAAAGACAAACCCTAATGCTTGCAATTCACAGCGCAATTCACGATAGTTGTAGATCTCCCCGTTGAAGACAATCACCGTCTTCTCTTGGGCGTCCCACATGGGTTGATCACCACTACTGAGATCAATAATGGCCAGCCGTGTATGGCCCAGCCCTACATCTGCGCCCAGCCAATAATCCTGCCCGTCAGGACCGCGATGGGCGAGCGCCTTTGTCATTCGCGCTAGCCGGTTCGGAGCATCCGGCATGCGCGCAATTTCACCCCAAAAACCTGCAATACCACACATGAATTTCCCTTTGTTACCTTCAAGGTAGACTATCAGCTGGCGAGAACGACCGTCGGCCTTTGACAGAACAAGGAGTTTGACCAACCGTAATATCCGCATACCCTAGCTCATCGAACCATTGGCGCACCTGCTCCGGCGCATGTCGCCAAATGTACCAGGGTGTCATCTTGTCTACCGTGTCTAGATACGACCATTCCAATTGTTGCGCAGGGTTCAAAGGCAACTTGCCACGGTAATCGCTGATCGGCAATGGCGCCGATAAGGGCTTGCCAATCACCGGAATTCTGCGCAACAACCACGGAATGGGATGGTAAAATTTGATCACTGACAGTGCTTGTTCTGCCGTCAAATGACGAAAGAGATAATGATACAAGTAATGCGGTTTTAAGACCGAATGTTCGTGATAGACCCAGATGGCAAGCGAACCACCCGGTTTTGTATGGCGAGCAATCGCCTGAAGCGCGCTGCGTGTGTTAGGTGTATGATGTAAAACGCCAATGCTATAGACAAAATCAAAGATATCCCACTGAAAGGGCAAATTGAATAAGTCGGCCTGCACAATCGTCACGTTTGGGTATTGGTGTAAATTCGCATAAGCGGCATCAACAGCTGTACTGAAATCAATCCCAATCACGTTAGCGCCAGCCTGCGCCAACGGCTCCAAAAAACGACCCATACCGCAACCACATTCGAGCACAAGCTTGCCGGCTAAATCGCTTGGTTTTGTTTGCGTTACTTCAGTAAAACGGTCGCGTGAAATGGTCGTCTTGGTATGCGAATCCAACTGCGTTTTCGAAAACAGATTCCATTCGCCACCAAAGCTCCGTGCATAACTCTCACTAGCCACAAAACGCGGGACGCCGTTGACGATTGGCCAATGCTGCTGACAATTTGGACAGACAACTTGGCCGGTCAGAATCCGCCCATTTTGCTCAGATGTCGCTTCGGTTGTCAGGGGTGCATGCTGACAATTCAGACATCTAAAAAAACGTACGCTATCAGGAATCATCTTGGCTTTCCTTCCCTACTACAAACTATCCGCATTGCCGAATAATGGTGATTAACCATATAAACAAGTACTGCCCGCCAGAGGGTAAAACACCCTAGCTTCTCTAACCGGTGGCCATCCTTATCAATTTATTTTGTTAATCACTACTAGTCGGTCTCTATCATGGAAAACCCGTTTCTCATCACAGGTGATGAGATTCATTCGTCAACTTCAAACAGCCTGCTTTACGGCCGGTTTACCTTGCTTGGCAAAGGCCTTAATCGCTTCGTCACACATCGCTTCCAACACTTCGACGCTATGGGCTTCCGTAAAATAATGCTCAATGTACTGACGGCCTACCAGGGAAAGTCGGTCGCGCTCGG
>JAPLGZ010000017.1 GCA_026389895.1 Chloroflexota bacterium | reverse complement strand
TTACCGAATTAAATACTAAATGACCATAACGACGCCCTGCTTATTGCGAATTAACCAATGAATCGAGCCATCCGTAGGTGCGGTTAAAAACCGCACCTACGCCGTCGCTTTTTTTGCCTGATTCATTGGTTAATGTCCAATAAGCAAAAATGAATCAGGATTTATTAGGATAACCCGTAGATTATAAAGAAGTTTAGGGCGGGCGTCAATAGGTAATGAAGCTGGCTTTGACCCCCTGCCTAGAATTGTTTATAATCTCTGCGGGTGCCATCGTTTGCTTGGCACCCTTGTTTTCGCTGTGGAAATCCATTCATGCTAAAGTTACCGAGTGTCTTCGCCATCATCTTGACACAGCTTCTATTGTTATTGGCTGGTTGTCAAGCAAACCGCGCCTTACCGCCGGCGCCGCTCGCAGTCACACCGAGTGTCGCCTTGAAAAACAACACCGGCGCTGCAGGCCTGGGTGATCCGCTCTATCCGACCTTGGGCAATGGCGGATATGACGTCTTGCATTACACCATCGACCTGGCAGTTGATATGCAGAGCCACGCTGTTACAGGCACAACCACCATTCGCGCCGAGACAACCCAAGCCCTCAGTTCGTTTAATCTGGATTTTCAAGGGTTACAGATTCAAAAGATCACAGTCAATGCTGCGCCGGCCAACTTTCAGCGGGCAGCCAGTGAGTTGACGATCACGCCAGCGACGCCACTGCGCAACGGCGAACAATTTACGACGACTGTTGCTTATCACGGCATTCCACGGGCGATTGATGATCCGGGGGTGCCATTTGAAAAAATCGGCTGGCTGGTCTATCAACCAGGCATCTTTGTTATTAGTGAGCCATCGGGCGCCATGGGATGGTATCCAGTCAATAATCATCCACTGGATAAAGCCACCTACACTTTTCGGATCACGGTTGCCAAACCGTACATCGTGGCCGCCAATGGCTTGTTGCAGGCCACCTTTGATCAAGGCGACACGCGCACTTATCTATGGGAAATGCGTAACCCGATGGCCAGCTATTTGGCGACGATTGATATTGCCGAGTTCAAAGTCGTCACCGCGCAAGGCCCCCATCAATTACCACTGCGCAACTATTTTCCACCCAGTGCCAGCCAGAAGATGCTGGCTACGTTTGACACAACGGGGGCCATGCTTCAATTTTACAGCGATCTGATCGCACCTTTTCCGTTTGAAGCCTACGGCGCGGTGGTGCTCGACGATAATTTCTCCACGGCGCTAGAAGCCCAAACGCTCTCGATCTTTGGCCCAAACACCCTGTTCGATGCCGCGGTTGCCCATGAACTCAGCCATCAATGGTTTGGCGACAGTGTAAGTGTCAAGACTTGGCGCGATATTTGGCTGAATGAGGGGTTTGCCACCTATCTCGAAAATTTATGGGTGGAACATACGCAGGGTCAAGCAGCCTTCGCTGCGACGATGCATAACCTGTACAAATCGATGAAAGACCAAAAGTTAGGGCCACCGGGTTCACCGGACGTGCAAGGGTTATTTGCACCGGCCACCTATGTGCGCGGCGCCCTCACCTTGCATGCTTTGCGGCTTAGGGTGGGCGATGCGAACTTTTTCAAGATTTTGCGCGCCTATTACAACCGCTACCAATACGGCAATGCAGCCACAGCCGACTTTATCGGGGTTGCCGAGGAGGTTAGCGGAGAGCAGCTGGATAATTTTTTCAACACTTGGCTTTATGCCGACGCCGTGCCGCCTGAACCCAGAGCGCCGTAATAACGCTACGTGAGGATCCTAGGCAATCACACGCAAAGGCGCAAAGAAAAACGAAAAGCCCGTTCTCCCTGGGTAGGTATTTTCTTGGCGGCTTTGTGTGCATAAGTCTAAACAGCATTTCAGAGAATTCAGAAGAGCCGAGCAATGCCATTGCATTAAACGAATAAGGAGATCAAGTGATGACGATGCAGAAAGTAGAATCATTTGTCGTAGATTACAAGCCTCAAACCAAAGAGCCCGTTTTTGATTATGGTGAGGTTGCCGAATATCCACCCACGCTCTACGATTTTCAGGGCGCAGCGACCGGTGTAGATGGTTTCGAGCATGTCGGCGAGGAACAATTTGCCTATTTCCAGGAACAGGGCTATCTGGTCGTTAACAACGCCTTTTCACCCAACGAGGTACAGGCCGCGCTCGATGGGCTGCTACATCTGGTTTCTGGGCAAAATACCGAATATCAGGGGATTATGCTTGAGAAAAAAGCGCAAGGTGTGCCCGTCGACACCCTGCCGCCCGAGCAGAAGCAAGATTATGTTCGCAAGTTCATGTGGTTCGTAGACCATGATGCGCGCCTGAAAGCGCTGGCCGAGCATCCAGAATTAACGCGGGTATTGACGCGCCTGTTGGGCGAAGCACCGGCGCTCTTCCAAGATATGGCGATGCTCAAGCCACCGCGGATTGGGCGCGAGAAACCCTGGCACCAGGACCACGCCTACTTTGATCTTCCTTTGACCACGCCAGTTGTTGGCGTCTGGATCGCATTGGATGAAGCGACCACTGAGAACGGCTGTATGCTCGTTTATCCAGGCTCACATCGCGCCGGACCGGTTGTGCATTTCAGCCGGCGCGACTGGCAGATCTGTGACAGCTATAATCGCACCTACGGCGCGCTGGCGGTGCCGCTTAAACCAGGCGGCGTCCTCTTTTTTCACAGCTTGATGCAGCACGGCACACCAGCCAACACATCTACCGCCCGACGCCGGGCGGTGCAATTTCATTACAAAGCCAGCAGCGCCACGAAAATCGACCAAGCTGAACGTTTGGCAATTTTTGGCGAAGAAGGCAAAGATGTCACTTGCTAATGGCCGACGCTAACAATTGCAATGCACCACCAAGACGCACACGAATGTCACAATGGCGAGGTGAACACTATTGACTGAGTTGACTGAACTGGCCGAACTGTATCAGACAAGCATCAACCAACGCCGTCAGCAGGTTGGCGCAGATTCGATCGGCTGGGGCATCCTGGGTGCGAGCCATATGGCGGAACGCTGGATGGTCAATGCCATTCGCCATCAACCAGTTGCGCCTAATGCACCGGGCATAGCCGGCTCATGGGCTGTCGCCGTCTACAGTCATAATGAATGGCGCGCGCAGCAATTTGCGCGCGCCAACCAGATCCCGCATGCCTGCGTCAATCTGGATGATTTGCTAAGCCGCCGTGAAATTCAATGCATCTATGTTAGC
This sequence comes from Chloroflexota bacterium, assembly GCA_026389895.1. GTDB lineage: Bacteria > Chloroflexota > Anaerolineae > Caldilineales > Caldilineaceae > JAPLGZ01. Next base: position 1,621 of record JAPLGZ010000017.1, on the reverse strand, counting down.
AGTCATCCACGCCACCATTTCCCTTTAACCATGGCCGCACTGGCGGCGGGTAAGCATGTACTCTGTGAAACACCGTTGGCCCTGACAGTCGAAGAAGCGCAGACAATGCAACGGGCAGCCGACAATCGTGGGTTGTTGTTGGCCGTCAATCATGCGCGCCGCACCACCCCTGCGTTGCTTCAGATGCGCGCCCTGTTGGCCGACCAGGCGATTGGCGATGTGCTAGGAGGTCGGATTAGCAATACAACCTTCTTGCCACCTCAGTTTCAAACTTGGCGCCTGCAAGCGAATGGCGGGGGGGTGCTCTTTGACCGCACGATCCATAGCCTTGATCTGTTGCGTTTTTTATTGGGCGATGAGATTGTCGAAGTGATGGCCGCCAATGCCCAGCAAATTCTTAGCGAACAAGTCGCGACAGGCTCGGCTGCACCGGTCGAAGAAGACGTGTTGAGCATCGTGCGGATGGCGCAGCGCAACCTCACCTTCCAATTGCATGATTCATTTGTGATTCCTCATAATCCCACCAGCATTGAGATCTATGGCACGGCAGGCACATTGGTGGCGCGCGGGGTACTGAATGAGCAGGAAGATAGCGAATTGCGGATCCTTCACAATCAGCAATACACCATCGAACCGTTGGCGCAGATTAATGCTTACTGGCAACAACTCTATTATTTTAATGCAGTCGTTCGGCAGCAGAACCCACTGTCCGCCACGCCGGGGCTCGCGAACGCGCTGGATGGGATCAAAAGTCTGACGGCGACTTTGACTGTGCGCCAGGCGATCCAAACACATGCCCCCATGTTGCTCAAATTATGACAGCCACCAGTTCAGGCAGTTTGAAAATAGGAGGCTGCATCCTTATCGATTCTATAGCCTATACAAGGATGCGAAACAGCGATCTACGAGAGTAGTGAAGGTATAGAATTTTTATGCCAAAAGAAAATTATATACCCACATAGGGTGCGCTTTCCCCTTTCTCCTCATTTGAAATTGTGCTTGGCGCAAAAAACATGTAAAATTTGTAAAGTGATCCTATAAACCTTGTACGAACATGGGTGAGTAATTGCCCCATTATATTAGACAAGGTAAGCAAAATAACACGAGCTTGCGCAAACGAATTACTGAGATTAATCAGTGATTCAGCGCCAGAACCAGTAGAAAACAGAAAACTTTTGCGCAAAGCAAGAAGAAGAAATCATGGCTAAAGGTACGGCAAGCAATCAAAATGCAGCACTAGAAGCCGCAGCTGCGGCTGAACTCCAAACTGAACTTGAGCAAGTTCAAAGCCAATTGATGGCCGCAGTAAACGAGTTGTATTCGCCACTAAGTGATCTGGTACGCTCCCAGCTCAAGAACGCAACGCCACTTGTCCATGCCGCTATTGTCTTAACCACGGGTGTTGGCGATCCCGATACCGATGACTTACGCGAGAAACGAATCTTATTGGCCGCTGCGTTAGAGATGCTCTATGTCGCGCTGAATATTCATCGCAAGTTGTTGACAAACCCAGCCTCTAACGGCAATCATGACGCTGACAAATCTAGGCTAGGCAGTATTATTCTGGCTGGTGATTATTGCTTTAGTCGTTCAGCGACTTTGGCGGCCCAAACCAACAACC
>JAPLGZ010000182.1 GCA_026389895.1 Chloroflexota bacterium | reverse complement strand
CTTATTGCCACATCATTCACTCACCTGCACGAATGCCGTGCTGACCCAACCCTTACTAGGCATTATAATCTGCTTCCAACCACCATCTGTGAGCGCAGCCACGATTAGGATCGTTTGGCCTTGCTTCAGGCTCTGCACAATTGGGAATTCGGTGCCTGGCCCGCTGCGCACATTCAAACTGTCGGCGTTTACCGTTGCCTCTTCTAGCCCGACGATGACAGACTTCGCAGGTGTGCCTTCGCTGACAAATTGCAGATAGCGATTGCTCACCCAGCCGGCCGTTGGCGTGGCAATGCGTGACCATTGACCATCCGCTGTAAACGCAAGCACCGTCAATTGTTGACCCTTTGTGAGCAGACCAGCGGCGGCTGTCGCCGTAGAAGGCCCACTCCGCACCATCAACTGATCTTCGTTGACCCAAGCGGCTCGTGGCAACGGATAGACGCCTGACAACGGATCGGCCATACCGATCGGCAGGGCTTGCGGCGCTGGCGACACCGCTAGTGCTGCATCAACCTTCGGTTCAACGACGGGTACGGCTTGGTTCACAGCCCCAACGGTTGACAGCGCACAGAGCATCACCAGAAGCGGGATATAAACCCGCCGCCGGCGCAGTTCGCTCCCTGTTTTTCGCAGCCAGGCAACGGCAATGGGCCATTGAAAGGAGCGGTTTGACGACCCAGCCAGCCCGTTTGGTGGTTGCTGGTTTAATTTTACACCAAAACCAGAAAAAAGTCTCTTCCCCAAAACTGGTAATTTACCGGTAAGTTGTACACGTATATCGGCCAGACGGGAGATAGGCACATGTTGCTTGGCCCAGCGCCAGGCGCGATCAGGTGGTGGGGGCTGGATGGCCAGAGCGATGGCCCAGGATTCAATCGCCCAAATGGCAGCATCTTCGGCCAGCGCGAGATTTTCTTGTAGACGATGAGTTAGTTGGGAGATGAGCGCTTGTTGCGGCATCCATTGGGGTGCGGCCAGGAGATCAGCCGGGATCCGCTGTTTTTGGGCCTGGATCAGAACAAAGATTTCGCGCGGGTAGGCAGCAGCCAGATCGCGCAGCAAGGCTTCAGTCCGGCGCGCATCGGCGTGTAACTCCGGGCCATACTGCCTGATTAGTTCGCATAGAACACGCTGCGGTTGTTCGTGCATGGGGTTTACAGGCGAATCTCACCTTCACTTTGGCCAAAATTGATGCGAATTGCTGGCGCCAACGTGACACTGCGTCCTGGCGGCACATCGCGCACTGTGCCGTCACTAAGCGTAATTACCCATTTATCGTTCGATAAGTTTTGTAGGCCCCAAATCTGCGGGTTCGTCGGGTGTTGCGTCACTGTCGCCAATGGAATGACATTCAGGGCATACGGCAGGTTGCGGTCGAGCTGATAGGCAAAAAGTTTTGTATCAGAATTTAGCATAATGATCAGCGGTTCGCCTGTGTGCTGAATGCGCAGGCGCGGCGGCAGTTGCACCACTGTCTGGCAAGCCCAACAGTGCGGCGGCAGGCGGGTTGCCCGCAGCGTCTCCGCGTCATAAAAATTCTCTGCGCCACAGTGCTGGCAATAGAGGATGGCATCGCGCAGGCGTAACAGGGTTGAGCGCCATTCACTCTCTCGCACACGGCCATGATCTGGTTCATGGATGCCGGCGGTAAAGGCCTTCGTAAAGAGCTTGCGTAAAAATTCGGGATAGATTTGCCAAAACGCGATCGCATTGTCATGCTCGCCAGGCACAGGCCGGTTGCTGTCGTCCTGGGGATCGAAAATGAAGAGCGGCTCTTTGCCATACAGTTTGGTCATGGCCGGTAGGTCAAAACAACGAATGGCGGTTTCGCGTTTGCCTTCTAATGGATGATGGTTGAAGAGCAGATAGAAGAGCAACACAGCCAATGAAAAGAGATCGGTTTGGGTATCGGGCGACGCTTCCCCACGCACAATCTCTGGCGCCATAAAGCGAATGGTGCCACCAATCGCCCCTGGTTTATTGTTGATATCGACATTATCATTGTCGCAAATGCGCACTTCACCGCTTGTTGGATCAAAGAATACATTCCCAAACGAGATGTCGCGGTAGCAGAGACCGCGCGCGTGCAATTGAAAGTAGCTATGCGCCAACTCAATGCCTGCTGTAACCAGCGTACGAAAGGAGGGCTCGATCCGCCGCATCATCAAATCCGCCATGCCTTTGAAGCGTGCGTCACGCAAGGGCATTAAGTAACCAAAGCTTTTACTGTCGCCAAGCTGAAAGGCCAATTCCAGCGGCCACAAAAAACGGTCGTTGGGCGGGCCGGCTTGGATGATCGCTGTGATCCGCTGGCGCAGTTCGGGATCCTGCTGCACGTATTGCGGGAAATACCATTTCACGGCGACTGGTTGGCCCGCCCAGGTCGCCTGATACACTTCACCCTGTGCGCCGCTGCCGATGAAGGCTTCGATTTTGCAATCGGCGCCTGAGAGTTGCGTGTGAACAATTTGTCCAAGTTTGAGTAATTGGTTCATAGATAATTTGTAGAATTGATGAAAGAGCGGCCTCACCCCCAACCCCTCTCCTGAATCAAAGAGCTGAGTTCAGAAGAGGGGAGCAGAGCAACAGCAGTTGATGGGCTCCCCTCTTCTGAAGCAGCCCTATCGTTCAGGAGAGGGGACGCTTCAGTAGAAGCGGGGGGGGTGAGATTGTTTTTCAATGTACGGTTCGATAAATAATCCCCACCGAAATATCATCGCCGCTCCCCCCATCCGAGGTGGCGCGTAGCCAGTCTGGGAGATTGGTGCGTAGCGCGCTGACCCCGCCGTCGCGCTCCTCGCGAACAATGGCAAAAATATCTTTGGCCGCGGCCAGAAAACCTTCTTGTTGTTCAAAGGAATTCGCGTAGCCATCGGTCGAAAGCATGAGCATGGCGGGGGTATGTTCGCTTAATGGTTGCAAATAGGTGCGCATAAAGCGCCAGGCATCGGTCATACAGAGCGAGGTTGTTGTATTGCCCGTAAGATGCGGATCAACAACAAGCGGCGCTTTGGTCACATGTCCCGCTTCATCCACGGTGAGAATGTCCCCGTCGCCTAATTGTATGTAAAGAATGAAAGTCTGGGTAAGCAACGTGGCCACCAAAGTGGTGCCATAAGCCAAGCGCGGGTTGCTTGTCAAGCGCGCTTGGAAGTCTGGACTTAATTTTTCCAGTTCCTGGGTTGTGAAAGGGGTGGCCGCCAGATGCCGGTCAATGGCGTCGTTCCATTGGCGGACGAAAATCTGGGGCAGTTGTTGTTGGGCCATCTCCTTCAAGGCCGTCAGATTCTGACTTTGGCTGTAGGCGCGCCCCAACTCTTTGAGCAATATTTTCGCCACTTCCACCGCTTGCTGTGCGCCAACCCCGCTGCGAAAATAGCGGGCGTTGCCATGCCCATCTGCCAGGGCCAGTGTAATAAATTGTTGGTCACGGCTATGCCAGGCCAGCCAGTCAATGGCATCTTGGTTGGGAATGTTGGTGCGCAGATGACTGGCGCCTTGCACACTGCTGCCGAAAACATGCCACATGGCGTTGTAATTTTCCTTGGTTTCTCTGTTTGGGGATGACGTTTAACCGGTTAGTGGCGCTACGAAAACTACCAGACATCCTCGACATTCTCCGAAGGAATGGGGGCCGCCGGTAGTGACACATTGGTGGTCGGCGCCGGCTGATTCATTGTCTGGCTCACGGGCGAGGATGCCGATTGCAGCACGGCGGTCGAAGCCCACTTGATAAATTTGACCAAGTCTGGCGCGTTGTGGGCAACAAGCGGCGCTAGTTCGGGATGCCCGATGAACTTTTGTAAGACATCCAAATCGGCGTCATCACCAATCGCAATGGCGATCCGCACGGCCTTTTTGCCCCACTGCTGATCCAAAATGGCCCTGAGCCCGGCGGTGTAATCATCGGTGGGCCGACCATCAGAGACGAGCACCAAGACTGGTGGCAGACCGCGCGGTGACATGGCTTCTGGCGTCAATTGTTCGGCCAGCATCCGCAATGCTTTGCCCAGATCGGTGACCCCTTGCGCACGCATATCGGTCCAGCGAAAAGATTTGACTGGGGTTGGCTGCGAAATATGCCATTGCGCGCCATTGGCAAAGGTGATCGCGCGCACAAAAACCTGGGCATTGGGATTCTCTTCTGCCACCCGTTGCATCTCGGGAATTGCTTCTCGAATGGCGAAATTGAGTTCCTGAATTTTTTTGCCAGCCATCGAGCCCGAGCAATCGACGATCCAGAAAAAGTGGAGGGGGCGACTGGCCAAGGCGCCACCGGGTAATCTGCTCATTGCAATTTTCCTTTCAGGAACCCCAGCCTAACCCTCCTCTGGTAAGAGAGGAACTGATTCCGGGAAGAAGTGGCTCGTTCTCTCCTGTAACGGCTCCTTCCTTTGCTAGGGGAAGGCTAGGGCGGGGTGAATCGTTGCGCTTTTCTAAGATTATACATCAAATTGATAGGAGTTTTATAACTGAGCTAACGATTATCGATCAGTTATCTGCTTAGGGAATTGACTCTTTATCGCGCGCCATGTACGATCACGCCATCTGATACTTTGAGGACAGCATCCACCGTCTGGCCACCTGGCTGGCGCCGGTCACTTTATGGGCTGGCGCTGCACTCAGAAATAACCAACCGCGGGTTTGTTAAAGACGCTAATTTAATGGGAGTTCCTATGCCAAACAATCCGCTCGCTTGGATTGACGACGAGATGGCAAAGTTGCACGAAGCAAATTTGCTGACCAATATCCGCACGATCGATTCACCGATGGATGCCTGGGTCACGATTGCTGGCCGGCGCGTCCTCAATTTTTGCGCCAACAATTATCTAGGGCTGGCAAATCATCCGCAATTACGCCAGGCGGCCAAGGACGCGATTGATCAAGTTGGGGTCGGGCCGGGGGCCGTGCGACCGATTGCCGGGACGATGGCCCTGCATATTGAGCTAGAGCAACGCTTGGCCGCCTTCAAAAAGGCCGAAGCCTGTATCACCTTTCAAAGCGGTTTTATGGCAAACGTAGCAACGATTCCTGCTTTAGTGGGGGCAGGCGATGTAATCTTCTCTGATGAATTGAACCACGCCAGCATCATTGATGCCAGCCGCCTGAGCCGAGCGCAGGTGGTGCGTTATGCCCACAATGATATCGATGATTTGCGCAGCAAAATTGCCGACACCCCGGAATATCGGCGGCGCTTACTGGTGACGGATGGCGTCTTTAGCATGGATGGCGACATTGCGCCATTGGACAAAATTTGCGAAATTACCGAAGCGCACGGAATTTTGCTGATGGTGGATGACGCTCACGGTGAAGGCGTGCTGGGGGAAGGGGGGCGGGGTATTGTCGATCATTTTCACCTGCATGGCCGTGTGCATGTCGAAGTGGGGACGTTGAGCAAGGCGTTTGGCGTCGTCGGCGGCTTGGTGGCGGGTAGCAAAACCGTGGTGGCGTGGTTGCGTCAACGCGCCCGCCCCTTCCTCTTTTCGAGCGCCATGACCGTGCCCGATGTGGCCGCTTGTATTGAGGCCACGAAAATTTTGCAGTCATCCGACGAACTAGTCACGCGGCTGTGGGCGAATGCGGCAATTTTCAAAGAGGGGATGACC
>JAPLGZ010000270.1 GCA_026389895.1 Chloroflexota bacterium | reverse complement strand
CGTAACACCCAAAAGCTACGAATTACCTCCGAGCGGGCCCCCTCGCGATCATGGAATGCCGCCGCTGCCTGATCGATTCGGCGGCGCATGGCCGCTTCCTGGCGTGGATAGCGTTGCCGAAACTTTTCCCACGCCACGGCTTGGGCCGTTTGTTGGCGGTTTAGTAGTGTAGCTACATCCACCGGCGCTGCCTTTAGTCCCGCGAGTTGTTGGTCGATCCAGGCTGGATCTTCGGCTGGGCGGGCGATAGAAACCTCAAACTCATGGGGGCCGCGATGGCCATACTGTCGGGCAAAAGTTGCGCGATCGATCTCGCCACGGGCCAGGCGTGTCAACCCGATCAGCAGACCTAAGCTTGCAAGCTGACTGGCCCCGGCGCTCAACCCTGAGAGCAGGGCATTGGTATCCGCATCGCCCACCAACTTAGTGAGCTTACTTCTGACCCAAACGATAGCGCTGCCATCGCGCCGTGCGCCGGCCCCCAGCATCTGCGAACATGTATGGAAAAACGGCAGCACATCGGTCTGCCACAGGCTAAGCAGCGCTTGCGGACTACTGGCGGCCTGAATTTGACCGTGCAATGTGTCGCAGTGTGCTGGTGCTGTGGCGAGAAAAGCGGGCAATTTTTTCAGATTCATCCGTACCTGACGTCGGAAACGCAGCGCGATTGGTAGCATCACGCGTAAGACGCGCCAGCGTGAGATGGGCACCAACGGAATTTCCACACCGTCGGGCAAGCGTCCGAACGCCTGCTCGTTGGCCTCGGCGAAGCGCTTCTGGCTGAAACCAAATGCGGCTGCCAGCGTGGCCAGCGCACTTAAATTCATGTAGAAACGACCGCCAATGTTGCCGGTCAAACGATGACCGTCGATCTCTGGCACTGGCATCGAGTCCGCGATAAAGATTTGCACAAGCGACCAAGTGCAAGGCGTCATCACGTCGGGCACGGCTTCACCTAGATTGGTGCTGGTCCACAAATAGTCGCCGGCCAGACTATCGTTCCACACCTCAGTCACTGGGACGAGGGATTTCAGCGTGGTGATCGGCCGCGCTTGTAAGATAAAAATGTGATCATTGTAGATGGCCCATTCGATGTCCACCGGCTGCTGATAGAACGCTTCGATCTTTTGGCCGATGCGAGCCAGTTCTGTTGCTTGCTCAGGCGTGAGCGCCGCCTGCATGCGCTGTACCGTTGGCGTCGGCTCCTCGCGCGTGCCGCTGGGGGTGCGCACGGTCATGACATCCTTCGAGTTGATCTGCTGCTCTACGATTGCGCCGCTTGCCTTGTCGATGATGACTGTATCCGGCGTGACTTGCCCGCCGACAATGGCCTCACCCAGACCCCAGGCGGCATTGATCAGCACCTGGTGGCGGGCGCCGGTTAGCGGATTCGCTGTGAAAAGGATCCCGGCTACATCGGCGGGCACCAATGTCTGCACGACCACGGCCAGGCTCACTGCTGCCGCGGCAATCTGCTGGCGGGCGCGATAGCCAATGGCCCGCGCGGTCCAGAGCGACGCCCAGCACCGCTTGACGGCGTCTAGCAGCATCGTTGCGCCGCGCCTGTTGAGATAAGTCTCCTGTTGGCCGGCAAATGACAAATCGGGCAAATCTTCGGCGGTGGCCGAGGAACGCACAGCGACGGGCAGATCACCTTCCCCTAAGGCTGCATAGGCCTGGCAAATCGCCGCGGCAATCGCCGCTGGCAACTCGCTGGTTGCGAAAAGCTGCCCGATCTGTTGGGCTGCGTTGTCGAGTGTCGCGGGTTCGTCAACGTTAACCTCTGAAACGATGGCCAGAATCCGCGTTTGTAAGTTGTTCTCGGCCACAAAGCATTGATAGGCCGCTGTTGTGATGTGGAAACCCGATGGCACAGGCAGGCCAGCTGCGGCCAGCCGCGCCAGTGATGCACCTTTGCCGCCCACCCGTTCCAGGGTGGCTGTGGGATCCGCTAAGGCTAAAATAAATGGCATTGACGGCTGATCGCTCATTGTGAGCCCTCCTCATTGGCATGACTCAAGATGCGAGCCCTTGCTGAAACTGTTCTTGCACTGCGGCTATATCACGATTTAGGTACTGCATGAAGCTGTGAGAAACGGTTTGTAACTCACCGGTGGCAACATCCCGGCTAGACCCTAACGTGCAGCGCACCGTCTCTGCCAGCAGATCGGCCAACTCGGCGTCAGACAAGAAAAGCTCGCTGGGCATTAGTGGTGCCACAAGAAAAAAGCCCATAAAAACCGCGCTCAATAGATAGACTTCGGCGCGCAGGCTGAGATCTGTCCGGACCAGATCGTGTTCGCGCAAAAATTCAAGATAGATCGTGAAACCCGCCAACCGCTCGGCGTAGGCGGCGCCGCTTTGTTCGCTGTGGGCCAACTTGCCGATCACATCCATATCGCGCAGGAGGACCGCCTTTAGCAACGGGCGCTGCATCAACGCAAGTGCAGAATGTTTCATCATGCCGTGTAAAGTCGCCCCTGCCGGATCAGCGGTGATCCTTTGCTTGAGATCGGCCGTCAGCGCTAAACGTTCGCGTTGCATCAGCGCCATGAACAGCTCTTCGCGCGTCTTCCAATGCAAATAGATGGTCCCTTTCGCCACGCCAGCTTGCCGGGCGACATCGTCGATCGTCGTCTTGTTATAGCCCCAACGCAAGATCAAAGTTGCGGCCACATCGAGAATCCGTTGAGCCCGCTCCTGGCGCTTAGAATTTTCTGACGGGGTTGGAGTGGTGGGATCGGTTCGCTTTGTCAAAGGGTATTTCCTTTGTGACTGTAAAAATGACTAAATAAGCTTATCTGGTCAATAAATAGTTTTTTTGAGTGTACAGTCTAACTGACGAAAAGTCAAGTGAGTATTATAGGGTACTAGCGAGATTGGGCTCTGTTGGCGAAGTTATGATCAGCCGGGCTGCAAAGGGCGATATACGTGTAGCCCCAGGCTGACCCGAAGACGTTTCTATCAGGAGCTGTCACAAATCGCCTGACACAACCGGCGTTTCGTTTGGCCAACTCATGACTGATCATGCCTGTTTGTGAAAGGGAAAAGGCGGGGTTAAAATAGCCAAGCCAGCCGATAAGTACGGCTTGATGGACCAGCATGCAGGATCAATATTCGTATTGCCGTTTTGTTGGCCGCCTTCTTGGGCGCCAAATGAAGGGATGCCTACCAAAACCTACGGTTTTAGCGGCATTTCGGGTTTTAAAGCTGTAGGTTTTGGGTCAAATGCTCCCGCTGGTCCTAACCATTGGCCAAAAGAATCGTACGATTCTTTTGGCCAATGGTGCGTCAGGTTGTTTGTCTTTGGTCGATGCTTGGCGTATAAATCCGCGCCAATCTCGGCTACCCTTTTACCAATTCTTATCCTTGTCACCTGTCTATCGCTGGGGTTAAAAAACGTCTACCCCAGCGATAACTTTACTTATTGACCAGGGGCAAAAAGAGCTGGTTGTTGGGGACAATGGCCGCTTCGGGATCGGCATCGATCAACATGCTGCCGACCAGATCTTCGGTTTCGATATTGTCGACCGCGCCGTCGTCAGCGGCGGCGACGGTTTTCACCTTAATGGCGTAGACATCGATCTTGAAGCTGAAGCTCTTGCTGGATTGTAAGCCGATGCGGAATTCTTGGGTGAGCTTTTCGCCCTCATCCAAGAGCTGATTGCCACCGGGCAAGGCACTGTCGGGGACACTGAGGATACTCCCCACTTGACCCGGGCCACCATCGGCATTGAGCAGATAGTTACCCTGCGTCAACTTTCGGACATGGAAGGTGATATTGCGTAACGACTGTCCTTCATTTTCCGTCTTCAACCGCAACACCACAACGCCCTTCGGAGATTGGGCGGGGTAGGTGGCATCCGGGGCCGTCGTTGAGCTGATCGTCTTGAAATCATTCTGATCATCGAGCTGGCCATTCACATTATCCGGCGTGGGTGTGGCTGTTGGTGGCTTCGGTGTATTGGTGGGTGTTGGCGTCTTGGTCGGTGTGACCGGTGTTGCCGTCTTGGTGGGTGTTGGCGTCTTGGTCGGTGTGACCGGTGTTGCCGTCTTGGTCGGTGTTGCCGTCTTGGTCGGTGTGACCGATGTTGGTGTTGGCGTGTTGGTGGCCGTGGCCGTTGACACGACTGGCGTGCTGGTCGACGTGTTGGTGGCCGTGGCCGTTACGGCAGAGGTAGTGATAGTGAAATTGGCGTTCGAGATGTCAAAGAAGATTTTGGTGGCACAGACGACTTGCACACGCGCTGTCGTGGTGGCGATATTCGGCGCGGTTACGCTAGCGGTGCCATTGTTCGCAACGCCGGTGGCTAACGTCGTTGGATAGGTAGAGCCGCCATCGGTGGAGAGGAGGATACTGACCGTCGCACAATTGACCGGCGCCGCGTTCGTGCTCGCCACGTTCCAGGTTACGTTCTGCGTGCTGGCACCAGCCCAGGTGACCGCGGTATTGGGCGCTGTCACCGCAAAAGGACCATTCGCCGTCACATTAACGATCATGCTATCATAATCAACGCCGCCGCCACCCAGCTTATTGTCGCGTGCTGTCAGCCGGAAGTGCATGGTGCGGGCACTATTCGGCAAGATTTCGCCACGCGTGTTGGTAGTATTAATAATGTCGGACCATTGGGGGAAGGTGCGCGATGGGCTGGTGGTCGGTGGGAAGAACCGGAAGAAGGGTGGGTTGGTAGGATCGTTGGCCTCACTGGCATTGCCCAGGTCAAACTCTTCCCAACCATACGTTAACGGATCGCTGTCGCCATCGGTGGCCGAGCCGGTCAGGGTAAAGGAGGTTTGATTGGGAATCGTGTAATCGGCGCCGGCGTTGGGAACGGGCACAGCATTGCTGGTATTGGTCGTGGTCGGGCAGCTGTTGCCATTGCCCACCGTCGTATAGGCGACAATTTCATCAAAGCTGATCGTGCTGAAATAAGGGTCGCTATGCGCTTGCACATTATCGGGGGAGCAAATGCCAGCGTAAGCCTGGATGGTCGTCCCGCTGCCCGGTTCGTAGGCGGTCGAGGCGTTGCGGTTGCCCGCGCACGAGCCATTCGTGTTGTCATTGAAGGTATGGTTGCCACCAAACTGGTGGCCGACCTCGTGGGCGACATAATCTACGTCATAGCCATCCCCCGAGGGTGAACCTGACCCGGTTTCGCCGCGTGCTTTCTGGTTGGTCGTGCAGACCACGCCAAGACCAGCCAACCCACCGCCGCCCGTGGTGAACACATGGCCAATGTCATAATTGCTACTGCCGATCACCGCGTCAATATTGCTTTGGTTTTCACTTAGCAAGGCATTGGGGTCATTATCCGTGTATGGATCGGTGGCAGCGTTGGTATAGATCAGCGAATCATTGCCGGCCACTAAGACCAGCCGAATCGCCACTTCGCGTTCATAGATGCCATCGACGCGATTCACCGTCGTGAGGATGGCGTCATGGGCTGCGGTCACGGTGCCGCCAAAAACGGCGGTATACTCTCCATCCGCGGCTACCGCCAGACGATAGGTGCGCAGTTGGGCGCCAGATGCCTTCTGCCCGGTGAGGGCGCGCAGCTTCGCAATTTCCTGGGCGCTGAGCACATCCGCTCCCGACTGGGGTGCTTCGCTAAACGTTTTACCCGCCGGTCGCTGATAGTCACGTTTGAAGTAGCTAATATAGTTGGTGGTGTCATTCCGGCTGTAAGGGTCAATATAAACCGTATCGGCAGACGAGAGGATCATGGCATGGAAACCGGCCGATGTCCAATCAAAGCGCACGGTGGCCGTGGGGTCATCAAGGCCCTGACCGGCATAGGTCTTGCTCCCGGGAAATTTAGCCGCCAGTTCTGGGGCCATGATCGGCGATTCAACAATCTGGAAGCGTCCAAAGCTGCCATCTGGCAACGGCAGGCTGAGGAGCACCCGTTTGCTCTGGGCGGTGGCGCTTCGTTCCAACGGCGTTGCTTGCAGCAACTGCTGTAAGGCACTCCCATTGAGGGTTACGGCCCGATATTTTTGGGGAATGATCACGCGTTCCCCCTGGGCGGCTATGGCTCCTGGGACAGTATCGGACCAAATTGCGGCACTCGTACTAACGTCAGGCCCATTGCCGATCAAGGGCAAAAAGAGTTGACGCGGAGTGGTTGGTAAGGTGCTGTCGGGCGGTGTCTGTTCGACAGGCGCAACAGGATGTTGTTGACCGGTATTACGATTGTTGATCGGGGCAGCTTGGGCCGTGTTGATCGGAACAGCTTGCAATAAAAACACAATCGTTAACAAAAAACGTAGATAGATACTTTTCGAACTTTTTTTCATGATAAAACAAGGTCCTTTCGTGAACTTACTTACTGGCTGACATTGCGATGGGATAAGACTGATTTAAGACTGTATCTTTGGGCTACTTCGCTGATTGAACCCTGAGACTTAGCCCCTATAGTTTCCTCAAAATAACTGAAATTAGTGACGTTTCCTCCTTCTGCCAATCACTTGACAAAGCATAGGGACAGGCCAAGTGCCTATCCTTAGTGGACGCTCATGGTAGATCGTTTAGTCGATCAATGGACTGATAAGACGGATCGCGGGTCAAATCATCGAAGATATTCGCCTCTCTGGAAATAATCCCGCTTAGACTTAATGGCCAGTGAGTGCTGGCTGATTGGAGCGTGAGATCGGTGGACTTTGTGAGGACAATGTGTGCTCCATTATGACTGCGTCTATTATTATAGGCTTTTTTGTGTGGGATTGTCTGATACATAATGTATTAGTTTGTAAGATTTATTAGCACATAGACAAAACTTTTTAAGCCTACATAAGTATATCTGACAAACGCTACAGAAACGCTATAACTAGCCATAAAAACGCTACAGGAACATTTGTTGCGCAGAAAAAGAGAGCACAGACGTAATAAAGCTGTGTTTTTATCGGATGATGAGCACCTGGGCGGTTGCTGGAGATAACTTGATAATGGATTTATCTAGCATTTCTAACTAACTTATGATTGACGAATGTTTTCAAGCTTTAGATTGGTGATGTTTAGAGCAGAAAAAAAGCAGCGCCCGATCTATACTAGATCGCGCGCTGCTATGGGCAGGATGGCTTACCTTTGCTGGTAAGGCTACTTATTGATCAGAGGCAAATAGATTTGGTTCGCCGGCCGAATTACCGCTTCGGGATTGGCGTCGACGAGAAAGCTGCCTACCAGTTCCTCGGTCTCTGCGCTGGTGGGCGATTCTGCACCAGCCGCAGTAACCGTCACCTTATTAGCGTAGACATCCACCTGGAAGAGGAAACTCTTCGTGGATAGTAAGCCAAGCCGAAAATTCTGGGTCACGAGTTCGTTCTTGTCCCAGCGTTGATTGCCGCCAGGCAAGGCGTTGTTAGGAACGCTGAGTTTACTGCCCACTTGGCCAGGACCTCCATCCGCATTAAGCAGATAGTTACCTTGCGTCAGGCTAACCACGCGGAACGAGACATTGCGTAAGCTCCTATCTTCGTTCTTTACCTTCAGGGTAGCAATGACCACACCCTTGGGTGATTGCACCGGATATGTGGCGTCGGGTGCCGTTGTAAAGCTGGTGACATCAAAGCTCACCTGATTCAGCTGCCCATTGACCTTCACTGGCGTTGAAGTGGCCGTTGGTGGCACAGGCGTCTTGGTGGCCGTTGGTGGTACTGGCGTCTTGGTCGCCGTTGCTGGTACAGGTGTCTTTGTGGCGGTTGCCGGCGTCGCCGTCTTGGTCGCTGTGGGTGGCACCGGTGTGTTGGTTGCGGTCGCTGGCGTTACCGGCGTCGATGTCTTGGTTGCCGTTGGTGATACAGATGTATTCGTCGCCGTCGCTGGTGTCACGGGTGTTGACGTCTTCGTGGCCGTGGGTGGCACCGGTGTATTTGTGGCGGTCGCAGTCGGCGGTACAGGCGTGTTCGTCGCTGTGGCTGTGGGTGGCACCGTCGTATTCGTCGCAGTCGGCGGTACTGGCGTATTCGTCGGCGTAGCTGTGGATGGTACGGGTGTGCTGGTTGGTGTACTGACGACGTTGCTGAGGGCCAAGGTATAGCTGTTGGCCGTGACACTCGTGGGGTTGCCCGCCGTCTGCTGTTGGTTGGTGATCACGGCCACGACACGGGTACACCCACTTGCATTAAAGCTGTTAAGCACTGTCGATACACCGGCCCCGACCACGGCGGCAAACGGTGTAATCGTCAAGGCTGAGCCGGTATCGCAGACCAGGCTACCACGCAGCTGACCACCAGCCGCGGTATTGTTGAGTGTCACCTGATAAGGACTACCAGTCGTGGGCAAACCAACCCAATTGATGGCGTAATTATTATTGATGCTGCCATTGAATGTCCCTGGATTGGCCGCAATCGAGCCTTGGACGGGAGGCAGACTACCCACAAAGGTAGTGTAGGCAGGGCCTTCTTTGAAACAATAGTCACCCGCATAGCCACCGGTACAGCCTTTCTCAAATTGGGCGGCAATCGCATATTTGTGGAAGGCGTCGGGCAGATTCGTCCC
>JAPLGZ010000128.1 GCA_026389895.1 Chloroflexota bacterium | reverse complement strand
CGCCGACATTTTGATCCTAGATGAGCCGACGGCGGTGCTCACGCCGCAGGAAATTGAATGGCTATTTGAGGTAATGGGCTTACTGAAAACCCAGGGGAAATCCATTATCTTTATTACCCATAAGCTCAAAGAGGTGCTGCGTGTGGCTGATCGCATTACGGTCCTGCGCCAAGGCAAAGTGGTGGGCGAAGCCGACCCGCACAGTGCGACGCAAAACACCCTGGCGGCCATGATGGTGGGGCGCGAGGTGATCTTAACGGTTGAAAAAAAACCACACCAACCGGGCGCAGCGGTGCTAGAATTACAAGCGGTTGTGGCTAAAGATGATCTGGGACAACTGGCCTTGCGGGGCGTGTCATTTAGTGTGCAGGCTGGGGAGATTGTTGGTGTGGCCGGGGTGCAAGGCAACGGACAAACGGAACTGGTGGAAGTAGTGACCGGTTTGCGCCATGTGGACAGTGGTCACATCCGGATCAACCATCAAGACATGACCAACGCCAGCCCACGCCAGATTACTGAAGCCGGCCAGAGTTGTCACGTCCCCGAAGATCGCCACACTTATGGCATGGTCGATCCGTACAGCGTCGCCGACAATTTGGTTTTGAATACCTATTACCAGCGACCTTTTGCCAGTGGCCTGACGATTGTGAAACAGGCGATCCGGCGCCACGCCGAGCAGCTTATGAAACAATTTGATGTGCGCACGCCTAGTGCAGAGACGCCGGGCGGCGATCTTTCTGGCGGTAACCAGCAAAAGATGGTCGTGGCGCGCGAATTCAGCCGTCCGATCCAATTGTTAATCGCTGCCCAACCAACACGCGGCATCGATGTCGGCTCGATTGAATTTATCCACAAGCAGATCATCGCCCGGCGCGATGAAGGTGTTGCCGTGTTAGTGGTTAGCTCTGAATTAGATGAAATTATGGCGTTGGCTGACCGCATTGTCGTGATGTACAAGGGTGAAATTATCGATATTGTGCCGCGCGCCCAGGCGACGCGGGAAGCTCTTGGCTTGTTGATGGCCGGCGTGAAGGAGACCGCGAAATAGAGAGACAGGGGAATAGCGTATCTCTCCTTGTCCCCTTATTTCCCTCTCTCCTTTGGTTCTTTTGATTTTGTGAGTAATACCTATGAATCTTTTAGACCCAATTCTGGATCAACCACAAAGTATTGCATATGAAGAGTTAGACAACAGTGTCACCTACCCACTCGCCAATCAAGATGTGCGATTTGCCGTTGATGCTGGCACCGATTTGTTGGATTTACAGTGGCCGTGGACGGCAGAAGTGTATGCACGGAGCATTCGTATGCGCATTTCCGACCCGCGCGACGATAAACTTGTGCCGATGGTGACGCGCTATTACCCCGGTTACCAAGAATTAATCTTGGGCAGTGAGGGCATGATCGTCAGTAAGCGGCTGGTGGCGCCCTTCAAAAGTGCCTATGACCGTGCGGTCATTTGGATGCTAGAATGCCAGGTTGAGGGTGATCGCCTGTTGCGGCTCGAAATTGACATTGACTGGGGTGAACCACTTACCCAGCGGATGGTTGATGGTTTATTGGTGGCGCAACGCAACCCAGGGGCGGCCCGCGGCATCTACGCCCAGAGCAATGCCGAGCGCACTTGTGTCTTTGGCAACCCGTATGGACGACCCGATGTAATTGACCTGGAAAGTGGCGATCGCGCCCATCTCGTCTATCATGTGCTGGTTAATGGGATGGTGGAGGTGCCACTTTTACTCACGATGAGCGATGTCGGTGAACAAGTGGCCTGGAGTGGTTTTTTGGCCTTGCGTGACACCGAGCGCGCCTATGAGTTGACCGTGCGGGCTTGGCAGGCGTTGGTCAAAACCAGCCGGCTCTGGACGCCAGACGCCAACTTTAATCGCACAATGCAGGCGGGCAAGTTGGAGACCATGCAAAGCTTGCAGCGTTTGCGTGGCGGCACGGCGCCCATGGATCAACGGATTGAACATTTGCCAGCCCTGGTTGAAAGCCTGGATGCGCTAGATATCATCGAAAGTCGCAATTTATTGGCGCATATCCGGCGATTGGCAGAACAGACCAATGGGCGTTTGCCAGTTTTATTGCCGATGCGCAACAAAGAGGCGCCCGTTGACCCAGCGGCTGGGTTAGTCCAAACAGATGGCGCTTATTTAACCGCGCTACACGGCCACATTCAACGACATTTTGATCTTGAATTGCTACAAGCGCATTATGCAGCGGTACAAGCCTGCACCGAAGCCCTGATTAAAGAGCGGCGCGCCGTGCAAACGGATGGGCGACAATTAGCGGCCTTAGGCCTTGCCTTGCGCCAAGCTCAAGATCTGGCCATGCTCCACAACGATGGCGTGAATGCCATTCGCTGGGAGAGTGAAGCCTGTGAAGCCGAGCGGTTGGCCAAAGAGTTACAAGCGCAGAGTGAATCTAGCACAATACCATTAACCGATTGGTTGGCGCTTAGCACCTGGCAAACACCAGAACATCAACCTTGGCATTTTGCCGATCCATGGAGAGGTATTGCCCTCGCTGGTCAGGGCGTCTGGCGGGGGGGTGGCTTGAGTTGGATCCGCAAGGAACTATGGGTGCAACCTACGTTTCCAAAAGCGTGGTCTTGGTGGGCGCTGCTCGATTTACCCCTTGGCGACACGAAGCTGAGTCTGCTGTGGGATGGTGCAACCCTCCATAGCACGCGGCCGGTGCGGAGCAAATTGCCCGTACAGGTACACCAGCGGATCCGTGCGATCAAGGCCGATGAATACGAATTTAATCTGGAATTTGAGCTGAAGTCCGAACAAGATGGGCAAGAAGAGCGCCAAATTTTTAAACCGAAATTTGCGTGATACGTGATAGCGTGATGAATAACTGAATACTCATTTATCACGCTATCACGCATCACTTATCACGTGTCACTCATCACCAGAAAGCATCCAAAGTCACCTATGAGAAAGACCGCCTTCGTCTATGATCCCTTCAACTTGCGCCACACGCAGGAAGGCCATCCAGAAAATTATCGCCGGCTCGAGAAAACCTGGGCGCTTCTGCAAGCGGACGGGATTTTGAAGCAGTTGATCGCCATACCCAGCAGCCCAGCGCCGGTGGAAACCATTTTGCGTGTGCACAGTGCACGCTATGTGGAGGCGCTCCAGAAATTGTCGGCCCGTGGTGGCGGCCATGTAGATGGGGATACGTATGTCAATACGGATAGTTATCAGGCAGCGCTGTTGGCGGCGGGTGGGCTGCTCAATCTGACAGATGCGGTGTTGCAAGGTGCGGCGGACAACGGGTTTGCGCTCATTCGGCCCCCGGGTCATCACGCCTTGCCACAAGTGGGCATGGGGTTCTGTCTCTTTGCCAATGTCGCCATTGCGGCACGCTGGGCGCAAGAGCACCACGGCATCGGGCGAGTGTTAATTATAGATTTTGATGTCCATCATGGCAACGGTACGCAGGATGTTTTTTATGACGATCCCACCGTCCTCTTTTTTAGCACCCACCAATATCCTTATTACCCTGGCACTGGGGCGGCGGATGAGATGGGGGTTGAACTGGGGTATGGCACGACGGTCAATGTACCATTTCCCACCTTGGTGGGGGATCAGGGTTACCTAGAAGCCTTTCAGCGGATCCTGGCCCCAGCAGCGCGTGAATTTCGCCCTGAGTTAATTTTACTTTCGGCAGGCTATGATGCACACTGGCTGGATCCGTTGGCCAGCATGAATTTGAGCATCACGGGTTATGCCAAGCTGGTAGAAGCCGTGATGGGCTTGGCCGACGAGCTATGCGGTGGGAAGCTGGTCTGTGCGCTTGAAGGGGGATATCACCTGGATGTGCTGGCCCACAGCGTGTTGAGCACGTTACGGGTGCTCAGTGACAGTGGGCAAGCGCCAAGCGACCCATTTGGTCCACCCAATGAGGCCGAGCGCAAGGTGACAACATTGTTGGATCGCGTCCAGAAGCTCCACGGGTTCACCGACTCGCCCGTCGTCGCCAGTTAATCAACACTGAGCAATTAACAGATCAGGCAGGCTCGTTACTTGTCGTCAACTAATGGGAATGAAACTTTGGGTCAGACAAGCTTTGACAAATCGGCGATGATTTTGGATACTTCACCCTTGTGAATGATAGTACAATCACGATGTTGCCTGCACCCAAGCCACTGGCAATCACACCAATCATGAGTTCATCACTTGTGACAACACCTTTGGTGAGTACTCCGCTGGCCGATTGGAATGTGCTGATTGACCGAGCGCTACACGAGGGAAATCCGCATCAGGCCGCTGGTATGGCGCAAGTAATCTTGCGCCATTTGCCGCGCCATTTGCCCACATACCAACGACTCTTACGCGCGATGTGGATGTTGAAGCGCTGGGACGAAGGTGAAGATTGGGGACAACGCTTGTTGCGCGCGGATCCTGGCAATGCGCTGGCCTGGCGAGCGCTGGCGATGGCGGCAGAGCAACGGGGTCAGCGCGCCCAGGCTTGCGCCATCTGGCAAAGGGCCTTTGAAGCCAATCCCTATGAGACAGAAATTCGCGCCGGCCTAAGTCGGACCAGTTTGCGGCCGCCAGAAGAAAATCGCCATAGCACGACGGTGTCAGATAGTTTGCTGCTCAATCCAGCCTGTTTGGCCACCCTTTATTTACGGGGTTTTCGTTGGGATCGCGCGGCGCGGCTCTATCGTTCACTGATTCAAGCCGATTCGCGCCGGATTGATTTCCAAGTTGGGTTGGTGGCGGCTTTATGGCAACAACGCGCCACCAAAGAGACGTATCGGATCGCCCGCCATCTGGTGCAAAGTCATCCGTATCTGTTAATTGCCTGGGTGGCGCTAGACGCAACTGGCGACGAAAATGACAAAGCGCTCGCCCGCAACCCGATTGAGATGATGGACCCCGATGGTAATTTTGTCGGTGAATGGTTCGGGTTACAATATGAAGGGCGTCCGGCCGTTTTGTCGGTCAATGCCAGAGAAGCGGAATTGTTAGGGATAAGGAATAGGGAATAGGGATACGGGATAATGGAAGCTACCTAATCCCGTATCCCTATTCCCTATTCCTTACTTCAAAATAAATTAATTCAAAATCAGGAGAAAAATTCGTGGAACGTACATTTGTTATCTTAAAGCCAGACGCCGTGCAACGCGGTCTGGTCGGCGAAATCATTGGGCGCTTTGAGCGTCGCGGTCTAAAATTGGTGGCGATGAAACTCGTCCAGGTGAGCGATCAATTAGCGCGTCAGCATTATGCCGTCCATGAGCAACGGCCCTTTTTTAAGGGCTTGATCAGCTATATCACCAGTGCACCCGTGGTGGCGCTCGTGCTTGAAGGCACGAATGCGATTATCGCCGTGCGCAATACCGTGGGCGCCACCAAGCCAGCGGATGCTGCGCCAGGCACCATCCGCGCCGACTTTGGCCTAGAAATTGGGCGCAACTTGGTCCACGCCAGCGATGGCCCCGAAACTGCGGTCAGCGAGATTGCGCTCTGGTTCGGTGAAGATCTGGTTGATTGGCAACGCGCCAACGATGCGTGGATTTTTGAATAAGGCACGCCTTAGATAGCGCGTAGACGGGAGGCGGCAGCATAAACCCGCTCCCGTCTACGGGCGACCGTTTTCCTGCTGGTTGCATGCTCCGCATTTCGTACACAACGTGGTGAAGCGATGCTGGATGTTGAGACCGTTGCTCGTCAATTGAAACAAGACCTAATCTCGTCGATTGATCAGCTATTGGTCGATCTGCCAACCTACCCTGGCGCCAAAGCCGCGTTACGGGTCCAGACGTTGGGTGGCTTTCACGTTTGGCGTGATGGTCTTGAAGTATCGCAAACGGCTTGGGGGCGCGAAAAAGCCCTGCATCTCTTCCAATTTTTTATTACCATGCACCATCAATATCTGCACAAGGAGCAGATCATTGATCGGCTGTGGCCTGAATTGGATATGGAAAAGGGGGATCGCGACTTTAAGGTGGCGCTGAACTCGATCAACAAAGCCCTAGAACCGACGCGTGAACCGCGCCACGAACCTCGTTTCACCCTGCGTTACGGTCTGGCCTATGGGCTAGACTTTGCCCATGTCTGGCTGGACACTGAAGTCTTTGAGCAGTTAATCACAGCGGCCAATCAAGCGCTGCTTGAGCGCGCTGGCAATCTCGATCAGGCCCGCACTTATGCCATTGCCTGCTACACCACGGCGGTCAATTTATACAATGGTGATTATCTGCCAGAGCGCCGTTATGAAGACTGGAGCAGTGCCGAGCGGGAACGGCTGCAATTATTGGCGCTTAACACCATGACCACATTGGCCGAGCTTTTATTGGATCGTTCGCCGTTAGAAAGTGTGCGCTTGGCTCAACGGGTGCTCGCGATCGATCCAGTTTGGGAAGATGCCTATCGGATCCAGATGCGCGCTTATGTGGCGCAGCGTAACCGCCCCCTGGCCATCCGCACCTATGAAAAATGTCGCAAAGTGCTAGAGGAAGAGTTTGGCGTCGAACCTTTGCCAGAGACAATAGCCTTGTATCAACAGATATTAAAGAACAAGTGAGAGCGACCTCACCCCACCATAAAGACAACCTTGCAACTGTTTTGTAACTGGCTAACGCTAAGCTACCATCAGGCAAAGGCAATGACGCGTTTCTGCAACAAAGTACGCGTGACCCAGTCCGGATAGCCCACGTTTGTGTGGTTCAAGCAGATTCGTTTTGCCCTATTCCGCTCATTTTATCCCACTTTCGCATGACAAGTGTTATTTCCCAAAGGTTATTGATGATGAAAACTCAGCGCGACATTGCCTCGTTTGTCCTGCGCTTTACCCAAGAATTATGGCAGGATCCGCAGGGCGAACCACGCGTCGAATGGCGCGGCCATATTCGCCATGTCCAAGATGACGATGAATTTCGTTTTACTGAGTTGACCGAAGTGATGAACTTTATTCAGCAATCACTGATGAAGTTAACGATGGATTGTATGCCCAAGGAAGACAAAATGTATCAAGATAAAGCGTTACGAGAAAGTTTTAAGCTCTGGGAAAAATTCGCCACGAGTTATACCGAAGTCATGACAGAAGCTGTGCAGCAGACGGTGAAACAATCAGAAGTATTCCAAAAGCAAGTAACCGAAGTTGTCGAACAGGTGATGAAACCTTGGTGGCTGGTCGGCTGGCCTACCCCCACGTCGGAGCCACGCCCAGCGCCAACCGCAGCGGCCGATCAAGCGCAATTGATGCAAACGCTAGTGACTTTACAAGCGCAAATTGCCGCGTTGACCAACAAAGTTGATAAGCTAGAAGCAGCGCTGGCAACGGCGCCGGACGATATACAGCCCATGCAGTAAGCACCTTTTGCTAAAGCCACCTTGCTTGCTCCCCATTCCCCAGACCATCACCGTCAGGCTTATTGTTATTAAATTAGACCGCGATCGGGCTTTGTCGTCCCTCAACCGCGCTGAATGATTGCCCACTCTTCCGCCAAGTGTAACTGGCAAATGCACGTCCCTGCGCTACATTGTCGGATTGCCGACAGAAAAGCGGATTGGTTGCCAGTAAGATAAATCATATTTGTGATTTCTTTCTCAACCTCAGTGGATAATCATTCTGCATGACTTTACAAACTACTGCCCAAGTGGCGAATCATCAGGAGCCAACGCTGGAGCGTCCTGCCGCAACACAGCCAAGTAAGCCCGTGCTCATTCGTCTCGAACATTTAAGCAAAACCTACGCCGAAGCCGGCCAAGCCCGCGCCGTATTAGATGAACTGAACCGTGAATTCTATACCGGTGAGTTTGTCTGCCTGTTGGGCAAATCGGGCAGCGGGAAGAGCACCCTGCTCAATCTAATTTCTGGGATTGATGCGCCAAGCAGCGGCGATGTAACGATCTATGATGGCGCCCAGGCCGTGACGATTACCGCGTTGAGCGAGCATGAGCGCACGATCTTTCGCCGCAATCATATTGGGATTGTCTTCCAGTTCTTCAACTTGATTCCAACCCTGACCGTACTCGAAAACGTGACCCTACCGTTGGAGTTGGCGGGTAAACACCAACAGATGCGCCGCCACGCGGTTGAATTGTTAGAGCGGGTCGGGTTGGCCGACCGCATCAACACCTACCCCGACAAACTAAGTGGCGGTGAACAGCAGCGAGTGGCCATTGCGCGCGCCCTGGCCCATGATCCCCTCCTTGTCCTCGCTGACGAACCGACCGGCAACTTGGATGACGAAACCGGTGAAACTGTGCTGAAATTGTTATTAGAGTTGACCCGCGATGCTGGCAAAACTTTGTTCATGGCCACCCATGCGCCCGATGTTGCCGAACAAGCTGATCGCGTGCTCCATTTAGTGCATGGGCAATTGGTCAATGATCAATTGTCAACGGCGCAGGGCTGATTGCGAAGAACGATGAGCATACAAACCACCGCACCGACCAGCAATCGTTCGCAATTCTCCGTCAAAACCCTCTTACGTCTGGCCTGGCGTTACGCCTGGCGAAGACCTTTCCAAAGTCTATTCTTTATTCTGGGCGTGGCCATTGGGGTGGCCATGATCGTGGCGATCGATCTGGCCAACGGTTCCGCCGAACGGGCCTTTGCCCTGGGCACCGAAACCATCACGGGTCGCGCCACCCACCAAATTGTCGGTGGGCCGAGTGGATTAGACGAACAAATTTATACCAGATTGCGTCGCGAGCTCGGTTATCGGCAAAGCGCGCCGGTGGTCGAAAACTATGTGATTGCCACGACGTTGGATGCACAACCGATGCGCCTGCTAGGCATTGACCCGTTTGCCGATCAGCCTTTCCGCAGCTATCTGGGCGAGGGTGACGCCGCAGCGGGGGCTAGCGCAACCTTTCTCAGCGATCTGATGGTGCGTCCAAACACGGTGCTACTCAGCCAAGATGTCGCCACCCGCTACCATTTACAAACGGGTGATCAGTTCCCGGTGCGTATTGGCAGCCGGACTGCGAATTTGGAAATTGTTGGGCTGCTAGCGCCATCTGATGATTTGAGCCGGCGCGCCCTGCAGGGGCTCTTAATCACCGATATCTCGACCGCCCAGGAAGTGCTGCAACAATTACATAAATTGGATCGCATTGATCTGATTGTGAGCAACGACGCGGCAGGCCGTGCGGCATTGGCAAAAATTGCGACCATCTTGCCGCCTGGGGTGCGCATCGAAGAGTCTGCGGCGCGCAGTGGCGCAGTCAACGAGATGACAGCGGCCTTTAGCCTAAATCTCACCGCCCTGAGTTTGCTCGCCCTCGTTGTTGGCATGTTCTTAATCTACAACACGGTGACCTTTAGCGTGGTGCAACGGCGCCCTGTTTTAGGCAGCCTGCGTGCGCTGGGCATGACAAGGCGCGAGGTCTATGTGCTCATTTTGGCCGAGGCCGGTCTCCTGGGGGTGATCGGCACGGCCTTGGGGCTCGCCCTCGGTGTGATCTTAGGACGCGGCGCCGTACAACTGGTGACCCAAACGATCAACGACCTGTTTTTCGTGGTCTCGGTGCGTGAGATTGATATTCCCGTGTTTACGTTGGTCTAAGGCGCGCTCATTGGCATCGCCGCCGCGCTGATTGGGGCAGCGATCCCGGCCTATGAGGCCACCAGTGTGCCACCGGCCGGTGCGCTCAAACGGAGTAATGTCGAAGAACGCACACGCGCGCTGATTCCCTGGATCAGCCTGGGTGGCATTGGTTTACTCATCCTGGGAGCGGCACTCTTAATTCCCGAGTGGAATCTAATCATCGCCTTTGGGGGTCTTTTTGCTGTCATTATTGGCGGCGCGCTGCTCACGCCGCTTTTGACGCTGGGTTTGATGAATTTGGCCCAATGGTTGGTCAACCGGCGCTGGCTGAATTGGCAAGCGGGGGTGATTGAACGGATGGCCCCCCGTACAATTGTGCGTTCGCTCAGCCGCATGTCGGTCGCCGTGGCAGCGCTCATGGTCGCCGTCAGCGTCATCATCGGCGTCGGTGTGATGATCGGCAGTTTTCGCTCGACCGTCGAATCATGGCTCGAAGATGTGTTGCAAGCCGACATTTTTATTTCGCCGCCTTCACTCAACGCCAACCAAGTGTTGACGACACTCGATCCCGCCGTGGTGACGCAGCTAAAGAATTTTCCAGGCATCATCAATCTCGCGACCACACGCGGGGTGAATGTGACGGCGTTTTTACCTATCCCTAATTCATCTCCAACCACTACGCTAGGGGTAGGCAACGAAGTTCAAGTGCGTCTGGTGGCCTTAACCCAAGATTTAGCGGGCGCAAAGCGACGTTATCGAGCGGCAGCAGGTGATTGGCAGACAACCTGGCAGGCACTCGAAGCCGGTGGTGTGATTATCAACGAGCCAATGGCAAATCGACTCCATCTAAACCTTGGCGACCAGTTGACGATCCAGACCGATCAAGGTCTGCACACATTTTCAATCATTGGCATAGGGGTTGATTTTGATGTGAATAACACGGTCACGCTCTACGATCCGGTCTATCGCCAATTCTGGACGGATCGCGGCATATCGGCGATTGCCTTGTTTGTCGCGCCCGGCGTCAACCTAGATGCAAAGGTAAACGAAATTCGTACGACCCTCGCCAAGCAGACCGAAGTGCTGGTACGCTCCAACCGCAGCACCCGCCAAAATGCGCTGGAAGTCTTCGACCGCACCTTTTCGATTACCGTAGCCCTGCAACTGCTGGCGACGTTGGTGGCCTTTATCGGTATTTTCAGCACCCTCATGAGTCTTCAACTCGAACGCAGCCGCGAGATCGGCGTGTTACGTGCCACCGGCATGACGCGCAGCCAATTGTGGCGACTCTCGCTATGGGAAACCGGCCTCATCGGGTCGAGCGCCGGGTTGATTGCCATCCCAATGGGCTTTGTGCTGGCCATCATTCTCA
>JAPLGZ010000068.1 GCA_026389895.1 Chloroflexota bacterium | reverse complement strand
CCAGGGCTGGTGCGGAGCCGCTTTCAAAAGAACTCGTAGCACGTTTGAATCAGATTACGCAGCCGTTGAAAGAAAAATTAGGCCCCAGCTTTGACTATTACGAGCACACCAGCCAAGATCGGACGCGCTAAGCGCTATGGAAACCTATATCCAACGGCTGCGCGCCAAAGTGGGTCA
This sequence comes from Chloroflexota bacterium, assembly GCA_026389895.1. Taxonomy (GTDB): domain Bacteria; phylum Chloroflexota; class Anaerolineae; order Caldilineales; family Caldilineaceae; genus JAPLGZ01. Next base: position 13,912 of record JAPLGZ010000068.1, on the reverse strand, counting down.
CGAGCTTTTGCTCATGGCCTCTGTGACGATCGCTGTCTATGACGATCAAGATCGGATTCTGCTTGTTCGGCATGCGGAAGGTGATGTTTGGGTATTGCCCGGTGGTGGCGTCGAGCCCCCGGAATCATTGGCCGATGCGGCTGTGCGCGAGATGTGGGAAGAGACCGGCCTGCGGGTGCAATTGAAGCACGTGTTTGGCGTCTACAGCGGCCCAGAATTTTTGGTGACTTACAAAAATCAGGATCAAGTCACTTATCAGATGATCGTTTTTGAAGCCCAGGTGGCGGGTGGCGTATTGCGCGCCAATGGCGAAGAGACCAAAGCTGTCGCGTACCTTAGCCAAACGGAAATGGCCGCGTTGCCGATGCCAGCTTGGATGCACGCTATTCTGCCCGATCTGTTTGCGCCGCGCCTTCGGACAAATTTTCAACCGCCAACTTGGCAAGTTCCGCTCGATGGCGTGCGTAAAGGCGGTATGTCTGACTATGTGCGCCAGCTACGCCAAAAAGTCGGCAACGATCTGGTGCTCACGCCATCGGTGTTGGGGCTGATCTTCGACGAGCAAGGTCGTCTGTTGTTGCAAAAACGGGCCGATAATGGCCGCTGGGCTGGACCTGCTGGCGCTATTGATCCCAACGAGCCGCCATCCTCTGCCATCGTACGCGAAGCCTGGGAAGAGACCGGCGTACTGATTGAGCCGACCCGTGTGATCGCCATCTTCGGCGGCGCGGCGTTCTCGCATAGCTTTCCAGGTGGCGATCAAATTGTAAACTATGGCGTCGTCTTTGCTGGTCGATTCGTGAGCGGGCAACCGACACCCGATGGCATTGAATCAACCGCCGTTGATCTCTTTCCGCTAACCGCCTTGCCCACTGAACTCATGTCACCCCGCTGGCGGAAGCTGATTGCCATTGCGACTGAAAATCGTGATTTTGCCGATTTTGACGCCGCGAGTTGGCAACCATCCGCCTGATTACACCACCAAACTGGGGCGCGGGTTTATACTTCTCTTCATCTTAAACAATGCCATGAAGATATTTGACAAGTAAAACCGGTTTGGGTTAGCATTGCATATGTAATGGTACCGATACCATAAGTAACCAAAGCTAGTTCCCTGTAACAGTCGATTCTCAACTCTCTCACCTAGGCCACAGCCATTATGGCGTTTCTGTTTGACAGGCAACAAGCCGTCACCCTAAAACGCCGCGCGCTTGTCGCCAATGTTTAACGAAATCTTGCGCCACAACGAAGCCCATAAGCTCCTCAATTTCTGGGCTTCGTTGTGTGTTTATCCTGTGCTCTTGATGAATTAGCGCTAGTTTGCGATCTTCGCTTGGTGTATGGCCAAGCCTTGTTTTGCAACCTTCGTTTGTCACAATGTGCATCAGGAAATAGGGCCTTCTGTTGTAGTTCAAGCGCTTTTTCGTTGTCGATTCAAACAAAACAAAGGAGAAACAGATGCAAAAACAGAATTTATCTCGCCGCAAATTCTTGCAGATGGCAGGCGTCAGCTTGGCCGGCACAGCTTTGTTGGCCGCCTGTCCAGCGCCGCAAGCTGCCGCACCCGCCGCCGGTGGCGCTGCAGCGCCTTCCACTGCGAAGACCACCTTAACCTTTGGCCACACCTGGGAGGCCGCCTTCCAGGCCCACCAGAAAGAATTTGATGACAAGTTCAAGGCCAAACATCCCGAAATTGAAGCGTTAAATGCCACGTACAACACTTGGGGCGACCACAACCAGATCGTGCCGACCTGGGCCGCCGCGAATACGTTGCCGGATATTATCTATGTGCATGGCCGTTACGCCTTCCCTTGGAACCATGAAGGCATCCTAATCTCGGTCAATGATTTTATTGACAAAGATACGGCATTCAATGTCAAGGGTATTTGGGAAGAGGCGCTTCGTCTTTATAGCTATAACGGCAAGCAATACGAAATCCCGTATGATCACGGCCCAATCATCATGGGCTACAACAAAGATCTCTTCGACGCTGCCAAGATGGACTATCCCAGTGAAACTTGGACCATGGACGATATGCTCGAAGCCGCCAAGAAATTGACCAAAGGCGATACCCAATGGGGCTATGAAGGGTATTACGACACGATTGTCGGGTTAGGCAATGAGCAGGGAATTTCGCTGGTTGGCCCGTGGGGTGGTGAGGTCTTTAACGAAGCCGAAGACAAGATCGTGCTTGACTCGGCCGAGAGCTCAGCCGCCCTGAAATGGTGGGCGGATCTGATTCATGTGCATAAAGTTTCGCCGATGCCGGCGCAATCGCAGGCCGTGCCCAACGGGCCGTGGGTCGCCGGTATGGCTGCCATGTTCTCGCTTGCTTCGTGGGGCACCCCAACCTTGATTCAGAATGCTAAATTTAAATGGGACGTTGCGCCGTGGCCCAAAGGCCCCAAGGGCCAGAAGACCGGCTCCTTTGGCAGCGGCTTTGGCATCACCCGTGATTCTAAAAATGCGGATGCAGCCTGGACTTACCTGGCCGAATATCTGTCTAAAGAAGGCATGGAGTTTATGTGGGGTGCGTCGGGCCGTGGTAGCCCAGCCCGCAAAGATGCCTATCCGAGTTGGTTGGGGTCGAGTGGCGCGCCAGAACATGCCAAGTATTACCAAGACGCGTTGGAAAATTATGCCGTCACCGGTCATCCCTACCAAACGCTGGCCGGCGGCGAAATTTTGGATGTTTTCAATCGCAACACTCAGCTGGTCCAGACCGGCGATATGAAGGTGGAAGAGGCGATTGCGGCTATGATTAAGGATGGTACGCCCGTGCTCGAAGATGCGGCGAAGAAGTTGAAGAGCGGCTGATCGTCAGGAAGGAGAGATTGGAGATTAGGCGATTGGAGATTTTGCTCCCTCTTCTAATCTCTAATCGCCCATCTCCAATCTCAGTTTTTTATCAAAAGACCCTTATCACCATGCAAACCATCATTCCTTCTAAACGACGTTCGTTCAGCTTGAAACAACGTGAAGAGATCGACTTCTATCTTGCCATCGGTTTATGGCTGATTGGCTTTATTCTCTTTACCGGCGGTCCCATTCTGGCTTCGCTACTCTTTAGTTTCACCGATTGGACGGGTGTAAATATCAGTAAGGCAAAGTGGGTGGGACTGGCTAATTTTCATCAACTTTTGTTTGATGACAAACTCTTTTGGATTGCCACGCGTAACACCTTTTATTATTCATTTGGCAGCGTGATTTTCGGCACCCTGGGCGCGTTCATTATCGCTTTGCTGCTCAACCAAAAGTTGCCTGGCTCAACCTTGCTGCGCGTGATCTACTACTTGCCCTCGATTGCCAGTGGCGTGGCGATTTCGATCCTCTGGCTTTGGCTCTTTAACCCACAGTCTGGGCTCATTAATTATACCCTCTCCTTAGTCGGCATTAAGGGGCCGATGTGGCTGGGTAGCCAGCAATGGGCATTGCCAGCATTGGTCCTTAAAAGCTTGTGGGGCATTGGCGCCAATATGGTCATTTTATTGGCCGGACTCCAGGGCATTCCGGTGCCACTCTATGAAGCAGCCCGCATCGACGGCGCAAGTAAATGGAGTGAGTTTCGCAATATTACCGTCCCAATGCTCTCGCCGGTGCTTTTCTTTGTCCTTGTGATCTCAACCATCGCCTCGTTTCAAATTTTCACCGATGTGCGGGTGATGACCCAAGGTGGTCCGGGCACGGCGACTTATGTGATCGTCTACTTCATCTATCAGACCGCGTTTGAATATTTGAAGATGGGCTATTCTTCGGCGTTAGCCTGGTTGCTCTTTTTGATTATTTTTATCTTGACGTTGCTCCAGCTTTGGGGTAGCCGCCGGTGGGTCTATTACGAGTCGGGTGAGCGCACCTAGGGCACAAGGCGAGTGGAGGACGGTAGGGGAGCGTCGGTTAAGTCGGCATTACCCCATTGATCCATCCTCTCACGCTCTTCTTGTTTACTGTCCTACCGTTCTACAAGAAAAGGGATTCTCATGCGTCAGACTTTAACTTCCGATGTACGAGTTACAAAGGATAGTGGCTATACAATACCCTGGCATCAACGCCGGAAGACACGCCAGACGATCCAGGCGCTGATTGTTTATGCGCTATTGTTGCCTGGCGCGATTATTTTTTTGTTTCCCCTGGTCTGGATGCTATCCACAGCGGTTAAACCAGAAAATCAGATCTTTCTCTTCCCACCGAAATGGATCCCTGAACCGATCCTATGGAGCAATTTCTGGGATGGTTGGAACAAATTTTTGCCCTTCAATCTCTTTCTGCGCAACACGTTGATCATCACCGTTAATAATATTTTTGGCAACCTGGTCTCTTCTTGCCTCGCCGCCTATGGCTTTGCTCGCCTACGGGCGCGCGGCAAGAATATCTTCTTTATGCTGGTGCTGGGGACGATGTTGTTGCCGAATGAAGTGACGATCATCCCGCAATATGTGCTTTTTTCGCTGCTAAAATGGAACGATAGTTGGTTGCCACTGATGGTGCCACCGTGGTTTGGTTGGCCTTTCTTTATCTTTCTCTTGCGCCAATTTTTTATGAACATTCCGCACGAACTGGACGAAGCCGCCCGGTTAGATGGTGCTTCTTCTTGGCGCATTTTGTGGAATATTATTCTACCGCTCTCCAAGCCAGCCATCGCATCCGTTGTCATTTTTGCCTTCATTGGCAACTGGAACAACTTCCTCGCTCCGCTGATCTACATTCGTTCACTGGATCGCCAAGTGTTGGCCGTCGGTCTCAATATGTTCCGCGGTCAATATGGTCAAACCAATTTTGGGTATATGATGGCGGTCGCACTGCTCGTTTTGATGCCTGTACTAATCGTTTTCTTCGTCGGCCAGCGCGTCTTTATTCAAGGCATTGCGACAAGTGGGCTTAAGGGGTAGCAGAAGCTTCTTAGGCACGCCACCCCAGCCCTCACCAAGCAGGGCTGGGGTGGCTGCCTGTTAGCGTGCCAGCGAAGCCGCAAACCGTTGAATTCGTTGGCACGCTTCGGCCAATGTGGCTTCTGGCACCGTCAAACTCAAGCGCAAATAGCCTGCCAGCGTAGTGCCAAACGCCTCGCCTGGCAACAACGCCACCTGTTCCGCCTCCAGCAAGGCATGGCCGAAGTCATAACTCGACATGCCGGTCTTACGCACATCCACCAGCACATACATGCCGCCTTCCGGCTCATAACAACCGACATCGCCCGCCGCATTCAAGGCCGCACAGACCAGATCGCGCCGCGCACGATAGGCGTCGCCCATCGCTTTGGCTTCGTCTAGTTCATGCGTCAAGGCATGTAAGGCCGCGTCTTGAATAAAGGGCGGCTGACCAAAGAGCATGGCCGCCAGCAGATTGCCGATGTGCTCGGTTAACTCGGCGGGCGCAATGGTCCAGCCCAACCGCCAGCCAGTCATGGCGTGCGATTTGGAGAGGCTCGAGATCACGATGCTGCGCTCCGCCAACGCGGGAATATTCGCCGGGCTGAGATGCGGTCGTGTGTAGATGAAATTACTATACACTTCGTCACTGATCACCCAGAGATCGTGGCGCGTGCTCAAATCGGCCAGTGCTTCGAGTTCTTCGGGATGCAGCATCGCCCCGGTGGGATTGTGCGGTGTGTTGATCAGAATGGCCCGTGTGCGCGGTGTAATCGCGGCGGCCATTTCGGCTGGATCAAAGTGAAAGCCCAGTTCGGGACGCAGCTTAACATAGACCGGGGTTGCGCCGGTTGCGCCGACCACGGGTTCATAGGTGCTGTAGACTGGTTCGGGCAAAATGACTTCGTCGCCCGCTTGCAAGACCGCCATCGCCGCGACATAGAGGCCACATTGCGCACCCGCCACGACGGCCACGTTCTCCTTTGCGGTTGCTTGACCGCTTATTTGTTGATGGTGAGCCGCAATTGCTGTACGGAGTGGCATCTCCCCAAGCGACGGTGTGTAATGGGTGCGTCCCTGGCGTAGGCTGGCAACGGCGGTTTCGACGATCGGCTGCGGCGTGGCGAAGTCGGGGTCGCCAATCGTGAGCAGAATCACGTCGGCGCCCTGCGCCAACATGGCCTTGCCTTTGCCATGTACATCCCAGGCATGATAGCCGGAACCGTCGAGCCGGTGAACAATATTTGAATAACGCATAGTGGCTTTCATTTGATTCGTAATGGAGGTTGTTGGCGGAAGGGTTGGCTACGTCAGGTCTAAGCCAACCACCAGATTGTAGCATAACTATGGGGTGGGTTACTAATAAATAACTCATATAACCGCAATCATCTGGTGAGATTGTAGGGGCACGCAATCGACGTCGAAGGTTGATTAAGGCATAAAATATGATTGGCCCGCCGCCGACCGCATGCCCTTACGATCTTACTGTCTGGAGGACAAGCTGTTTCAGACCCCTGAGATTTCGGATGAAACGTCAGCGCTTGATACAATGCATTCAGGCAGCACAAAAATTTCTAAAGTTATCCAAAACAGAATTGACCAATGATGCTCAAAACCAACAAACAAGTAATCAACGTCGTGCCGCCTGTGGCTAAATCTGCGGCCAGCCCCACCTGGCTGGGCTGGGTCTTGGGGTTGAGCGCGACCACCGGATTTAGCATTGCGACGCCGCTCAGCCGCCATGCGATTTTAATCGGGATGAGTCCGACCAACTTATTGTTGGGGCGGATGGTGATCTCCGTGGTGCTATTGGGCATCTTTTTCATCTTGAACAAATCGGCCCATACCAAAATCGATCGGCGGGGTATGCTAGTGGTGGGTGTGGTCGGGGTATGCAACGGCATCAGCACGATGACCTTTTATGAGTCGCTGCGTTTCCTCGATGCTTCGATGGCTATTATGATCTTTGCCGCCAATCCTGTGGTCGTGTTGGGTTTACTGGCGTTGCGCGGCGAAAAGTTTACGTGTCGCCAATTAGTTCGGGTGGGGCTCGCACTCAGTGGGGTCTATTTGCTCGCACGCCCCGGCGGTGGGGTTAGCCTGATTGGGGTGCTGCTTGTGCTCGCGACGATTGCCATCTTTTCGGTTCAGATGGTCGGCGTGCAATGGTATTTGCAGGAATACGATTCTGGGGCCGTGACCTTCTACATTGCGGCGATGGCAACCCTTGTCACATTTGCCTGGTGGCGAATTCAGGGTGAAGTCTGGTATGTGGCCGGTGCGCAAGGCTGGCTGACGATTATCCTGGTCGCCGTGGTGAGCACCGTTCTGGCGCGCCTTTGTTTCTATAAAGCAATTCAAAAATTAGGCAGCGGCCAGATGTCGCTGCTGATGCCAACCGAGATGTTGCTGGCTGTAATCTGGTCGCTGCTCTTCTTGGGCGAGCGACTGACCCTGGTGCAATGGCTCGGGGCTAGCTTGATCTTAATCAGCGCTGTGCTGGCGATTCAGCGCTTAGGTCGGGTGCGTTGGCCACGCCGTGGGCGGAATTTGGCTAGCTACTAATTAAAACGAGTTTTTTATCGTAGACAGGGAAACAGGTAGACAAGAATTGGCAACTCTGTCTACCTGTTTCCCTGTCTACAATTAAAGAGATTGAGGAGAAGTGGATGGCCGAATTAACGATTACGGGTAAGCCAGCAAGTGACAATGCCCACTGGAATTTTGGCGTCAACTTGTTGGATATCACCTTTTTTACGCTGGGCGCGAGCCTGGTCTCGCGCGACACGGTGATGCCTGTATTGGTGAGCCAGTTGACCGATTCAAAATTTGCGATTGGTCTGATCCCGGCGATTTTTAGCCTGGGGTTTTATCTGCCACAATTATTTGTTGCTAATTTTTCCGAGCGCTTGCGCTATAAAAAACCGTTTACAATGTTGATGGGCGGCGTGGGTGAGCGCGGCGGTTATCTGTTGATCGGGTTGAGCATTTGGTTGTTCGCCAAACATTCGCCCACGTTGGCTTTGGGGCTGATCTTTATCGCGCTGGCGATCAGCGCAACGAGCAGCGGTCTCTGTACGCCTGCCTGGTTTGACATGATTGCCAAGGTTATTCCGGTCAAACGGCGCGGGCTGTGGTCGGGTCTGAGTCATAGCCTGGGCGCGCTGATGGGTGTGATTGGCGCGCTTTTTGTGGGGCGCATTCTGGAGAGTAATGCCTATCCCAACAATTATGCCCTGCTTTTTTTTCTAACCTATGGCCTGTTGCTGATCTCTTTCATCGGCTTGGCATTGAATCGCGAGCCACCCAGCGAAACGGTCAAACAACACATTTCGTTAACCCGTTATCTGCGCCAATTGCCCGAAATTTTACGCCGCGACCATAACTATCTGCGTTTCCTGGTCAGCCGCACCACCGTCCAACTGGGCGCGATGGCCACTGGCTTTTTTATGGTCTATGGCACAGAGCGTTTTCATATAAACGGCCAGGGCGTCGGGATGTTGACCGCGATCCTGGTCGGCAGTGCGGCGGTGATGAACTTGGTGTGGGGTTTTGTGGGGGATCGCTTGGGCCATAAGATCGTGCTGGCTGGCGCGGCGTTTGCGATGGCGCTCGCTGCGCTGACAGCCTGGTTGGCCGTTTCGCCCGCCTGGTTAGTGGTGACCTTTATCTTGATCGGTGTTTACAGCGCTGGTGATGGGGTTTCGGGGTTCAATATTATTCTCGAGTTTTGTGCGCCAGCGGATCGGCCAACCTATATTGGGTTGACGAACACGTTGCTCGCGCCCATTCTCACGGTGGCCCCGCTGCTGGGCGGTTGGCTGGCCATGACCGTGGATTACGGCGGCCTCTTTCTGATCGCGTTGGTGGTTGCGATCATCGGCGGTCTGTTGATGTTGTTCTGGGTGCGCGAGCCGCGCTTGGAAGCGTGAGTACAATCTTGAGCAACTCAACCCCACCCTAACCGTTCGGCGGAGCGTTCGACTGAGCTCAGCCGAAGTCTCACGTCGACGCCCTCCCCTGGTAAGGGAGGGGACTGATTAGGAACAAACGGACCAGTGTCTTCTGTCCACTAAATAGTTTCCTCCCTGCCGGGGAGCGCGCCGAGAAGGCAACCGCCTTTGGGCGCGGGTGGAGTCTAGCACCAATCAAGTAAGATGAAAGCGATTGCAATCTAATGATAGAAGTAACAATTGAGCAAGCGAACAAACAACATGTCGCCAAGAATATGCAGTGGAATTTTATTGTTAACGTGTGGGATGAGATCTTTGTCTTCTTGGGTATCAGCTTGGTCTCGCGCGAAACAGTTATGCCGGTGTTGGTGGCACATTTGACCCATTCCAAACTGGCGATTGGTCTGATCCCCGCGATTTTTGCGTTGGGCATGTACTTACCCCAATTATTGGTGGCCAACTTTTCTGAGCGTATGCGCTACAAGAAACCCTACATTATGTGGGTCAGTGGACCAGGTGAACGCGGCGGCTATCTGCTGATGGGGTTGACGATCTGGTGGCTGGCACCAGGATCGCCAACGGTAGCCTTGGTGCTCTTTTTCTTATTTCTGGCCGTTAGCGCCACCTGTATCGGGGTGGCGATGCCCGCCTGGTATGATATGATCGCCAAGGTGATTCCCACCAACCGGCGTGGACTTTTTTCGGGCGTTGGCCATAGTTTGGGCGCGTTGGCCAGCGTGATCGCGGCGTTTTTTGTCGGTTGGGTGCTGGAACGCCTTGCCTTCCCCAACAACTTTGCGCTGCTATTTCTTGCCGCCTTTATTGCGATGAGCATTTCGTGGATCGGGCTCTCCTTGACGCGGGAGCCCCCGAGCACAACCGTCAAAGCGCATATGCCGTTGGCGCGTTATCTGCGCCAATTGCCCGTCATTCTGCGCAAAGACAGCAATTATCTACGCTATCTGCTAAGCCGCAGCACGATCCAATTGGGCACAATGGCTAGTGGTTTTTATGTGGTCTATGGAATCGAGCGTTTTCAAATCGACGGCGCCACCGTCGGTCTGCTCACGGCCGCGCTGGTGGGCAGCGCGGCGATTATGAATTTGGTGTGGGGTTTTGTCAGCGACCGGCGCGGCCATAAGCTTGTGCTGGCAAGTTCTGCCTTTGCGCTCGTCTTAGCGGCCTTAATTGCCTGGTTGGCCACTTCCCAAGTCTGGCTCATCGCAACCTTTATCTTGCTTGGCGTCTATAGCGCGGGTGATGCGGTGTCGTCTCTCAATATTATCCTGGAATTCTGCGCACCCGAAGATCGTCCCACGTACATCGGCTTGACCAATACCCTGCTGGCCCCCGTGTTGACGCTCGGTCCACTGCTCGGTGGCTGGCTGGCCATGACGACTGGTTACACAGGCTTGTTTGCGGCGGCGTTGCTCTTTGCCTGTGTGGGCAGTGTGTTGATGACGTTGTGGGTGCGCGAGCCGCGGCGAGCGTAAAATGAGGCGTGATCAGTGATGGAGTGAAGGTTGACCAAGACGCGGCCCTATCTCACGCATCACTTATCACTGATCACGCCTCATGCAAGCCCCCATCAAACTGGCCGCTGATGTTGAAGGAACCACGTGTACAACGCTGGATTCTCGTACGTGGCGGTCCATGAATCGTGCGTGGCCTCTGGATAGATGGTCAATTGTACATCGCCACCGCAGGCTTGGAGCGTCTCGACCAATTCTTCAGAGGCGGCCAGTGGCACAACCGGATCTTTGGCCCCATGAAAGGCCCAGACCGGGGTATCCTTTAGCCCACATACTTGTTGTGGAAAGCCGTGAAACCAGTAGCCTCCTCCACAGATCGGCGCGACGGCGGCAAACCGTTGGGGCCGCGTTGCACCCAGATACCAGGCGCCATAACCACCCATGCTGATGCCGGTGAGATAGACACGTGTTGGATCAACGGCGTAAGTGGCCGTCACTTGGTCGAGCAGAGCATCCAAACTATCGGCCACTTCCGGCCACCAGGTATGCCAAGGACATTGGGGCGCAATCACGATAAAGGGAAAATCTGGCTGTTGCGCGGCGATTTTGGGAATGCCATGTTTCAAAACCGCGGCAACCTGATCGCCTGATTCACCGTAGCCGTGGAGAAAAAGAATCAGTGGCCAACGTTGGTCGGGATCTTGCCCGTAGCTGGTGGGTAGATGAAGAAGATAACCTAAACGCAAGGTTTTTGCGGTTTGAACTTCAAAGATCTTTTGCTGCATAGTTTTCCTTTATGATAACGCCCCTACCTGGGCGTCCCACCACAACATTAATCAAACCTAATCCGCCGCCAAAATTCTTTGCTGATAAAGGGCGAGCAGCCGCGTACTGTCCACATCGATCCCGACCTTGACGGGACGTCGCCCTGACCACGCATTGGGACGACCCCATTGCCGGCCACTGCGATCCCAGAGGGTTTGGCCCAGGCCAATGCCCTCGCAGAGCACGCGGATCGGACCGCGTTGCAAAGTGAAGAGTGTGGGATCGACGAGATAGGCAATCGCCGAAGGATCATGCGTATAGGCGGCATAAATGTCATGCGCCTTTTGGTGGAATTCGAGGTAAAAGCGAGCGATGTCGTCGATAAATGCGCCTGTGCGCGACCTCCGCAACCCGGCCAGATAATCGGCCTGCATAATCGTCTTTTCGGTAACGTCCAGCCCAATCATGGTGATCGGCCAATCGGTGGTAAAGACGCGGTCGGCGGCATGGGGATCGTGCCAGATATTGGCTTCGGCAGCGGGATTTACATTGCCATTGACGGCCGCCGCGCCACCCATCACCACGACTTCGGCGACATGCGTGGCGATGCGCGGTTCAAGGGCTAAGGCCAGAGCAATGTTGGTCAACGGTCCTACCGGCACCAGTGTAATTTCGCCTGGATTCGCCATGATCATGTCCACAATAAACTGCGCGGCAGCCCGCGGATCGGCATTGGCGATGGGGGTGGGCAATACGATTTCGCCCAAGCCATTTTGACCATGCACAAAGGCTGCTGGTTGATCGAAAGCCACTTGCAGCGGCCGCGCCGCGCCATGGGCTACGGGAATTTGTGGGCGGCCAGCAAATTCAAGCAGCCGCAAAGCATTTTGGGTGGCTAGATCTGTATAGACATTGCCAAAGATCGTCGTCAGCCCAATGACTTCGACTTCGGGTGAGCAGAGTGCAAACAAGATCGCCATGGCGTCGTCAATGCCAGGATCGGTGTCGATGATAATTTTTTTTGGCATTCTGCCCTTCACTTTGTGTGCGGATGCGTCAATGGGATTGGGGCAAGAGAGATTAGAGATGGAAAACCTACTCTGTGTCCTCTGTTGTCAGCTTTCCCTGTTTTCTGCCTGCTGGCGCTAACGCCATGAGATGCGTCTATCATGCATCCCATTCGGCTTATTGAATGCAGAAGATGGTACTCGCACCCTTAGAAGCATGTCAAATTTCTGAATATAAAATGCAGTCAGACTAACTTTAGGATTTTGTTCTGTTTCCTATCTTTGCAAATTAAGCGTATAATTATTTAAATTTCTATTTTAGCGGCATGAAAGGCAAAAAGCTTTGGCTACCAGGTTTCCCTTGCGGATCGGCATCCTTGGCGCGGCGAGAATTGCCCCCAATGCCCTGATTTTACCGGCTCAACATCTGCCAGATGTGCAAATTTGGGCTGTAGCAGCCCGTGATCCGGCTTTTGCCCAAGCTTTTGCCGCACGACATCACATCCCGCGTGTCCATGCGAACTATGCCGCATTGATCTATGACCCCGAAATCGATGCGATTTATAACCCTTTGCCCAATAGTTTGCACTCCGAATGGACAACGCTTGCCCTACGAAATGGTAAGCATGTTTTATGCGAAAAGCCGCTCACCGCTAATGCGGCTGAGGCCGCGCAGTTGGCTCAAGTGGCCAACGAAACAGGGTGCGTGCTTGCGGAGGCGTTTCATTATCGGTATCACCCGCTCGCCGTGGGCATGAAAGGCGTGCTCGACCGTGGCGAACTGGGCCATGTGCGCCATCTAGAAGCCCATTTTTGCGTGCCCTTGCTCCGGCGAAATGACATCCGCTATCGCTATGACCTGGCTGGCGGTGCGCTGATGGATCTGGGCTGCTATACGATCAATCAGCTGCGCTATTTGGCCGGTGCCGAGCCGCAAGTAGTCAGCGCCAAAGCCAAAACATCTTCGCCCCAAGTGGACCGCTGGATGGAAGCAGAATTTTGTTTTGCGGATGGGCGCACCGCCCGCACGACAGTCTCGTTCTTTTCTACCGTACTTCTGCGCATTGAGACCACTGTGCGTGGTGACCAGGGAGAAATGCGTGTGATTAACCCGATTCTGCCCCATCGGTTTCATCGCCTGACGGTGCGCAATGCAGCCGGCAAACGTAGCGAACATTTCCCTGGTGAAACAAGTTATACCTATCAGCTAAGGGCTTTTGCTCAGGCTGTACGCGGGGAAGCACCTATGCCCACAGATGCGACGGACGCGATTGCCAACATGCGGGTAATTGACGCTGTCTATGAAAAAGCAGGCCTAAAACCAAGGGGAACTTGAGCGATGGCAGGCCAACCATGTTGCCAGTGTTTATTTTATCCGCAATTTAGCGGGATTAAATTGCAAACATACTGTAATAAAATTTTCGCTAAACGTGATGTTATTTGTAGCAGAATATGTTATTCTGAAGGCTAATATATTGAGTGGGCGTGACACGCTGGCCGATGAATTTGGCTGCTTTATTGATTGCGTTTTGGGCCTTTGGATTTTTGCCTTGACTCACGCCACTGCACCCCAATCCCAGTCGATGATAACGGCTAGAAACTACTACTGCTGCGCTTTGCCCTGTGTGAGCGATCTGCAGCGGGCTTCCTAAATATCATGCCGCGTAGTCTGCCTTCGCATCTAGCATGTTTGGCGTTGCCTGTGTAAATCCCTTTATTTGTACCCTTTATCGAGTTGTTGTAAAAGGATCGTTCCATGCCTGTAGGGAGTACCGAGAATTCAAGGCCGACAATCCAAGGCGTTGCACCCAGCGAAGTGGGAGCATTGCGCTTTGCTGTACAGCCGGGAC
>JAPLGZ010000788.1 GCA_026389895.1 Chloroflexota bacterium | reverse complement strand
GTGGGCAAACGTAGCGAACATTTTCCTGGTGAAACAAGTTATACCTATCAGCTACGGGCCTTTGCTCAGGCTGTACGCGGGGAAGCACCTATGCCCACAGATGCGACGGACGCGATTGCCAACATGCGGATAATTGACGCTGTTTATGAAAAAGCAGGCCTAAAACCAAGGGGAACTTGAATGATGGCGGGCAAACCATGTTGCCAGTGCTTATTTTATCTGCAATTTAGCGGGATTAAATTGCAAACATACTGTAATAAAATTTTCGCCAAACGTGATGTTATCTGTAGCGAGAATATGTTATTCTAAAGGCTAATATATTGAGTGAGCGTGACACGCTGGCCGGTGAATTTGGCTGTTTTATTGATTGCGTTTTTGGCCTGTGGATTTTTGCCTTGACTCACGCCACCGCACCCCAATACAAGTCGACGATAAACGGCTAGGACCTCCTGCTGCGCTTTTCCCTGTGTGAGCGATCTGCGGCAGGCTTCTTAAATATCATGCCGCGTGGTCCGCCTTCGCATCTAGTATGTTTGGCGTTGCTGTGTAAATCCCTTTATTTGTACCCTTTATCGAATTGTTGTAAAAGGATCGTTCCATGCCTGTAGGGAGTACCGAGAATTCAAGGCCGACAATTCAAGGCGTTGCACCCAGCGAAGTGGGCTCATTGCGCTTTGCTGTACAGCCGGGGCCGCGCCGCGTTCAGCATTATTGGACAGCCGTTGAACAGACGCCCATTAGTATTGCCCTGTTTGATCCCCAAACCTATCGTTTTGTCGATACAAATGCGGCCTTTCAACAGTTGCTTGGCTATAGCGCGGATGAAATGTTAGCCCTTGCCTTGGACGATTTGGTGGCAATACCTCGGCCGTTGATGCTCTACGAACTTCAGCAGGTGCGTCAATCGGGCAAAGCTTCTGTCCAAGAGCTACGTTACCAGCGTAAAAATCGCCAATTGATCGATGTCGAGGTCAGCACCAGCTATCAATATGATGAGGCTGGTGGCGTCTTTTGCCTGATTGTTCACGATATCAGCCGGCATAAACAAGCCGAAGAGATGATCCGCTATCAGGCCAATCTTGTCCAAAGCGTTTCCGATGCGATTATCTCGACCGACATGAATTTTTGTATTGAAAGCTGGAACCGCGCCGCCACCGAATTATATGGGATGGCGGCCGCTGAGGTGATTGGCAAACCGTTTGGGCAAGTATTACGCGTCCAGTATCCAGGCACGGATCGGATTGCCTTGCTGCAAAGGTTAGAGCGTGATGGCGCTTGGCAAGGTGAACAAATTCACCACCACAAAGATGGCACACGGATTGATATCTTGGCCTCAGTCTCCTATGTTTGGAATAGTCAAGGCCAGCATGTGGGCATTGTTGGTGTCAATCGTAACATCACCGAACGCAAACGCGTTGAGCGCCTGCTCTTGCTAGCCCAGAAATCTGAACATATCAATTTGCTGGCCAGTGGCATTGCCCATGACTTCAATAATATGTTGACTAGTGTCTTATCACAGACCTCGCTGGCGCTGCGTAAATTGCCTGCCGATACTAATGCCCGTGCCCATCTCGAAAAGGCGATAAAATCTACCGAACTCATGGTCGATCTGACACGCCAACTGCGGGCTTATACAGGGCAAAGCGATTTCCAGATTGAAGCAGTGGATCTCAATCAACTTGTCAAGGATAATCTGGGGCTACTGGAAGCCTTCTTGCCCAAACAGAGCCGCTTAGAGTTTTCGCTTATGTCTGATTTGCCGACCATTGAAATTGACCGGGGTCAAGCCCAACAATTAGTGATGAACCTGGTCATCAACGCCGCCGAAGCCATCCAGTGCGAAACTGGTCGGATTATTGTGGAGACTGGCCAACTGTTCGTTGATCAAGCGCACATCGAGACGTACAAAGGGGGCGAGTGGTTGACGCCAGGCCGGCATATCTATTTGAAAATTATGGATAATGGGGTTGGTATGGATCACGCGACGTTGGCGCATATTTTTGAGCCCTATTTTACGACAAAATCGCGAGGGAGTGGATTAGGCCTGGCGGCAACGCTGGGGATTGTCCAAAAAATTCGCGGTGCGATTAAGGTCGAGAGTAGATCTGGCCAGGGTTCTACCTTTGTTGTCCTCTTTCCGGTTGGCGAACCTGAACACGCGACGCCGGTAGAAATTGTGCCGACGCCTGGCGACACTGTGCTCGTGATCGATGACGAATCCTCGGTCCGCGAGGTTGTCGGTGATATTTTAGCCACCGAAGGCATCAAGGTAATCTTGGCGGTTGGCGGCCGTGACGGTCTGGAAAAATTCAAGCGCCACAAAGCCGAGATTAACTTGGTCTTGCTTGATCTGAAAATGCCCGTTATGAACGGTGAAGAGACCTTCCTGGCCTTGCGCGCGATCGATCCAAACCTGAAAATTGTGCTTTCGTCTGGTTATAGTGAACAGGATGTCACCAAGCGGCTCCTGCAGCAGCCTTTGACACAATTTCTGCCCAAGCCCTACAGCACCAAAGCGTTAGTGGCGATTATCCGCGATACGATGCAACAGTAATCCAATTGGTTACTGGTTGATGCTGAATGGTTCATTAGTCCCTGAAGAAACGCTCTTCACCGAATGGCATTAAAGACTACTTCTTAACCGTTCAGCATTAACCATTAGGATGGCGTCCCACCTACGCCCAATGTATCGGCGATTTCTTTCATCGAATCCAACACGCGCTGCACATGTTCGTCAAAAGGGACACCGAGCGCCTCTATGAAGTGCATATTCTCGGGGCGGTTGATGGCCGCGGTGAAGGCTTTGTCTTTCCATTTTTTCTTGACTGAGCTAAGTTCTACATTGCGCAAATTGCGATCCGGGCGCACATATGCGCTGGCTTGGATCAAGCCAGTCAACTCGTCGCAGGCCAGCAATGTTTTGTCCAGCAGGCTTTCCGACGGGATGCCCAAAAACGGTGCGTGGGCCTGCACGGCGTGAATCAATTCGGCTGGGTAGTTGCGCTCCGCAAATAGTCGCAATTCGGTGCGTGGATGACCATTCACCAGATCGTCCATGTCTGCAAAGCGTTCATAATCCAGATCATGGAGCAGGCCAGTGATGCCCCACAACTCTTCATCCTCGTGAAAATGCCGAGCGTAAGCGCGCATGGCGGCTTCCACAGCCAGCATATGCCGCCGCAAGCTCTCCGACTCTACCCATTCACAGAGCAAAGCGTAGGCTTCGGCGCGGGTTGGCAAGGACATAGGTTCGTTTCCTTTCTCTAGAGATAAAACGAAAGAATAAGTAATCGGTAATAAGTAATAACTAATTGTGAACGCGTCTTGACGAAGCATCATTTATCATTACTTGTTACTTGTTACCTCGTACTTATTAAAATGGGCGGGTCGAATAATTTCGACCCGCCCATTTTATACTACCTAACGTCGCCAAAGCAACGTTCAGATTACATGTCCATGCCGCCCATACCGCCCATACCGCCAGGGCCGCCGCCAGCCGGAGCCTTCTCAGGTTCTGGGATGTCGGTGACCAAAGCAGAGGTGGTCAGAATCATGGCTGCAATCGAGCAGGCATTCTCAACAGCGCTACGGGTAACCTTGACTGGGTCAATGATGCCGGCTTCCAACATATCCACATAGGAATTGGAGATGACATCATAGCCAGTGGTCTTCTTGCCCTCGGCGTGCAGATTGCGAACCTTCTCGATCACGACTGGGCCGTCCAAGCCGGCGTTAGAAGCGATCATGCGCATTGGCTCTTCGAGCGCGCGGCGCAGGATGCGGGCGCCGGTTGCGGCGTCGCCTTCCAGATTCAGGTGATCCAAAGCGGGGATGGCATTGATCAACGCCACACCACCACCGGGGACGATACCTTCTTCAACAGCCGCGCGGGTGGCGCTCAAGGCGTCTTCTACGCGGTGCTTCTTTTCTTTCTATTCGGTCTCGGTGGCTGCACCAACGCGGACGATGGCAACCCCACCGGCCAATTTGGCCAGGCGTTCTTGCAACTTCTCGCGGTCATAATCGCTGGTGCTCGCTTCGGTCTCGGCGCGAATCTGGCCAATGCGGCTCTTGATTTCGTCCGAGCTACCGGCGCCGCCCACGATCGTGGTGGCATCTTTGGTGCTGACAATCTTGTCGGCGCGACCTAGGTCGTCCAGCATAACGCTGTCCAACTTGCGACCCAATTCTTCGGTGATCACTTGGCCACCAGTCAGAATGGCAATGTCGCCCAACATCGCCTTGCGGCGGTCACCAAAGCCAGGGGCCTTGATCGCCAACGCATTGACCATACCGCGCAATTTGTTGAGTACGAGGGTGGCCAGGGCTTCGCCGTCTACGTCTTCGGCAATGATGACGATTTCGCGCTTGCCAATCTGTACCATCTTTTCCAGCACGGGGACGATGTCCTGAGCGCTGCTAATCTTCTTGTCGGTGATCAGGATGTACGGGGCTGTAATTTCGGCTTCCATGCGTTCGGAATTGGTGACGAAGTAGGGGCTCAGGTAACCGCGGTCAAGCTGCATACCTTCGACATACTCGGTCTCGAATTCCAAACCCTTGCTCTCTTCGACGGTGATGACGCCGTCTTTGCCGACGCGGTCCATCACTTCGGCGAGCAGATCGCCGATTTTCTTGTCAGCGGCGGAGATGCTGGCAACCTGGGCGATCCCATCTTTGCCCGAAACTGGGGTGGCCATTTCCTTCAACGCCTTGACAATCGCGTCGCGACCGGCTTCGATGCCCCACTTGAGCTGCATCGGATTGGCGCCAGCGGTGACGTTCTTCAGACCTTCGTTGACAATCGCTTGGGCCAAAACGGTGGCGGTGGTAGTGCCATCACCGGCGACGTCGTTGGTCTTGGTGGCGGCTTCTTTCAACAGTTGCGCGCCAATGTTTTCAAACGGGTCTTCTAGTTCAATTTCCTTGGCAACGGTGACACCATCATGTGTAACGGTGGGGCTGCCCCATTTTTTGTCTAGAGCCACATTGCGGCCCTTGGGTCCTAGTGTGGTCTTGACGGCGTTTGCCAATGCATCGACACCGGCTTTTAATTTCTTGCGTGCAGCATCTTCGAAGACGACTTGCTTTGCCATTTTTGTTTTTCTCCTGTAAAATTATACGTACATGTACGCAAACAATCAGACACAAACATCAA
>JAPLGZ010000607.1 GCA_026389895.1 Chloroflexota bacterium | reverse complement strand
AAGATGCCAGCGGCGATCTCTCGGCCTATGAACGCACGATCGACGCGCATGTCAAGAATCTTCGCCAGAAATTGGGGGGCGCCGGTCGGCATAGCCGCTTTATCGAAACCGTGCATGGTGTCGGGTATCGCTTTGTTCCACCGATGACGTCAGGAGCCGGGTAGATTATTGATGTTAATGTCTAAAGTGACAGACCATCTCTGGTTCAAGCTAACCCTAGCCTTTGCGCTCGTCATTGGTGTGGGCGTTATCGTCACCGTGGTATTAACCCGGCAGGGGACAGCGACCCAGTTCGCCCATTTTATGATCAACAAACATATGATCCTGCCTGAGCGATTGCAGACCACTTTGACTGAAGCGTATGCTGAGCACAACGGGTGGATGGGCGTCCAAGCCGACTTGCATGCGCTGATTGATGCCGCTGCAGATGGCCAAATGAGCGGCATGCTGGGCAATATTATGGGGATGTTCAACAACCATGTTCAGGTGATCGATATGACTGGCAAGGTCGTGGTTGATACAAGTGGCATCGTGGATGGTTCGGTATTAGCAGGACAACAGGTGCAACAGTGGCCGCTTGTGGTCAACCAGCAACCGGTTGGTACGCTCATGGTGGAAGGCAGCATGATGCGCACGACCGCCGCGGAAAGCGACCTGGTCTTGGTGGCCGTTACGCGTGCGGTGCTGTTGGCTGGTTTGGTCGCGGGTGTGGTTGCTGTGCTGCTGGCCGGTTTGTTGGTGCGTCAGATTACCCATCCATTAGCGACACTGACCCAGGCGTCCAGCCAGATTGCTGACGGGGATCTGATGGTGCGCGTGCCGGTGCAGAGCAAAGATGAGCTGGGTAAATTGGCCGCTACCTTTAACCGGATGGCTGGTAGTCTGGAAACACAGGAAAAGCTGCGTCGAAATCTGATGGCCGATATTGCGCATGAACTACGCACGCCATTGGCGGGTATTCAAGGCACTGTAGAAGCGCTGGAGGATGGCATTTTCCCACCCACGGCCGAAAATTTTGCCGCTATTCATGAACAAGTGATCTTGCTCAATCGGCTGGTGGAGGATCTGCGCACGTTGGCGAATGCCGAAGCCGGTCAACTCGCCCTTGATTTGGCGCCACTCGACCTGATGGCATTAGTCCAACGCCAGGTGGCGGCCTTCCAATCCCAAGCGAATAGCCACCAAATTGGCCTTGCCCTGCAAGTGGCCGACAACCTGCCGCCGATCCAGGGGGATGGTCAGCGCCTGGGCCAGGTCTTGAATAATTTGCTCGACAATGCCTTGCGCCATACCCCCGCGAATGGCAACGTGACCGTCAAGGTTGCTGCGGAACCCAGTGGCATTGGCCTCACGGTCACCGATAGTGGTGAAGGGATTGCCGCCGCAGATTTATCCCATGTTTTTGATCGGTTTTACCGGGCCGACCCTTCGCGCCATCGGGCAACCGGTGGTGCTGGGCTGGGCCTGGCGATTGTACGCCAACTCGTAGAAGCGCATGGTGGCAAAGTTGAGGCAACAAGCCCACCTGCTGGACGTAGCCAGGGTAGCGCCTTTCATCTGTTTTTACCGCTGAAAAGGGAATCGTAGCTGTGGCCCTACAAGGAGAATCGAACATGACCAACCATCAAAAATCTGCCCATGAGCAGCCTATCCATCCTCAATCTGCTGAAGCGATGCCCGCCGTTCATGATCACCACCCAATGCTGGGGGGCCACAACTCAACTGGTGAACACGCTGGGCATATCGATCATAGTGGCCATGAATTGATGTTTCGTAGCCGCTTCTGGGGCTGCCTCGTGCTCTCATTGCCCGTATTGCTCTATAGCCACATGCTGCAAAGCTGGTTTGGGTTCACCATGCCCCAATTTACGGCTAGTGCGTGGATCGGCCCGCTATTTGCCTTGATCGTCTTTTTCTATGGGGGTGTACCCTTTTTACAGATGGCAGTGCCAGAAGTGCGAAGTCGCCAACCTGGCATGATGACCTTGATCTCACTGGCGATCAGCGTCGCCTTGGTCTATAGCGTTGCCGCCCTTTGGATCGATCCAACGGGTGGGTTTTTCTGGGAACTCGTCACCCTGATCGACATCATGCTCTTGGGCCATTGGCTGGAAATGCGCAGTGTGCGCCAGGCATCGAACGCGCTCAGTGAACTGGCTAAGCTGATGCCCGATACGGCTGAGCGGCTCAAGCCGGATGGGGCGACCGAAATTGTGCCGCTTGGCGCGTTGCACCTGAATGATTTGCTGTTGGTGCGTCCCGGCGCCAGCATCCCGGCTGATGGCGAAGTAAGCGAAGGCAGTTCTGAAGTAAACGAAGCTATGATCACGGGCGAATCACAACCAGTAAAAAAAGTGCCAGGTCTCAAAGTGATTGCTGGCACAGTGAACGGTGATGGTAGCCTGCGCGTACGCGTCACCGCGCTTGGTGAAGCAACGGCGTTGGCTGGCATTATGCGCCTGGTCAACGAGGCGCAACAGAGTAAATCCGCCACACAAGTGTTAGCGGATCGCGCCGCGGGCTGGCTGTTTTATATTGCCTTGGCCGTGGCCGTGCTTACGGCCATCGGTTGGGGGGCGGCCACCGGCTGGCATGTGGCAGTGGTGGAGCGGGTGGCGACAGTACTCGTCATTGCCTGTCCACATGCCTTGGGGTTAGCCGTTCCACTTGTCGTGGCGATTAGCACATCGCTGGCGGCGCGTAATGGCATCTTGATCCGTAATCGGCTGGCACTGGAAGAAGCCTGGAAGATTGATACCGTGATCTTCGATAAAACGGGCACTTTGACGCGTGGTGAACAAGGTGTTGTGGATATGGCCGTCGTCACTGGTTGGGCGCCTGAGGTGGCTTTAGCGCTAGCGGCAGCGATTGAAGGTGATTCTGAACATATGGTGGCGCAGGGGATTCGTAAAGCAGCTACTGCTCATCAGCTTGCTTTGCCTAGAATTACGGACTTCGCCGCGCTAAAGGGGCGGGGCGTCCAGGCCCATGTAGACGGCCAGATGGTGTACGTTGGTGGCCCGCGTCTGTTAGAAATGCTTCAAGTCGCGCCGGCTGGTGAACTGCAAACTTTTGTCAAAAATGCTGAAGAGAAAGGGCAGACCGTCGTCTACTTGGTGCAGGATCACACCGTAGTTGGTAGTTTTGCTCTGGCCGCTGTGATTCGCCCGGAAAGCAAACCGGCCATGCAACAACTTCCTGCGATGGGCTTAGCAGTCGTCATGCTGACCGGTGACAGCCAAGCCGTTGCCAAGGCCGTCGCGGATGAGTTGCGCATCGATCACTATTTTGCCGAGGT
>JAPLGZ010000844.1 GCA_026389895.1 Chloroflexota bacterium | reverse complement strand
CTAGAGGCCCGCCAACCAGGGTTCAGTCAGCAGACCGAAGTGAATCAACCGATCGACAAGGAGAAAGATCAACAATGACAATACAATCGGCCAATCAGGCATTTCCGTTAGCACCACCCCAACGCGCCGCTGGATCAGCTCAATTCTTCACACTTTGGCGTTCTAATCTTGAGTTAATTTTAGCTGCCATCACGCTGATTGCCCTCGTGCTCGGCTGGGCCGGGGACAGGAACGGCGCGTTACCCGCTTGGGCCGTTACCACAGCAGCCATCGTGGCCTTTGCCGCTGGTGGCTATTCCGGCTTGGTTGGGGCGATTCGACAAGCCAAAGTGGGAAAGCTCGACATTGATTTTCTGATGATTGCGGCAGCGTTGGGTGCGGCGGCGATCGGGGATTGGAAAGAAGGCGCGCTTTTACTCTTTCTGTTTACGTTGAGTGGCGCGCTCGAACATTTTGCCATGGAACGCACGCGCAAAGCGATCGAAGCTTTAGCGGTTCTACGGCCTGATACAGCCCGCGTCCGACGAGATGATCAGGAAATCACGTTGTCTGTCGATGAACTGAAAATTGGCGATCTTATTTTGGTCTACCCCGGCGAACGGTTGCCGGTCGATGGGGTCGTCATGCAGGGTGAAAGCACGATTGATCAAAGCCCGATTACCGGCGAAAGTATTCCTGTACATAAAACCCTGAAGGATCTAGTCTATGCGGGGTCAATTAATGGGCATGGGGCGTTAGAAGTTGAAATGCGCAAGCCGGCATCTGAAAGTACGCTCAGCAAAATTATTAACCTCGTGGAAGAGGCCCGCCAAAACTCAACGCCAGCCCAACAATTTATTGATCGGTTTAGTCAACCCTATACCTATGCAGTGATCAGCGCCACCCTATTAGCGATCATTGTGCCGGTGCTCTTTGGTCATGAGGTGTTCAGCGCCACCCTCTACCGGGCGATGACACTGCTGGTGGTAGCCAGCCCTTGCGCGCTCATTATTAGCACCCCAGCGAGTGTGCTTAGTGCGATTGCCGCGGCGGCGCGCGGGGGTGTTCTTTTCAAAGGGGGGGCTTATCTGGAAAAAGTCTCCGAGATCAGTACCATCGCCTTTGACAAAACCGGTACGTTGACCCATGGCAAACCGGTCGTTACTGATGTACGTCCGCTAAGTGGCTATACCGAGCACGATGTCTTACGGATGGCAGCCAATGCCGAAACCTCGAGCGAACACCATATTGGACATGCGATCATCGAAAAGGCACGCGCGCTGGGTCTTGCCCAGGAATCACCGATCAATTTTCAAGCGCTGCCTGGTCATGGCATCCAAGCGACATTCGAGCGCGGGACGATGACAGAAACCATCTATATTGGCAATGACAAGCTCTTTATGGATGAAAAAATGGATATCTCACCGGCCATCCGCCTGATTGGGCGCACCTTGCAGGAACAGGGTAAAACGGTGATGCTTGTCGTCCGCCGCAGCACAGTTGATGATACGTTGGGAGACACACGCGATTGGGAGACGGTTGGTTTTATTGCCGTTGCCGACACGCTACGCCCCGAAGCAGCCACGGCGATTCAGGCCTTGCGGGGGCTAGGCATCAAGCGCATTGTAATGCTCACGGGCGACAACAAGGCCGTCGCGCATGGGATTGCCCAGAGCGCCGGCATTGATGAGGTTTATAGCGATCTATTGCCTGAGCAAAAGGTGGAAATCTTGCACCAGTTGGTCAAAGAAGGCAAAACGATCATGATCGGCGATGGGGTAAATGACGCCCCGGCGCTGGCTACGGCCCATGTCGGGATCGCCATGGGGGCTGGGGGCACGGATGTGGCCCTCGAAACGGCCGACGTCGTGCTGATGGCAAGCGATCTCGCCCAATTGCCATTCATGCTTGACCTCAGCCGCCGTGCGCAACGGATTGTCCGCCAAAATGTCATCTTTTCGGTGGGCGTGATCATTTGTCTGGTGTTGGCAACGGTGGTGTTGCCGTTAATCATCCAAGGCTTTGTGATGCCGCTACCACTGGGCGTCGTCGGGCATGAAGGCAGTACACTGTTGGTGGTGACCAATGGGCTGCGGATGTTGGCTATGCGACCCGCCAGGTAAAAGACAAAGCGAGGGTGAGACGAGGAGCCAGGGAAACAAGTTTTTCTTTCGTTCTCTCATCCGCGCCTTGTCTCACTTCTTTAGCAGCGTCAGCACAAGCAAAGAGGGGCACTGAAAAGCGCCCCTCTTTGCTTGTATAGATGTTAGGTTACGGTGTCTCACTTCTTTAGCAGCGTCAGCACAAGCAAAGAGGGGCACTGAAAAGCGCCCCTCTTTGCTTGTATAGATGTTAGGTTACGGTTTGTGCTACGCTAACTTTATTGTACAGGAATGTTGTAGATGTACACGCCATCCGCTGTGTTGAGCCAGAGAACACTCGGATTGCTTTCGGTAAAGAGCAGACCAGTGACATCTGTGTTGTCGTAGGGTGTATCGCTGATCTTATCCCAATGCTTCTCAGTCATCAGTTTGGTGTAGAGACCACGGATAGTGGCAACATAAAGGTGATTATTCGGGTGGTGGGCAATGTCATTCAAGTTCGCCGAGCCAGCCTCACTGTTGTTAAGCACATCTTGTAGACCGTCGGTGGTGAATTTCCAATCCACACCATAATTCTCGGTCGACCAGACACCCTTAGGTTCGACAAAACCGATCAAGCCTTCGATAAACGGATCCGCTGTAATCGCTGTCATACCCCACGAGGCAGGTTCGACTTTGGGCGTCAGACGCACCCAGGTTTGACCTTGATCATTGGTAAAGGCAACAACACCGCTGCCATCGGCAGAAATACCACCGGCAAAAATCTGCGCCCAATTTGCTTTGTCCGGCTGTGGGTCACCCAGGAGTGAAGCGGCCGTCATATCGACCACATGATAGGTATCCCACAGTGCATCAGCCGACGCATCGGCTTTCGCAGTCCAGGTTTGGCCGCCATCCGTTGTGACGTAAGGAGCTTTGCAATCAGCGGCAAAGAGGCTATTGGGATCACCTTGGTGCGACAAGAGCGGGCGTTTGTTCGCACTATCAGGCAGTTCGGTCCAAGTTAAGCCACCATTTGTTGACTTATACATCGGCTCGTTCGCAGGCGTTGCCGCGGTGCAATCCGCCCCGACCCCACTGTAAAGCACATTCGGATCGGCTGCATTCATGACAAAATCATCAACTTGAGGCGAACTCGTGACCAGGTTCCAGGTTACACCATCATCTGGCGAACGGTAAAGCTCATTATCGGTGGTATAGCCATAAATAACATTGCTTAGGCGATCACCAATCACTTTTTTCAGGCGATGACCATTGGCATAGGCGGTATCCGAAGGTGTCGCGGTGGGTGTGGCTGTCGGTGTCGCTGTCGGCGCCACATAAAATGGTGTCGCTGTCGGATAAAAATGCGGGCGATGGGGGCGGCGCACGGGCGTCGGCCGGGGCACGGTGCCGTGTGGTGTAGGCAGCGGGCTAATCGTCCCTTGATAATAGACCGAATTTTCAGCGGAAGCAGCGTGTGCAGTCCATGAAAAACTTCCAGAGAGCGCCAAAACTGGTACGATGACCAGCGCAAAAATCAATGCAGGCAAAAACAAAAATGTGCGAAATAGGCGATTCACGTTATTCCTCCAAACAAATCTATTTGACCAGTAAGTTGTGGTT
>JAPLGZ010000217.1 GCA_026389895.1 Chloroflexota bacterium | reverse complement strand
GTTCCATGGCAAAATGTTCAAGCGCGCCACTCAACGTAAACAGAAAGAGTAAAAGTGCGCCTTCTTTCCAATCCCCGATCGCCGCCGCACCCAACGCTGCCGCAATCATCAGAAAATCAATGTCGAGTTTACCCACTTTGGCTTGTCGAATCGCCCCGACCAAGCCAGAATAGCCACCAGCGGCAAAGGCCACGATGGCTGCTGTGGTAACGGCCCAAGCGGGTAACGCGCCGTTCCTATCCCCTGCCCAGCCGAGCACGAGGGCAATCAGCGTGATGGCCGCTAGAATTAACTCAAGATTAGAACGCCAAAGTGTGAAGATTTGAGCTGATCCAGCGGCGCGTTTGGGTGGTGCTAACGGAAATGCCTGATTGGCCGATTGTATTGTCATTGTTGATCTTTCTCCTTGTCGATCGGTTGATTCACTTCGGTCTGCTGACTGAACCCTGGTTGGCGGGCCTCTAGGGCCCGTTGTGCTTGACAAGCCTGGCAGAAGCCGAGCATGTCCACTTTTGTCGCAATGGGTCGAAAGCCCATCTCTGTCATGACGCGGTTTTGCAAAGTGTCGGTTGACCAATCGGTCGCATGGATATCACTCCTATAGTCGAAAATTTGATGGCAACCCAGGCAGATTAAATTAATGTGCGGGATTGCATTCGTGTCGTAACGTTTCTGATCCTCACCAAAATTAATTTCGACAATCGCACCGAGGCTTTGCAAGGTGTTCAAGGTATTGTAGACCGTGGCGCGACTGATCTCTGGATATTGGGTCGAGATATTGGCAAAGACCTGGTAGGGCGTTGGGTGTTGATCGGTTACGGAAAGGTATTCACAGATCGCCCGTCTTTGTGGGGTAATCCGATGACCAGCTTGCTGGAGTACATTAATAAAAATATCAAGCTTTGGCATAAGACTTCCTCTGGAGATTAGAATCATTCTAAATTAGGCTGAAGTATATCAAAAAAATATGAAATTGTCAATACCTATTTAGAATCAATCTAATTAATGCTAAACGAGGGCAGCAGCGCTTGACGAACAATGAACGATGAAAGACAATAGATTCCCTGCCAGTTCGCTACCATAGGCATGAGATGCAGATTTTATGAATGGCCTGCTTTGAATCTAGCTATTTGCCCAAACAAGCAGCAGAATATGGTAGTGTTGCTTTGACAGTCCTTGTGAAGTTTGGTACAATCGCAAGTACTGGAGCCATATGCGAAAACTGACCTCACCCAATTGGATTTTGAGTATTTTGACACTGCTCAGTGTCATTCTTTGGCTTTTTTTTAGTTATGTGCCCGTCAGCCTGATTGCCTTGCCAACCACTACTTTCTATGCAAAAGGGTCTGGCTTGCGTTTTCAATGGCTGGCGCTGATCTGTTTTACACTCTTTGTCCTGATCCAGTTAACCGTGGTCCATTCAACGATTCGGATGTTGCGGCGGCCGAATGCGCCAAGAGCAAACTATGATGGCGTAGCAAATGACAGCTCGGTAAACAATGCAACAGGAAATTTCAAACTTAACCTCTGGTCCGAGATTTTTTGGACGATTTTACCACTGTTGACGACGCTTGGGCTTGCCTTTGCCAGTTACCAAGTGTGGGTAAGTCTGCGATTCCTTTAGATATACACAACAGGCGAGTCGCGGCATGCACGTTTTTCGCCAAAGTTGTATAATGTAGCAAAGCGCTTGTTGTTCGCAAAAGAACAAAAGATAGAGGAGCAGTAAACGATATGCCTAAGTCATCTACTCATCCGCGCCACTTTATCATTGTGGGGGTGCTGGTTGCGATTGTAACCTTGGTGTTGTATGTGGTGTTGGAAAGAGCGTTGCCCATGCCGGCGCAAGCTAGCCTTGAAGCCTTAACCATTGACTGGCTTTTTGGGCTGCACATGCTAGTGCTCTCTTTCTTGTTTGCGTTGGTCGTTGTCTTTATGGTCTATTCAATTGTCGTCTTCCGGCGGCGTGAAGGCGACGATACGGACGGTGAACATATTGAGGGCAGCACTTCCATCGAAATTGCCTGGACTGTGATTCCGTTGATCTTGGTCGTGATCTTTGCCTTTATAGGTTTTAAGACCCTTAATGATATCACCCGGCAGGATCCAAACTCAGTGGTGATCAAAGCCCACGCCCAACAATGGCAATGGCAGTTTGAGTATGAAGGGGGCGTCATCAGTGATACTTTGGTCGTGCCGCTCCAACATCGTGTCCACATCGAATTAGATTCTAAGGATGTGATTCACTCCTTTTTTGTGTCGGAATTTCGTGTCAAGCAAGATGCGGTGCCGGGTATGGTTACCCATGTAGATTTTACGCCCATCATGTCGACTGAAGAGTACCTGGCGATTGCGGATCGAAAGGGTGAAGAAATGAAAGTGCGCTGCGCTGAGTTATGTGGTTTGAGCCACTGGAGCATGATGGCGCCAGTGCGGGTAGTGCCCGAAAATGAATTTACGGCGTGGCTTCATCGCGAAATGGTTAAAGTGAATCCGGCCTTGACCAAGGCCGATCTAAGTAAGACCAGCAATTGAGATAGGGAGGGTTCTATGTCGTTAATGAAATTAGGGCTCGTGCGCGGTCTGATAGGTGAAGTAGTAGGCGCATTGGCCGGTGTTTTTGTTGTCATGTTAATTCGCGCAGCCACAGGGTATGAAAGCGCCTACAGCGCTGAGCCCTGTTGGGTGATTGGTCTGCTTTCTGGCTCGATTGGGTTTTTGATCGGTGTCGGAGCGCTCACCGATTGGTCTAAGTGGTGGGTTGGGCAAGAGACCCCGATGCATCACGGTCCTCCGGTGGGGCAACCAGCCTGGACTCGTTACTTTGGTGTGGATTATAACCACAAAGTAATTGGCATCCAATACGGTGTCACTGGTTTCATCATGTTGATGATCGGTGGTGGTTTTGCACTGCTGTTCCGTACGGAGCTAGCACGATCTGGTCTGCAATTTTTGCAACCCGCCACCTATAACACCGTGATGAGTATGCATGGCTGGGCCGCACTCTTTAGCATCTTGATTGGCGTCGGCGGTATGGCCAACTATATCGTTCCATTGATGTTGGGGGCGGAAGATATGGCCTTCCCCCGGCTGAATGCCTTCGCCTACTGGATCAACGTACCGGCCATTATCAGCTTACTTGCCAGCACCTATTATGGTTGGGATGGCGGCTGGACCGTCTACCCACCCTTGAGCCTTCGTGGTGGCGCTGGATACCAGTTCGTATTTATCGCGATTTTTCTACTCGGTTTCTCCTCCATCTTAGGTTCGTTGAACATCATCGCGACAATTATTCGCATGCGACCCCCGGGCATGAGTTTGTTCCGCATGCCGATCTTTTGTTGGGCCGTTATGGCGACGAGCTTTTTACAGTTGACAGCTACGCAGTTTATTGCGCAGGCTTTCTTGATGCTTTCGGTCAGCCGAGCCTTGGGGATGGGGTTCTTTGACCCAGCCAAAGGTGGGGATCCGATTCTCTTCCAGCATCTCTTCTGGTTCTATTCGCATCCGGCCGTCTATGTCTTCGTCTTACCAGGGTTAGGGATTATCAGTGAGATCCTGCCGGTCTTTTGTCGCAAACCGCTCTTTGGCTATCGCTGGGTGGCACTTTCGAGCGTGGGTATCGCATTGGTTGGTTTTATCGTCTGGGGTCACCATATGTTTACCTCGGGCTATGCGCCATACCTGCGGGTCTGGTTTATGATCTCAACTTTGTTGGTGGCGGTGCCTACTGGTGTTAAGTTCTTTAGCTGGTTGGGGACGATGTGGGGTGGCAAATTGACCTTCCCAACACCCATGCTCTTCGTGCTAGGTGCAATTTCCGTCTTCCTGCTCGGTGGCTTGAGTGGGCCAGTGTTGGCAACCGTGGCTTCCGACCAACCATTGCAAGATAGTTACTTCGTGCTTGGCCACTTCCATGCCACGATTTTTGGTGGTTTCGTCTTCCCCTTCTTTGCGGCGATCTATTATTGGTATCCAAAAATTACAGGCCGGATGTATAACGAGACGATGGGGAAGATCCATTTCTGGATTATGACGCCCGCTTTTTGGGTGATGAGTCTAGGTCAGATGACGGCTGGCACGATGGGCATGCGCCGGCGTATTGCCGACTATGAGCAAGGGCTGGCTGGTTTCGTCAACCCACATTTGGGCACCATTGAAGTCATCCACATGGCAATCACTCTCTCGGCCTTTGTCATTGCCTTTGGCATACTCTTGATGATTTACAACCTTTTCCACAGCGCCGAAATGGGCAAAGTGGCCGGCAGCAACCCTTGGCGCTCACGATCACCAGAATGGCAGATCCCTTCGCCCATTCCAGAGCACAGCTATGCTCGCCCGATCACTGTGGTTGGCGAACCGTATGATTATGGCTTGCCTGGCTCGTATGTGACCATGGCGGGTGCAGCAGCCGGTGATGATTGACCATTCCTAGTGAATGCTTAATTTTTAATAATGCGGTCGGATACGGCCCATTATCCATGACCTTGGAGGATCTTCCTATGAATGGAAAACGAGCGGCTGCCTATCGAGCGAGTGCAACGGTGGCGCTATTTCTGGCCGTCTTAACCGGTATCGAGTATTTTGTCGCAATCGACTTTCCGAGCACGGTTGTGCTCTTGCTACTAGGGCTGTTTAAGGCCGTGGCAGTTGTCAACTATTTTATGCACATCTCACGCCTCTGGCGTCAAGAAGGGAGCCACTAAACGATGAGCGCAGTTACTTCCGCTGTTCCTGTTGCGCATCACGGCCATGATGCTGCGCATGATACACACGGCGCAGACCATCACGAGGATAATTATGCCGTTGCTTGGCGGCATAATCGCTTGGGCTTATGGCTTTTCTTCTTGTCTGAGGCCTTTTTGTTCGGTGGTTTGCTGGCAACCCGTTTTTATTTGTGGCAAGAAAACGGGATCACAACCCGCCCTCCACTCAATCAAGTGGTCGGGCTGGTGGTTACGGTTGTCTTACTGATCAGTAGTTTCTCGATGAACTTGGCCGAGACTGGTCTGGAACATGGCGATCGCAAGATGTTCATGCGCGGGTTGGTTGTCACGGCCGTTTTGGGCTTAGTTTTTCTCTTCGGCGTTATGATCTTCGAATGGGGCCTGTTCCCATCGATTCATGAAACCGAGCTGTCACCCTCTAAAGATGTTTACGGGGCCGTAGTCTTTGCCATGACAGGGATGCATGCCATCCACGTGATCAGCGGCTTAGTCTTTATTGTGCTCATCTGGAATCTGGGGCGCAAAGGTCACTTCTCCCAAGAGCGCCATTGGGGTGTAGAGGCGTGCGCCATTTACTGGCACTATGTGGATCTGGTCTGGATTTTCTTCTATCCAGCCATTTATTTGATCGGTACGGCTATCCACCATTAAGAATGGTAAATAGCGGAAGGATAAGCAACGATAAAATTTGCCAGCTTATCCTTCCGCTATTGCCCGTTTGTTCTGGTGGGAACCGTGCTAAGTGGGTGAATGTATGGTTCCATTAATCAGGGCGCTTTTATCAGCGTGGGAATGGCGACCCGATGTAACAGTGGTCCTGGTAGGACTAGGAACATTGTATGTTGTTGGTTGGCAACGGGTACGTAATCGTAGCCAACAACCGAAATTAGCAACCAAGCGACGGCTGGCAGCCTATATGAGTGGTCTAGCGATTCTGGCGATTTCTTTGCTTTCGCCTGTTGACCTCTTAGGCAGTCAGTTGTTTTTTATGCATATGGTTCAACATATGCTGATGATGATGGTGGCTGCGCCTTTGATGTGGCTCGGTGAGCCTTTCCCCATTGGGCTGTGGGGCTTCCCGACCAAGCTACGCCAGCGGATCGGTAAGGCCTTTGCGCGTGAGGCTAATTTCCGGCGTCTGCTCGCCGCTGCCACCCGACCAGGCATTGCCTGGTTGGCCTTCATCTGTGTTTTTGCGGGCTGGCATGATCCAAACGCCTATAACTTGGCCCAAGGGCGTGGCTGGGTTCATAACCTGGAGCATATTACCTTTTTTATTGGTTCGCTACTTTTTTGGTGGCATATTGTGGGGGCTGGGCCACATCTGCATGGTCGTATCTCGGTTTGGGCGCGACTGGCCATGTTGATTGGGATGATCCCCGTTAATATGATTGCTGGCATCGTGATTGCCACGGCCAGTGAGGTGATTTACACCTACTACAACACGGTGCCTCACATTTGGGGCTTTACTGCCTTGGAAGATCAGGCCATTGGTGGCGTGATTATGTGGATTTCTGGCAGCGAAATGGTGGTGTGGGCCGTCTTGTTTCTCCTGGCTGGCTTTTCGCGCGATGAAGATCGACGGCATCCGCGACGGGCTGTTCAATGGGATAGCGAAGAAAAGATGGTGGCCCCAGGATTAGAACATCGGATTGTGCAGAATAAATGGCGAAAGTTAGCGGCTTCCAAGGCGGAATCATCCGAAATTCTCAAAAAGATGGTCTGATTCCGCAGGCGTGGGTGCGTTGTGTGTTGATGTTGGCTCTGCTATGTCTGACTAGCTCTTCACACGTTGTGCAGGCGCATTCTAGTGGTCCCCCACGGTTAGCCGATGCGGCCGCGGGCCCTTATCGAGTTTTTGTGTGGACGCAACCAGAACCTTTACGCGTCGGCGATATGCATATCTCGATCTTAGTGACGCGGGCGAATCAACCGGTGAATGACGCCCAGGTTCAGGTGCAATTCACCCCAGTTGACCCAGCTAACCAAGCGATTGTGGTTGTCGCCCATGCGCAAGATTTTTTAAGCAATATATATTATGAAGCGGACGTTCAGTTACCTTCTCCGGGCGACTGGCGTGCTACAATTAATATTGAAGGTGCGGTGGGCAAAGGCAGCATCGAATTTGAAAATGCTGTATTGGCAAAACAAAGCTTTAATTGGCCCATCGTGGGTGGCGCTGCTGCGCTGCTGGTGTTGTTAGTCGGTTTGATGGGAATATGGTCGCGCATGCAGGCGCAGGAGACTTCACCAGTAAACAGGGTGAAGCCGTCCCGCCCCATGCGTACGGAGATAAAGTGATGGAAAGAGTCAAGGAGCAACTTCAGGCTGTCTTGAAGTTATTCAACCGTGAATGGTGGTGGAAGACCTTAATTGTCATTCTCGGTGTGATCATTCTGGCTTATCTGGGTATTTGGCAATTGCACCGGCGCGATTATAAACGCGAACTTAACCAGATGATGGCCGCGCGTTGGCAGATGGCACCCTTTGATATTAATCGTGAGCCCTTGCCCGAAGATTTAGTAGATTTACAATATCGGCATATTCAGGCCACCGGCAAATTTGATTATGCCCACCAGATTTTGTTGAAAAATGACACTCGTGGCGAAGCGCCCGGCGCCAGTGTGATTACGCCGTTAGTGCTGGATGACAACCGGGCGATTCTGGTTGCTCGCGGTTGGGTGCCTTTTGATCAAACCGCGCCTGATAAATTGGTGCAATTTAATGAAGCTCCGGATGCCTCGGTAATCGGGTTGATCAAAGAATCGCAGACGTTGGCCGATGTCGCTGTGCCGACTGCCACCTTAGATGCACCGCAATTGGAATGGTGGCGCGTTGATATTGGGGCTATTCAACAACAGATGCCCTATCCATTATTACCGGCTTTTATTGCGATGTTGCCGGAGTCTGGGCGCAAAATTGATGCCTTGCCTATGCGAGCGGTTGAGCCTGAACCATTCGATGAACTTGAGCATTCGAGTTATGCGTATCAATGGTTTACGTTCGGCGCGATTTTAGGTTTTGGCTATCTTCAATTGATTGTTCAGCAGGGGCGCAAAGCAAAACGCTTGCAGTCAACCACTGCACAACCGTCCACCTCTAGTGGTGATGGTGAGCATCCGACATTGCCCGCGGTGTCTCACCAAATATAGCCGTAACGCGTTATTGGCATAATTTTTTAGTAACCCTATTAAATTAGCCATAGCGTATTTAGAGCATCTATAAGGTTATTGGAGAGTTTGAATGCAACTTCAACGTTCATTGATAAAAACTAGCGTCCCACTAAACCCACCACTTGTCGATGCGCCCGAGCGAACTCGGCATTCGTTGCGTGACTATATTGCCTTGACCAAACCGACGATCATCTCGCTGTTGCTCGCCATCACTTTGGTGCCGATGTTTCTGGCTGGGGGGACAGCGCCAAGTCCGCTTTTGATCGTTTGGACTATGATCGGCGGTTTTCTGGCCGCTGGCGGCGCCAATGCAATTAACCAATATATTGATCGCGATATCGATCATGTAATGCCGCGCACCCGTAAGCGTCCTTTGCCAGGTGGCCGCATGAATCCTACCCAGGTTTTGCTCTTTGGTCTTGGCTTAAGCCTGGCTAGCTTTGTGCAACTATGGTTCACGGTGAATTTATTGACGGCGGTATTGGCATGTAGTGGGATTTTTTACTATGTGTTGATTTATACGCTGCTCCTTAAACGAAGCAGCACCCAGAATATTGTGATTGGTGGTGCGGCTGGGGCTATTCCGCCTTTGGTTGGTTGGGCCGCAGTGACGAATGAGCTGTCATTGCTGCCAATTTTTATGTTCTTGATCGTCTTTTATTGGACACCGCCCCATTTTTGGGCAATTGCGCTGCTACGCCGCAAGGAATATGGGGCGGCTGGTGTGCCTATGCTGCCGGTTGTCGCTGGCGAACGTGAAACGCACTATCAAATGGTTCTTTATAGCGCTTTGCTCTTGTTGATCGGTATCGCCCCCGTTTTTCTCGGGCTGCTTGGGCCAATCTACCTGGTATGCGCGCTGATTTTGAATGGGATTTTTCTCAAAGACGCGCTTGTTATCTGGGGTGAACCGACAACCAGCAATATTTTGCGGCTCTATAAATTTAGCCTGCTCTATCTTGCCTTGCTCTTCTTAGCGATGGGCATCGATCATCTTTTTTATCAGGTTCCGCTTGCCATCTTTGATCTGCACTGGCGTTTGCCCTTCTAGGCTTTAGTTCGCCATTGAACGAGTCTTGTTTGAAGATAAAAATAGCGCCGCCAATTTTTGGCGGCGCTATTTTTATCTTCAAGGCAAAGGGCAATATGCTCGTAACGATTACCCCATTTGCATCCTTTAGCACGGGGTGGGGTTCAACCTACTTTGTCGTCCAAACTGGCTCGGGATGAATCTCTGGCTCGGGGCGCGAACCGGCATCGGCGCGGCCACTGCCTTCCAGGCGACTGATGGCGCGCACCGTCATATCTTGCTCGCAGAGAAGTTGGCAGGATAGCCGCACCCCAGTCAATCCTTTATCTGCCAATTTTAGTTTTTCAGCTTCAGTGATCTTCTCTGGTTCGCCGGTAACAAATTCCACGCGACAGGTCGTGCATCTGCAATTACCGCCGCACGCATGTAATTGATCGACGCCTGCTTCATCAATCAGCGCCAGCACCAGGCGTTTGTCCGCTGGTACTTCAAACGTGCCATAACCTTCAACGGTTAACTTGGACATTGGGTAAATCTCCTTGTCTGCTTGTGATGGATAATAAAAACTTTTAGGGGAAGTGATGGAATAAGCGTATGATACACTATAAACGGCAATGACGGAATGTGCACACCGTCATCCAACCAAGTTGGCAAAATCAGGCCCAGTGCCATACGCAACATACTCTTTCATAGCTGTCTATTCGACAAAGATAAAGATTAAATCATTGACATTCGTCTGGGTCGGCCCTGTAATCAGCAGATCATTGGTCGCTTGTAAAAATGGATACGCATCGTGCCGCCGCAAATAGTCGGCAGCATTCAAACCAAGTTCGCGCCCGCGCTGCACCGTAGCGCCATCGATCATGCCGCCTGCACTATCGGTCGGGCCATCGCTGCCGTCGGTGGCCAGTGAGACGATGGTGACACCTGGCATGCCCTGAAGCAGCAGGGCTGTCTGTAGGGCCAAGGCTTGATTGCGCCCACCACGTCCTGGATGCGCACCTAGTGTCACTGTGGTTTCGCCACCCAACAATAAACACGCTGGCGTTGCCACAGGCTGGCCATGCCCACGCACTTGTTTTGCCAGCGCGGCCACCACTTTGGCTACTTCACTCGCCTCGCCTTCCAAATAAGTCGTGAGTAGCAAAGCATTAAACCCTTGGTCGTGGGCTTGTCGGCACGCGGCTTCGGCGGCCACTTGATTATCTGCTACAATTAGGGTGTGAGACGTGCTAAAAACTGCATCATCGGCTTTGGGGGTGTCTGGCAACTCGCCTGCCAAACCGGCGCGCAGGCGAGCCACGATGGCAGCAGGTAATGTCTTGACCAAGGCGTATTTTTCGACGACTGCCCAGGCATCTTGCCAGGTGCTCTGATCCGGCACGGTGGGGCCACTGGCGATCACATCTAGCGGACTGCCTACAACATCACTTAAGACCAGCGTAACGAGCGTGGCTGGCGCAACAGCTCGGGCCAATTGACCCCCCTTGACGGCACTACAATGTTTCCGTAGGCAGTTAATTTCGTGAATGGTGGCGCCGCATGCCAACAGGGCGCTCGTCATCTGCTGTTTGTCGCTCAAGGTCAAGCCTGGTGCTGGATTCACAAGCAGCGCTGACCCGCCCCCAGAAAGCAGCGCAATGACCAGATCGTCTGGGCCAGCCTCTTCAGCGAGCGCAAGGATGCGTTGCCCTGCCTCTACACCAGCGGTGTTGGGCACCGGATGCGTGGCTTCTACCACCTCCACTCGCTCCGTTGGCGCACTGTGCCCAGTTTTGACCACCACTAGCCCATCAGTAATTTGTTCGCCTACGACAGCTTCAACGGCCTGCGTCATCGGCGCACCCGCCTTACCTGCACCAATCACAAAAACATGGCGGAAACGGTTTAGATCATAGCGATGTTCGCCAATAATCAGGTGTTGACCTTCACGGCGCAGCACGGCCCGCACAGCCTTCGCTGGGTCAACGGCGGTGAGGGCTGCTTCGAGCACTGTTAGAATTGGCTTGCGTCTGGTTGGGTTTGGGATCAAACTGGAAGATTGAAAAGCCATAAGCCGGCCTACCCTACTGTTTTGCGATGGATGTGGCTGCCGCAGAGAGTCTACATGAGCAGCCATAATTTGTTTAGCATTCTACCCCACATTAAATTGTTTTCCAAAGATGAAACGTTGGTTCTCTAGCCACTCTATGGTAAAATAAAAGATCGGTATGTCGCCCTTTTCTGGTTTCGCTACAGCGGATTCATCCGCACGTAGGCCGTCCCATAAACTAATTTTAAGCGTGTCGTCGACAAATTTTCTGCCGTCTGATGGGCATGCAACAAAGGAGGATGAATTCATGAGCTATGATGGCCGCGTCTATACGGTTCAAGTCGGCGAATTGAACCGTAACTTGCCCATTTTTCAGGTGGCGCCTGGGGTTAAGATTGCTATTTTTAATATGTTGGGTGATACCGAAGTAGTTGAAACGGCGGCGCAAATATTGGCAGCCCGCATACCAGCCCAGGCAGACGTGTTAATTGTGCCAGAAGTGAAGGCTGTGCCGTTGGGCCATGCGATCTCGGTGCAGAGTCAGTTGCCCTATGTCGTTGTGCGCAAGGTGCGCAAACCGTATATGGTTAATTGTCTGGAGGCCCAAGTGGTTAGTATTACAACTGGTGCGCCGCAGACACTTTATCTGGACGGCAAGGATTTATCGCTTGTGCGTGGCAAAAATGTCGTCCTTTTGGATGATGTGATCAGCAGCGGCAGCACGCTCAAGGGGTTGCGGATGCTGATGCAGACCGCAAATGCCAAAATCGTCGGCGAGATGGCGGTTTTCACCGAGGGATCGCCCAGTGATTGGCCTGACGTGATTGCTCTAGGCCATTTGCCGGTCTTTACAGATTAGAGAATAGAGTACACGTGGCCTTGATCATTCCTTATTACGGTTCCTAGTTTATTTCTATAGATTGTTCCTGGTGCATCCTACTTATGTCTACCATTTACGACCAAATTAACAAAATTGCCACGCGTTTCGATGAACTCGACCAATTAATGTCTGCGCCTGATGTCCTGGCAGATTTTAGCCGGCTTAATGAATTGGCCCAAGAGCGCCATGAAATTGAGGAACTGGTGAACGACTATCGTCGTTTCCAGGCAGTAGAAAAGCAGATTGAAGAAAATCAGGCCTTTCTGGAAGATGGCGATGCCGAAATGCGCGAATTAGCTGAGCTTGAGATTGAGCAGCTAAAAAACGAACGCGCCGAACTTGATCAGCACATGAAACACTTGTTGCTGCCCAAGGATCCCAAAGATGACAAAAATGTCATTGTCGAAATCCGGGCTGGCACTGGTGGTGAAGAAGCTGGGCTGTTTGCCGCCGAACTCTTCCGCATGTATAACCGTTGGGCAGAAAATCATCGCTTGAAAGTCGAAATACTTAACACCAGCGAGACCGGCATTGGCGGCGTTAAAGAAGTAGTCTTTAGTGTGAAAGGCAAGGGCGCTTTCAGCCGGTTGAAATACGAATCTGGCGTACATCGAGTGCAGCGTGTCCCGATGACAGAAACCCAGGGCCGCATTCATACCAGCGCGGCGACCGTCGCCGTGTTGCCCGAAGCCGATGATATCGATGTGCAACTCAATATGAACGATGTACGCATCGATGTCTTTCGTTCGAGCGGGCCAGGTGGACAGAGTGTCAATACCACGGATTCTGCCGTACGCATGACCCACGTGCCTACCGGTCTCGTGATCGAATGTCAAGATGAGCGCAGCCAACTGCAGAACCGGGCCAAGGCCATCCGCATCTTGCGCACTAAGTTGTATGACCTAGAACAGCAGCGCCAAGTTGAGGAAATGGGCGCGGCCCGCAAAAGTATGGTTGGCACTGGCGACCGCAGCGAGAAGATTCGCACCTATAACTTTCCGCAGAATCGGGTGACTGATCATCGCATTAACAAAACTGTCTATCAATTGGAAACGGTAATGGGCGGCGATTTGGACGAGTTTATCGACGAATTAGGCCAAAGTGAACAGGCGGCGCGTTTGGAAGCGCTGGCAGAAGAGAATGTATAAAGGAACTTGCTGTGACTACCTTGGCGGCTACTCAACCCCTTGTGCCGCAGCTTCATCTGTCAGGCGGTCTACAATCTTTGGCAATGAGCACGACTGAGCGTTCCACTGAGCCGCCGATTAAACGTATATCACCAGTTTCTCAGGCTATTTCAATTCCTATGACAACTCTTGCACCACCACAGACGCTGGCGCAAAGCCAACCGATAACTATTCCTGCCAATTTTACCTGGCGGCTCCTGCCCGCTACACCCGTAGGCATGGCGATCAATGCCGCCAAACGACGGCTTGATGACGCCGCTTGTCTCACCGCCCACCTCGACGCACAGGTGATTTTGGCCCATGTTTTAGGCGTTGATCGCACCTGGCTTTTTGCGCACCATGAATACCAACTGACAACCGAACAAGCCGACACTTATACTGGTTTAATTGTGCGCCGCATGCACCACGAACCGGTGGCCTATCTGATTGGTCGCAAGGAATTTTATGGCCTGGATTTTGTGGTTGATCGGCGCGTCCTGATTCCACGCCCAGAGACCGAATTGTTGGTGGACGCGGTGCTTGACCAGATTGATCTGCGCGACCATAATCCACTGCGCATTGCCGATGTGGGCACTGGCAGCGGGGCGATTGCGTTGTCAATTGCCGCCAACGAGCCTAATGCCATTCTCTATGCCATCGATGTGAGCCCCGCGGCCCTAGAAGTGGCCAACGCAAACGCACAACGGCTGGATGAGCGTAAACAGGTGATGCTGCTCCACGGTGATTTGCTGACACCATTGCCGGAAAGTGTTGATATCATTGTCGCCAACCTGCCCTATATCAGTAGCCCGGTCTATCCTACCCTCGATTCTGATGTGCGCGATTATGAGCCACAAGTCGCCCTTGAATCTGGGCCAGAAGGTCTGGATGCCATGGCGCGGTTATTGGCGCAGGCGCCCCACTATCTGCGCACGAATGGCATCATCTATTTGGAAATTGGCTATGATCAAGGCGAGGCGCTACTGGCCTTGGCAAAAGCGCTATTACCACAGAACCGCGGCATCACGTTACGCCAAGATTATAGTGGTCGTGATCGCCTGGTTACGATTGAAATGTAAAATGTGATAAGTGATAGGTGATGAGTGAGATCAAATGATCTTTTTCACTCTTCACTGGTCACTCATCATCCCATCCTGCAGAAACCTCAAACGCCAATGAGCAAACCAAACACCCTTTTCGATCTTGTGATCCTCGACCTAGACGGCACCATTTTAGATCTCTACCATGCAAATGGCATTAGCCCTCGCGTACAGGCGGCCATTGCAGCGGTCCAAGCCGCCGGCATCCCTGTGACGATTGGCTCAGGCCGCACGCTCGATTATATTCGTCAGAATCTCGCCCATCTACCCTTGACCTATCCCATGGTCACCATGCAGGGGGCTGTGATCGGCGATCCAGTAACAGGGGAAATTTTGGCTGAGCGTGACATTCCTTTGGCTTCTACCAGGCAACTTGCCCAGTGGATTGATGAGAATGCCTACGTCACGGCCTTTTATTTTAATGACCGCGCTGGCCACACGCGAGTCTACCAAAATCGGCTCCATAGCGACCCTACCAATCAAGATTTTTATGATCACGTCTTTGGCGCACCGCGGATCATCGCCCCTTCTTTTGTCGATCTGCTCAAGACGCCAGATATCCAGCCTCTGCTCAAGTTTATTATCGACAACGATCTAACCGACCAACCCAACCTGGCCCCTGAACTCCAGACATTGTTTGGCACAACGTTGAATATCACCCGTACACATCCCCGTTTGGTCGAAGGCACGGCCTTGGGCGTTGACAAAGGTCAGGGTGTCCTGCGTCTATGTCAGTTATTAGAGATCGATCCACAACGCGTGTTAGTGATTGGCGACAATGACAATGACATCCCGATGTTGGCAGCCGTGGGTTTTGGGGTGGCGATGGGCAATGCCACGCCTGGTGTGAAGGCGATCGCACAGTGGATCGCCCCGTCGATTACCGAGGATGGTGCGGCGGTGGCGTTGGAAAAGCTGGTGTTGGGCTGGACATAGATTAACATTAGTGAGCAAGAGAATAATCACAGTATATGTAGGTCATCGCTTCCAGACTTCAGTAATACCACATTCGTGCAGCTTCGATACAACCTCCCACCGTCCGATTTTTACCTATCCGAAATTGTCAACCTTAAATTTTTCGTCCCAATTCTAGGGTTTTTCCCCCTCCTGCTGTACGCGCCCCTAATCCTCACCCTTAACCGCTACGCCGTAGTTCGATCTGCGGCGCGCTTTCTGTTATAATCTTCGTTACGCTACAGAACATTCGTTCATCTTAACTCGTGTTTTTTT
>JAPLGZ010000026.1 GCA_026389895.1 Chloroflexota bacterium | reverse complement strand
ATTAATGTAAACGAAACGCTCTTTCCACTTTTACGCAGCTGGCATATGGGTAATACGGGAGAAATCTTTCTGCACAATGTGCAAAATGATATCACATTTGCCGTCGGCCCCCAGCAGAGCTACCTCGCTGACTCGTCAATCTTTACGGCAATTGAGTCCGCTTCCGCGCAATTTATCGATGACGACTCTGAATCTACGCTAGAAACTGTCGATGATAAAGGGACGCCCATTTTAGCTGCCTATGGGCATATTGCCCGAGAGGAGGGGCCGCGCCTTGATTGGAAGTTTGTTGTCAAAAAGGATCTGCGAGAAATTTATGCACCTTTATATGAATTATTAACCCATATCGCGTTGATTGCCATCGCTCTGCTAGGCGTAACCACCCTCGCTTCGGTGTTGATTGCCAGGACGCTCAGTCAACCGTTGGCGGAACTGGTTCGTGTCATGCAGTCGGTGGCATTAGGTAACTTAAAGACCAAAATTGACTTTACCCGCAACGACGAAATTGGCCAATTAGCCAAAGCTTTTCAAGAGATGATTCGCGCCTTGGATAAGCATCAACTTGAGCTTGAAGACGCGAATGCTATCGTTCGCAACGTTGCTAAGAAAAACGCCCGGCTGGTCTTGCAACTAGAGGCGCTTAATGCTGATCTGGAAGTGAAAATTGAGCAAAGAACACGCGATTTGGGGCAAGCCAACCAACGTTTACAAAAACTAGACGATATGAAATCTGCTTTTTTGCTCAACGTTTCTCATGAATTGCGCAATCCTGTCACCAGTATAAAATTCAATCTCGATTTACTCCAAAGAGAATTAATTCGCACCGATGCCCAATCGCTCAAAAGCGCACGCTATATGACCACGTTGACAAAGCATGTCGATCTGCTCGCACACATCATCGAGGATATGCTTAGCCTGCTCCGCCTCGAACGCGAAAAAGATAACGTCACATTTAGCTCGATAGACCTGAATCAGATCATCGAAACCACATTGGCAGATTATCACCCACGAATTGATGCGGCTGCGCTGAAACTGACCTATCTGCCGACCGCCAACCTGCCGCGTGTGCATGCTGAGCCAACTTGGCTGGCGCAAATGTTCGTCTATTTATTAAACAATGCGATCCTGTATAATACGCCGGCCGGTCATATCCGCGTCAGCACTCACTACAATGGGCAAGGGCAAATAGGGCTTCAGATCGAAGATACGGGGATTGGCATCGCTGCCGAGGAGCTTGAGCACATCTTTGAACGCTTCTACCGGGGCGCGTTGGTCAACGAATCGGCGATTTCTGGCACTGGATTGGGCTTGAGCATTGTGAAAGAGATCGTTCATTTGCATCATGGCCAGATCGAAGTTGAAAGTCAACTCAATCAAGGAAGCCTCTTTTGCATTTGGCTCCCTATCGACAAATCCGAACGACGCCTGCCTGATCACAATCTGTTAAGTAGCAGTCCGCCCAACGGGCGTCCAGTTTTTCGAAAATGGCGGAAAGATAACGCATTACAACTGGAATTTAAGCGCTGATTTGGCCTTCATTGGCCTTTATCCGCTGCTCAGAGCCGCGCAACTAACACCTTATCTACCCGTCGTAGATCCATATCCATCACCTCTAGTCGATACCCCTCCCATTCAAAGTGATCACCAGGGCTGGGTACGCGTCCTAACATCGCCATGACAAAGCCACCTACGGTTTGATAATAGTCTTCTACTTCTGCAGGTAATTGTTTAATTTCCAGCAACTCTTGGAATTCATCAATCTGCATCATGCCGTCGATGAGCCAGGAGCCGTCTTCGCGTTGGATCACTTCCTCCTCGACTTGCTCACCCGCCTCGGGAATGTCGCCGACAATCGCTTCTAGAATATCATTGAGCGTTACCAACCCTTCCAGGCCGCCATGTTCGTCGATCACGAGCGCCATGTGCGCATAATTTTCCTTCAAATGATCCACCACCACTAACGCAGGCGTACTATCAGGTAGAAAGAGGGCGGGCTGGAGCGCGCTTTCTAAATTTAACGGTTG
This sequence comes from Chloroflexota bacterium, assembly GCA_026389895.1. GTDB lineage: Bacteria > Chloroflexota > Anaerolineae > Caldilineales > Caldilineaceae > JAPLGZ01. The sequence continues at coordinate 2,770 of JAPLGZ010000026.1, read as the reverse complement.
ACCCGCCAGGCTTTGTGTGAGCAGCTGTTTGATCGAGACTAGACCGAGCACATGGTCAAGATCATCCGCGGCCACTGGAAAAAATGAGAAACCACTACCAATGACTTTCTCGGCAATTTTTTCGGCGGGATCTTTGATATCGAGCCAGACAATATCGATGCGTGGTGTCAAGAGCGCATTGACCGTGCGATCACTAAGTCGAAAGACTTGATCAACAATCTCCTCTTCCAGTGGTTCAAAGACGCCCACCTGAGTGCCTTGTTCGATCAGTGTGCGTACATCTTCTTCAGTTACTGCAGAATCGGCCACTGCCCGCGAGCCGACGAGCCACAAGATAAAATCGGTGGATATACTGAGCACGTGGACGACAGGCGCTGTAAGCCAAGCAAGCATACGCATAAAAGGGGCAACTGCGGTCGCGATCCCTTCGGCGTGGTTGAGGGCCAGCCGCTTGGGCGCTAATTCTCCGATCACCAAGGACAGATAAGTAATGCCCAATACCGCTATGCCAACACTGAGCCCTTGTGCGTAGGGCGCTAACAACGGGATGCGACTGAGGGGCGCGTTTAGTTTGGTTGCCAATGTCGCACCGCCCACTGTACCAGCCAGAATGCCGACCAGTGTAATGCCAATTTGGACGGTGGAGAGAAAATTGCCAGGAGATTCGGCTAGGGTGAGCGCGGCTCGGGCCCCCGCATCGCCTTCTTCTGCCCGCTGTTGCAGGCGAATTTTACGCGCCGATACTACGGCCATTTCGGACATCGAGAGAATGCCGTTGATCACGGTAAGTAATAGAATGACCAAAACCTCTAGCAGAATGCACCGCCTTTTAGCGCCAAGTTTTCAGGGTAATGTTGGATCTGCGAGCTGCCCGCCAGTTAATCAGCATACGCTTTCATCATGCGTTGATATAAAAAGCGTAGATTGTCGGCGAAAAAATTTGAATAATACCAGGTTGCAAACGCGGTCGGAATCGATAATCCAGCAATCTTTTCTTCTAGCTGGGCTGGGTTCTCTAATTTATACGCTAATTCGATCAGCGCCATTTCGGTCAGGACCGTGAGATAACGTGTCATGGCCTGTAGGTCTTCACTGTTGCCAATTTCGCCGTGGCCAGGCACTACAATTTGGGGCTGTAGTTTGCTGGCCACCATGTCAATAATGCGGTTCACTTCGCCCGGATCACCATCGGCTAGATAAGGATGATAATTGACATTGATTAAATCGCCCGCAAATAAAATGCCTTCTGCAGGTAGAAAGAGGATAACATCGCCTGGCGTATGGCCTATGCCATATGTAAGGGCCAGGGCGCTGCGTTGTGAGCCATGAATCGCAAACTGGGCGTCAAAGGTAAGATTGGGAAGGCGCGGCTGTAATAAAGGCAGGGCTTCGACGATGCTTTGGTAATAAGCCATTTGTAACGAGAGCTGCTGCCGCTCTTGACTTTTGGTGGCGTTCTGATGTCGCTGTTCTAGCGCGGCCAATTGTGCCGGTGCATGTTCCCGCTGCCAAGCAATGGCTGTCTGGCCTTGCATTGTCAGCCATTGGTGGGTGGCTGTGCTCGCTAGGATATCGGTCGTGGCCGCAAAAACCTGGTTACCCCAAACGTGATCATTGTGATAATGGCTGTTAATCACCATCGTGACCGGACGACCCGTCAAGCTTTCGGCCGCGGCGCGTAAATCAGTGGCGGCTTGCGGGGTTAGAAATGTGTCGAAGACCAGGGTGCGATCGCCCAGATCGATGATCCCTGCATTGCTGGTCGCCCAGCCGCCCGTCTTCTGAAGGGCGACATACACCCCATCACTAAGCTGATAGAGCTGGAAATGCCGAGAAGTCGGCAAGGTCTGTTGATTGTCCATGCTTATTTCCTGTTTTGTGCCTTACTCTATAAATCGCTCGAGTGGCTCACGTTGTCCAAGAAGCTGTGTAAAAAGCCGGGAATGAATTCACGGCCTGCCATGAGAAACGGGTTATTGCCAATGAACCAATGGGTCGAGCCATCCGTCGGTGCGGTTACAAACTGCACCGACCTTGCCTCTTTCAAATGAGTGTTTAGCCAAGCTGATGTTACCCGAAAATTCGGCTTGCGTATAGCGCTAATTGCTGCCATTTTGCTTGCAATGTAAGCTGGCTACCGCGTGTTGGCCAGCCCGAGAATATGTAAAATAAAGGCGTATTCAAAGGCGATTTCCCGCAAATAGTCGTAACGGCCAGAGGCGCCACCATGTCCGGCCGCCATGTTTGTCTTTAGCAACAACTGATTTTGGTCGGTTTTTAAGGTGCGTAACTGGGCCACCCATTTGGCTGGCTCCCAATATTGCACACGCGGATCATTCAAACTGGCTGTGACGAGGAGGTGAGGATAAGCTTGGGTCGTTAGATTATCGTAGGGTGAATAGGATTTCATATATTCATAGAACTGCTTATCCGCTGGATTGCCCCATTCCTCAAATTCACCCACGGTCAACGGGATCGAAGGGTCAAGCATGGTATTGATGACATCCATAAAGGGAACGCCCGCAATCACACCGGCAAAGAGATCGGGGCGCATATTGGTCACGGCCCCCATCAACAGACCACCCGCGCTGCGGCCGCGGATCACCAACTTTTGGGGTGTGGTATAGCCTTGGGCAATCAAATGTTCGGCACAGGCAATAAAATCGGTAAAGGTATTTTTCTTGTGCAGCAATTTACCCTCTTCGTACCAATGGCGCCCGAGCTCGCCGCCGCCGCGAATGTGCGCCGTGGCGGCCACAAAACCGCGATC
>JAPLGZ010000843.1 GCA_026389895.1 Chloroflexota bacterium | reverse complement strand
CAGCCTATCACTGGGAGCCTGACCACTGGTTTGATCACATTGCGGGTAAACACTATCGCATTGATGAAGAGGGTGTGAGCGAGGAAACAGGCAACAAGCAGCCCATCGTCATCGGAACAGTCGAGTCCGATGTAGAAAGTCTCAATGATAATCGGCCAGAAGAGATGCCGTTCATGCCGAGATGGCGCGTTGCGGATACAGAAGAAGCGCGAGCTTTTCAGACAGCCATGACAACGGCGCTACCCATGCCTCACCCAAGTGCGCACCCGCATAGTCGACCTGCTGCCCAGACATTTTTGGGCAGATTGTTGCGCTTGCTAGGGATTGGACACAGATAAAATAGGCCGCTAAGGATCAAAAGCAACGAATAAAGACGGGAGAAACTTACCAAGACCAGCAAAAAAATCTTGGTAAGTTTCTCCCGTCTTTTGATCAGTTTGTTGCTTTTATTGGTGGATCAGATCACATGCCGTGTATCGACAATGAGGGGTGCTTTGCGCGCAATATCAGCCCAGTCATAGGCCGAATGATCGGTCGCGATGACCACACAGTCAGCCATCTTAATGGCAGTATCCAAATCTTGCACCCCCACCATCTCCATGCCCTCATGGTGAAAAGAGGGGATGTGCGGGTCGTGATAAATGACGTGCGAACCTTTTTCTTCGAGCAAGTGAATAATGTCCAACGCCGGCGATTCGCGCATGTCGCTCACGTTCTTTTTGTAAGCCACGCCAAGCACTAAAATATGGCTATTTCGCACCGCTTTGCCGACATCATTTAGAGCATCCTGCACCTTCTGGACCCAATAACGGGGCATTTCGGTGTTGATCTCGCTGGCGAGTTCGATGAAACGTGCGTTGTATTTCATCGTACGCAACTTCCACGAAAGATAGTGTGGATCAATCGGGATACAATGACCGCCTAGCCCTGGACCAGGGGTAAACTTCATAAAACCAAAGGGTTTGGTCGCAGCCGCGTCGATCACTTCCCAGGCATCTAGCCCCAATTTGTCGCACATGAGCAATAACTCGTTGGCCAACCCAATGTTCACCGAGCGGAATGTGTTTTCCAACAATTTGACCAGCTCGGCCACATCCGGTGACGAGACCGGCACCAACGTCTCAATCGCTTGACCGTAATAGGCGCTGGCCACTTCTAAACAGGCCGGCGTCACGCCACCGATCACCTTCGGCGTGTTGTGCGTCATCCAGTCTGTGCGCCCTGGGTCCACGCGTTCGGGCGAAAAGGCCAGGAAGAAATCTTCCCCCACCCGTAAATTTTGGCCGTTCTCTTCCAAACGCGGCAACATGACTTCGGTCGTTGTCCCTGGATAGGTAGTCGATTCCAGCACCACTACCATACCTTTGTGCAGATAACGCGCAATTTGCTCAGTGGCCGCCACAATAAAAGAAACATCCGGGTCGCCGGTTTTGTTCAGTGGCGTAGGCACACAAATGGAGACAGCATCACAGTCAGCTAGCACAGCAAAGTCGGTGGTCGCAGAAAGCTGGCGCTGACGTTTAACCTCAACGGCGGATATCGGCAGCGCTTGATTGTTCGGGGGGACGTTTGCTACTTCAGCCGTTGCGAGGGCCATCACAGTGACAGTTGGCACATCTTCAATATAGGACTCACCGCGGTTGATACTATCAATCTTCCGCTGATCGAGATCAATGCCAGTGACTCGGTAGCCAGCTTGAGCAAAATTGACTGCGAGTGGCAAACCTACATACCCCAAACCAATCACAGCAATATGCGCATGACGGGTTTGAAACTTGTTCAGCAGTGATTCTTTCATTGCATATTCTCCAAGCTCAACCACACTCTAAGGCAATCGTAATGTCCTAGATCAGAATAGGGTGTAGACGTTGTTTACACTACCAGCTACTATTCAGCAACAGGGAGTGTAAACAGCATCTATACTAGCTTACATCTGGACAAGCCCACGACGGACCAATTCTTCAATAATAAGGTTAACGATCTCTTCAACGCTTTGCACATCCGTTTCCACCAAGATTTCGGGGTTCACTGGTGCTTCATAAGGCGAGGAGACGCCGGTAAATTCCTTGATCTCACCGCGCAGGGCTTTCGCATAAAGCCCCTTTGGATCGCGGCGCTTGACTACTTCTAGATCACATTTGACATAGATCTCAATGAAACGCCCTTCCGGCAGCAACGCTCGGGTAGCGGCCCGATCGGCGGCAAAAGGCGAAATAAAGGTGCATAAGGTCAGGTTGCCATGTTCAAAAGCCAAGCGGGCCACTTCGGCCACACGCCGGATGTTCTCTTTGCGATCTTGGTCAGAAAAACCTAAATCACCGTTAAGCCCATGGCGAACATTATCGCCATCCAGATAGAAGGTGTGGCACCCCATATCAAAGAGGCGCTTTTCCAGTTGGCGGGCCACCGTTGATTTGCCGGAGCCCGAGAGCCCCGTAAACCAAAGCACCGCAGCATCGTGCCCATTTTGGCGTTCACGCGCCCCACGGGTCAATTGACTGCTCTCCCAAACCACATTGCTAGAAACTTGGCGTTGTGGTTGTTGCGGCACGACTTCATCTAAACCACGGGCGCGACGGCGAATCATACCAGCGGCGACCGTGGCGTTGGTCGTGGGGTCAATCAGGATAAAGCTGCCAGTGTTGCGATTTAGTTGGTAGGGATCGAAGAACAAAGATTGCGTCGTGGTGATCTTAACGCGGCCAATCTCATTTAGGTGCAGAGTTTTTACCGTTTCGCGATGGAGGGTATCCACGTCGATACGATAATTAATTTCGTTGATAAACGCGCGCACCTGATGGGTTGTATGTTGCAAAATATAAGAGCCCTTCAGATTCATCGGCTCTTCATCCATCCAGCAAACAATACATTCTAATTGATTGCCCACCTGCGGGAGATTATGCTTGCGGACGATCATATCCCCGCGACTGATGTCAATTTCATCACTCAGGGTCAAGATCACCGAATCACCAGCCACGGCTTCAGCT
>JAPLGZ010000661.1 GCA_026389895.1 Chloroflexota bacterium | reverse complement strand
GCCTTTGCCAGCTTGCTGATCATCATCTTCCAAGGCAGTGTGAGCCGTTTGATCCCGCTCTATGCGATTGGTGTTTTCCTCTGCTTTACGATGTCACAGTCGGGCATGGCCAAACGCTGGCTGCGGATTGGCAAGCTGATGAAAACGGGCGAATTGACGACCAGCAACGAAATTCCCACCATGGGCAGCGTCCTTCATTACGACCGCCACTGGAATTATAAAATGTTGCTGAATGGCTTTGGCGCCCTGGTCACGGCCATTGTAACGGTAATTTTCCTGGTGACGAAGTTTACCAGTGGGGCCTGGATCATCGTGATCTTGATCCCAAGCCTCCTGCTGCTCTTCATGCGCATTCATCGCCATTATAAAGATGTGGCGCACATTTTGAGCACAGCCGGCCAGCATATAACCCAACGGCAGCGCCGTTTAGAGACAATTGTGCTGGTGGGGGATGTCCATCGCGAGACGCTGCGTTTGGTTGAATTTGCCAATTCGCTGGGCGTGCCCTGGACACCCGTCCACATTGCTGTACACGAAGAACGGGTCGAGGATATCAAACGCAAATGGTGCGAGCGGGTAGGCATCGGTGAGCTTGTCGTTGTGGCTTCGCCCTATCGCAGCTTGACGCGCCCGTTGCGCGCCTATGTAGAAAAGCGGCTCAGGAATAATCCTGGCGGCTTTATTCAGGTAGTCGTTGGTCAATTGCGGACAGGCAACCCGATGTCACAAATTCTGCATCAAAACGCTCATTTTATTGAACAATTGGCATTGGGTGACATTGACGGCGTCGTGACGACCGTGGTGCCACTGCATCTGGAAAAATTCAAAGATGAAACGGCAGAGGTAGCGGCAGAGGTAGCGGCAACGGTGAAACCGGTGAAAGGAGCTTAATCATGGTAAATTCAGTGCTCGAAACGTTTATTCGCGATGCACTTTGGCTAATTGTAATTGCAGGTTGGATTTTTCTCATTGCCAACGGTCTAGAGGCCGACAAGCCGCTGAGTGGCGGCATTCCCGGCCATGCCAATCCCAATGAAGATCACCATGCCGAGCCCGAGGGAACGATGGGCCGCCTGGGTGTGTATGGTAGCTGGGTGATTTTTGGGATCGCCTCACTGGCCTTACCGATTATTCTCTGGTGGATCTTCTTAGTCCACCCCGGTTAATCGAGGCCGGCCATTGACAAAAATCAGGTAGGTATAAAGGTGCTTCTGGCGAATGCCAGAAGCACCTTTCTTTTATCGCCAGTAGGTGCAAGTTGGCATTTTGGTGTATACTGCACGTTACTTTTGAGCAGCTTCTTTCTAACGCATGCCGTGCAGGCGATTGGTGATGCGTTTTCAACCGACAGGGCAAAAGTACTTATGGAAATTCTGGGAGGCCCCCTGTTTGGGGTGGCCGGTGCAGGCGAATCACATGGTCCGGCCATTAGCACGATTGTGTTTGGTTGTCCGCCAGGTCTCAGGATCAGCCGCGCGGTTGTCCAAGCCTATCTGGATCGGCGCCGGCCAGGCAGCAATAAACACGGCACACCTCGCAACGAAAAAGACAAAGTGCTCTTTATCGCCGGGCTTTACAACGAAG
>JAPLGZ010000439.1 GCA_026389895.1 Chloroflexota bacterium | reverse complement strand
ATCATTCGTGGCAGCATTCAATCGTTGGCGCTGCTCTGGGTCACGACCCTGATCGGTTTTACGATCTATCAGGCTGCTCCCGGCGGGCCACTCCAATTTATGGATGATGACCCCAAACGGTCATTGGCTGATATTGGCCGGTTGACACGCCTCTATGGGCTAGATCGTTCGATCCCGGTGCAATATGCCGCTTGGGCCTTTGGTGAAGATCTACTCCCGCAGACGCCATTTTGGCGCAGCGGACGCTGCCTAAATTCCTCAGATGCCTGTAGCCACGGGATTATTCGGCTGGATTTTGGCCGTTCTTTTCACTATCAGGGTCAATCTGTGATCAGTTTGATTGTCGAGCGCATGCCGGCTACTTTTCTATTGGCTTTTAGCAGCCTTGTGATCAGCGCTGTGATCGGTATCCCGTTGGGGATTCTCTCGGCGCTCTACCGTGGCAAATGGCTGGATAACCTGATCCGGATCTCGACGGTGCTCTTGAATACGGTGCCTGAGTGGTGGATTGGCCTGTTGCTGCTGATCTTTCTGGGTGGCTACTTAAAACTGGTGCCGTTGAGTGGCATGCAAGATATTGGCGACGGTTCATTTTGGGATCGGGTGCATCATCTGATTTTGCCGGCGACAGTCAGCGCGATTGGCGGTTGGATCGGGTTCTCACGCATCTTGCGCTTTGAAATGTTAGAAGTTTTAAATCAAGATTACGTACGCACTGCACATGCCAAAGGGCTGCCCGCTCGCGCTGTCATTATTGGTCATGTCTTGCGCAATGCCATGATGCCCTTTGTAACCGGTTTGGGGGGGATCTTTTTGCTGGTCCTCTCTGGTTCGCTGCTCTTTGAGATTGTCTTCTCGTGGCCTGGCATGGGGCGCCTGACCATTGATGCGATCAACAGCCGTGACTATCCACTGATGATGGCCCTCTTTGTAATCAGTTCGTTTTTGGGCATCCTTGGGTTGCTGTTCGTCGATATTCTCTATGGGGTCGTTGATCCCAGGGTGCGCTATGATCGACAAAGTACATAAATGAATTGCGCAAGTGCTAGGCTAAATTTGCCAGGGGCAGAAGGATAGCGGTGTAAGCTTCTGGGCCTCTGTTGGTAAACGTTGTGGAATCTGTGGATAAAACTGTGTATGGCACAAAGTACAGTAACGATTGCTGCTGCCCGCCCCGATCCTGCGCTGCGCGTGGCGAAGGTGCAAAACTATTGGGTTGCCGTCTGGCGTCAGATCTATCGCGATAAGATCACGCTTTTTGCGCTTTGTCTGTTGATCTTTGTCGTCAGCCTTGCGCTTGGTGCTTCTTGGCTCGGCGCGCATCTGTTGGGCTTCAACCCAACCGCCACCGATCTGCGCGCCCGTAACAAACCACCAACCTGGGCTAGTGACGCCTGGCCACAGTTTCAGGATTTTTCTAACAGTTGCGGGACAGACAGCGGCTGTCAATGGGGGCTCTGGGGCGATATTGCGCGCAATTCTATTAGCGGCATCGGCGCCTGTTTCAGCCTGCCAACGGGTCAATGTCACTGGATGGGCACCGACGAAGCGGGCCGCGATGTGCTCACCCGCGGCATTTATGGCGGGCGTATTTCATTGCGGATTGGCATCTTTGTTGCCTTTGTTTCGATGACGTTGGGCGTCCTGATGGGTTTGATCAGTGGTTATTATGCCACGACCTGGATCGACGATGTTATTAATGCCGTTATTATGACCATTGGCAGCATTCCTCTGCTCTTCCTGCTGATCATTCTGGCGCGCATCTTCCAACCAGGGCCAGAAGGATTGGCTTTTCTGCTCGGTATCTTTGGTTGGACCGGACTTTCGCGCCTGATTCGGGGCCAGATTTTTTCGGTGCGCGAACGTGAATATGTGTTGGCCAGCCGGGCGATTGGCAACTCAAGTTGGCGGATCATGCGCCAACATATCTTGCCCAACGTCTCATCGATCATTATTGTCTCGGCGATCTTTAACATTGCCGGCGCGATTATTGCCGAGGCCGGGCTCAGCTACCTGGGCGTTGGCATTGGCCCTCCCTTGCCGAGCTGGGGCAACATGATGCAGGGTTCGCTTGGCAACTTTACCGACGCGCCCTGGCTGGTGATCGCACCAGGCATCTTTATCTTTATGACCACCCTGTCGATCTTTTTGCTTGGTGACGGTATGCGCGATGCGCTGGATCCGATGCTCAGGAATCAAAAATAATCCAATGTTTATAGGCGTAAAGGCGCAAAAGGCGCGGTCTTTATTTGCTGTTGAGCGCACCTTACGTTAGAATCCCTGCGTGTCGCGGCAAAGCGTTTGGCTCATTCTTTTCACAGCAGTGCTCGTGCTTGCTCTGGTTACCAGTGTGAGCACTTGGATATTGTTCTCACGCAGCACCACCGTAGCGACACCTACCCCTACCTTGCCAACCCAGGCCCTGGCGGCGCAACAAACCTTAACCGCTACGCAGGTGCTGACCGAGATTGCCACCAGCATCCCGTTCAAGCCCTATACGCCCCCCGCGGATCGGGCTCTCGCCAAACCAAGCCCACAAACAGGCGGCGTACTGCGCCAGGCGGTTGATCAAGATGCCGATACTTTAAATCCACTTCTGACCACGAATCGCACGAGCCAACTGGTGGCCGAACAATTATTCCCCAGCTTGTTGGGGATAGACGCGCAGACTGGCCTGATCACAACGACGGAACTGGCCGAGCGTTGGACTGTGACAGACAGCGGTCCCGAAGCGGGACGGGTCTACACCTTTCATTTGCGGAATACTATTTTTTGGAGTGATGGTCAGCCGGTCACAGCCCAAGATGTCAAATTTACCTATGACGCCTTGGCCGATCCGGCCGCCCAGAGCCCTTTTCGCGCGAACATGGCGCAGATTGAAAAGCTAGCGACGCCTGACGAGCAGACCGTGATCGTTACCTTTCGCACCGCAAACTGCGCCGCGCCGCACCTGCTCCGCCAGCCGCTTTTACCCAGCCATCACTACGCTGCCGATTTCAGCGATATCCAGAGCAACCCGCTCAATCAGGTGCCTACCGTGAGTGCCGGTCCTTTCTTGTTTGACAAGTGGACACCCGGTGCAGAAATCAGCCTCAAGCGCAACCCTGATTACTGGCACGGTGCCCCCTTGCTCGAAGGTTGGCGCTTTGATGTGATTGCCGACCCGCAAGCACAGTTGCAGGGTCTGTTTGGCGGACGGTTGGACTTGATCCAGGTCAAGCCAGCGCTGGTGAAAAAACTGGCCTTTGAGCCTACCTTTGGTGTCTATCGTGCCCCCAGTCGAGGATACAGTTTCATCGCCCTCAATTTGGCTGATCCCGCCCAGCCGCAACCGGGCCAGGATGCCAGCGGCGCACTTATTCCCCAAGCGCCCCACCCCATTCTCGGTGATGGGCGCGTTCGGCAGGCGTTGAGCCATGCCTTGGATTACACGCGCCTGATCAGCGATGTCTACCAGAGCAATGGTGAACGAGTCACCAGTTATTTGCCGCCTAGCATCAGCTGGGCCCAGACTGATGCGTTGAACCCGCCCACCTTTGATCCGACGGCTGCGCAACAATTGTTAGAGCAGGCTGGCTGGGTTGATACCAACCAAGATGGCGTGCGTGAAAAAGCTGGCCTATCGCTTACCCTCACTTTGTTGACGAATAGTGACAGCCCTCTGCGCGTGCGGATCGGTGAATTAGTCCAGGAGCAATTAAAGACACTCGGCTTTGACATTCAATTTCGGGCAGTCGATTTTGCACAGTTGAGCGATACGTTGTTAAATCAGACCTACGATATGGTGATCATTGGGTGGGACAATGTCGGCCCCGATCCGGCGACGAGCAACTTCTGGCAGAGCCGTGCTGATAGACCAGGCACGGGTACAAATTTTGTCAGTTTTCAAGACGCCGAAGTGGACAAGTGGCTCGACGAAGCAGACCAGTTGCCAGGTTGTTCGGTTATAGATCGCGCCCAACGCTATCGCCAAGTTCAGCAGCGCCTGGCCGAAATGACGCCTTATATCTTCATCGGCAGCCAACCGACTACCTGGGCCTTTACCAGCGCACTACGCGGCCAATTGCCAGGACCGTGGCGCGTGAATAATCAGGTTCAGGCGTGGTGGATGGTAAAATAGGCTAGCGTGCAGCGTAGGGGTTTATCCACCTTTCATTGTCGCACATCAACAACCGTCAATAAGGAAATTTCATGAACTTTAAAAAGTCAGTGGAACCCGCAGAGTTGGCGCTGTTAGCCGAAAAGTGGGGACCCGTCGCCGCCCAGAAGTATCGTCTGGATGTAGATGATCCCTTCCTGACCGGCAATCACCAGTTGTTGACAAGCGACCAGCGGCGAGCTGAAATCTGTTATGTCATGCACCGCGGTGATCCAACCCAAGCCCTACTTTTGCATATCAAAACCTACTATCCCGCCGGCGCGTACCGGTTGCCCACCGGTGGCATTCATGTCGGGGAGCCGGTGGAAGCGACATTGGCGCGCGAGATCCAAGAAGAGACTGGCCTCATTGTCGGAGCCGGTGCGGATCAAGTGCAGGTGCAACGTTTTCTCGGCGTGGTGGCCTATGAACTTGTGCACCGAACGTTACAACGAACTGATTATTTTGCGACCTATGCCTTTCTGGTCCAAATGCCCGCTGAGGCGGCATTAGATCCCCAAGATCCCGAAGAGAACATCGCCGACTGGCAATGGCGTCCACCCGCCGATTTGCCAACAATCGCCGCTACGCTGGAAAATATTGGCGACAGCGCACCCGACTGGGCCGACTGGGGTCGTTTTCGCGCGTTGAGCCACCGCTTTGTGGCAGAGAGATTAATAAGCGATGCGTGATAAGTGATGAGTGAGATCAAATGACCTTTTTCACGCATCACTTATCACGCATCACGCATCACGTATCACCTATCACCCATCACCTACCCAAGGAGCTTCCCATGTCATCCCCTCAACTAAAACTCTGGTATCGCCAACCTGCTGCCCAGTGGGTGGAAGCTTTACCCATTGGCAATGGTCGGCTTGGCGCAATGGTCTTTGGTGGCGCCGAACAGGAGCATTTGCAACTCAATGAAGATACGCTTTGGTCCGGTGCTCGACGTGAATGGAATACGCCTGGTGCAAAAGCCGCATTGCCGGATCTACGCAAGGCAATTTTTGCGGGTAACTTTGGCGAAGCCGATCAACTGGCCAAGCAATTACAAGGGGTCTTTACACAATCTTACCAGCCGCTCGGCGATCTGCATGTGAGCGTCGTCCACGATGGCACGATCCGCGATTATTATCGGGATCTAGACCTGGATACGGCGGTGGCGACTGTACAATACCGCGTCAAAGACACAACTTTTCTGCGCGAGGCATTTGTCAGCGCTCCGGCCCAAGCAATTGTGCTCCATCTCTATTGTGATCGACCGGGCCAGCTTAATTTTACTGTCCATCTGGATAGTAAAC
>JAPLGZ010000364.1 GCA_026389895.1 Chloroflexota bacterium | reverse complement strand
TGGGCCGCGTGCTGGTCGATCAGGTATAGCCCCTCTGGACCTTCGGCAATAATATACATCGCGCCCACTTGGCCTACCACCCGCAAGGGCGGCAACTGTGAATTCCGTTCACTGAGCAACGGCTGGCGCGTTGGCGCGGATGGGGGCGGTGGCGCAGTGGGCAGCGGCAATGACGCTTGGTCTGCAACGGGTGGCGCAGGCTGCAGATCCAGCGGCGTCGTTTTTGTTGCCTCCAACTGTGTGAATGGTGCCGTTTTTTCGGGTATGTTTAGTGTCGGTTGCGCGGCGTTGGCGGTGCTCGCTGGTGGCGTGTCCCACTGCGTAGGGTTACCCCACTGGGTGGTGTTGCGCCATTGTTCAGTCGTTGCCATTGGCGCTGCGGACGACGAGCGAGGCGCCTGACTGGGCAGTGTCAAATCGGGCACGGGCGCCTGATCCACCACCACACGCCGCACGGCCTTTTGCACGGCGCTAAAGACGGCGCGTTCATTGACAAAACGCACCTCAGTCTTCTGGGGATGCACATTGACATCGACCTCGCTCGGATCAATCTCCACCAGAATCACCGCCACCGGATAACGCCCCACCGGCAACAGGGTATGATAAGCCTGGACCACCGCGTGGGTAATGTCGCGGTTTTCTACATAACGCCGGTTGACGAAAATTTCAATATTGCTGCGATTGGGGCGTGTGAGGGTCGGCAAACTGGCATAGCCAGAAACTTTGATGGCCGTTTGTGGCGCTGCGGTTTGGGCGCGGCGCGCCACCTCGTTGATCAGCGCCTCATCCATAAAATCAACGTCGTCTTCTAGATTATCCAGCGGAATATCAATCTCGATGGCCTGGATTTGCGGCTTGGCCGCTGGCCTGCCAACCGGCACCATCTGTTTGGCCATTTCTAGCCCATAGACTTTGACCAGCCCATCAAATAGATCACCGCTGCCCGTCGATTGAAAGACCAGACGGTTATCATTGATATAACTAAACCGGCGGTCGGGATAAGCGAGGGCGTAACTTTGCAGGATCGCACTGATTTGGCCGGCTTCTGTGGCAGCTTTGCGCAAGAATTTTTGGCGGGCCGGCACATTGTAGAAGAGATGTTCCATGTTGACGATGGTGCCAACGGGCGTGCCGGCGCGACCTTGCGCCGTAATTTGCCCACCTTCCACGCGCATTTGGGTGCCAAAATCTTCGGACTTATGGCGCGTGGTCAAGGTGACCTGGCTGACTGCGGCAATACTATAGAGTGCTTCGCCGCGAAAACCGAATGTGGCGATCTGATAGAGGTCGTCGGCGCTCTCTAACTTGCTGGTGGCATGGCGATGGAAAGCCAGCGGCGCTTCGTCGGCGCGCATCCCATGCCCGTTGTCGATCACACGCAACAGACGCGTGCCACCCTCGCGCACTTCGACACGAATCTCGGTGGCGCCGGCATCCAGGCTATTTTCAATCAATTCCTTGGCCACATTCGCGGGCCGCTCCACGACTTCACCGGCCGCGATCTTGGCGGCGACATCGGGCGCAAGAATGTGAATAGTCATGGCTATATTATACCATGAGATAAGTTGACGAGGAAACTATACGAATAATTAGACGAGTAACCGATCGATAATCTCTACCACCGCGCGATGCACCGCCACGCGCAACGCGCCAATCTCACGCCCGGCGCGACCATAATAAACATCGTTCGTCAGCAGGGCAACCACTAGTTCACGCGCCGGGTCGATCCATAATGTGGTGCCGGTAAAACCGGTGTGGCCGAAGGCACGTTGGCTGAAAGGGTTGCCACTCGCTTCGGGGTCAGGCGACCAGAGCGCAAAGCCCAAGCCGCGCCGGATGTCACCGTCTTCGGCCTGTAAACGTGTCATTTCTTGCACCGTTTCTGGCCGTAACAGTGGCTGACCACCATCCAGAAACATCTGCCCAAAAGTGGCGACATCTATCGCCGTCGAAAAGAGCCCCGCATGCCCAGCCACACCACCCAGGCGCGCGGCGTTTTCGTCGTGGACTTCGCCGACAATGCGCCGTTGCCGCCACTGGCAGAATTCGGTGGGGGCGCTATTGTTTTGATTGATTGAGGCGTTGCCAAGCGGGTGATAGCGTGTCTGATGTAGGCCCAGCGGATCAGTCACGCGCTGTTGCACCGCATCGGCTAGCACCGACCCGGTCAATTGTTCGACTGCCAGCCCTATCAGAATTAAACCAATATCGCTATAAACAATGTGGGCGCCAGTCGGAGAAGAAAAGAAGGTGCTCAGTGCCATCTGGCGGGCGGCCGTCGCATCGGCTTGCCTGAAGAGCGGTCGCCAGGCCGGCAGCCCCGATGTATGGGTCAACAAGTGCCGAAAGGTGATGGTGCTGGCGTCAATCGTCCCCACCGCATCCGTCACCTGAACTAGATCGCCCAGTTGTAACGGGTTCTCATAGGGCTGGATGGGGCGAAGGCCGGTGAACGCAGGTAACACTGTATACACGGGCTGATCTAGCGCGACCACACCGGCCTCCACCAGCGTCATGAAGGCAGTGACGACAAAAAGTTTGGTCACCGAGGCTAAATCGAACTGCGTTTCTCGTTGCGTGGGTTGTTGGCGTGTTTCGGGATCAAGCCAACCATAGGCCCGTGAGCCAATCATTTTCCCATTCAGGCGAATTTCTAGTTGTGCGGCTGGACAACGGCGTCTGATCGCGTCGTTCAGCAACGCATCGACGGGTGATAGGTCAATTTTCATCAATAAACCTTTGTCCTCTATCGTCGGTCACCGCTTATCGCGTGATAAGCTAGGTTTCTTGACATCAAGAATATCCAATACTTTCACGCGGCAAGCGGTGACCGACTTTGATGTCAAAGCGTCTTTATCGGAACAAGTTTATTGGCGGTGCTGCTGGCCACCAATTGATTGCGCAACGGACGGCCAAAGGGCGCCGCTGAAATTTCGAAAACGTCCCCTGGTTGGGGCTTGATCCCGGCGGCGAAACTTAGCGTGGCTGTGCCAAAATAGTGACAGTGGACATCGCCTGGTTGCCGAAAAGCCGCGTATTTGAAGTGATGATGTTCAATATTGGCGAGCGTGTGGGTCATATTGGCTTCACCCGTCAAAAATTCGCCAGACCAGAGCTCCTGGCCATCACGCAGCAAGCGTGAGACGCCGACAATATTGGCGGGAGCCTCGCCCACCAGCAATTCAGGACCAAACGAACTATTGCGCAACTTGGAATGGGCCAGATAGAGGTAGTTCTGGCGTTCTAACACGTGATCCGAGAACTCATTGCCCAGCGCAAAGCCTACGCGCAAGACCGTGCTGGCATGACCAATCACATAAAGACCGACTAATTCCGGCTCTTCGCCGCCATCCCAAGCAAAGGCGGGTAATTCTAAGGGCTGGCCGGGCGCAACAAGCCAACGGCCATCGCCCTTGTAGAACCATTCCGGGGCAACCCCCACTTCGCCCGCTGCCGGTTTGCCGCCTTCTAAGCCCAACTTGAACATTTTCATCGAATCGGTTAATTCGTCGCTGTTGAGCTTGACGTGCATGGAGTCGCGCGCCTGCGCACTGCCCAAGTGGTCGAGGCCCGTGCCCGAGACAATAAAATGCGCGGGGTCTGGATGGTCGAGCGGGAGCAGCAGGCGATTGTCGGCAATCACTTGCTCATAGTCAACCGTCTCGTCACTCAGTTTGGTATTGACCAGTTGGGCCAGGCCAACCCCAAGTTTCTCCGCTTCTAGCGCCAAATCGTAGACGCGCAGCGTATCGCGCAAAACTTGCAGCGAGCGTCCATCTTCATTGACCAACCCGACTTTGCGCGTGGCATCTACCGCTTTAAATTGAACCAATCTCATTGGTTTTTCTTCTCCTTTGGGTGGGGTGCTTAATGGGTAAAAGACCCCTCCCTATGGCGGAAGGCTAGGGAGGGGTCTTTTAAGGCAAGGTCGTTATCTAACAAATGTAATCGTTATTTTACCGCCCAAAGCTTCACATTGTCAAAGGCGACCTCTGCGCCTGGCTGGTCAGCTGTCCCCACGGCTAGCCCGATCTGGCCTGTACCCAAGGATTCATCCGGTGTTGTCTCCAACGCTTCGTCGTTGATCATCAGGGTGATCGTTGAATTTGCGGCCAGGACGCCGAGGTGATTAACGGCTTCTTCGCGCGTATCAATGGCCGTTGATGCTGTCCAGTCGACGAGGGTCTCCCATTCGCCTGCAACCTTTTTCAGTAATGCGTATTGTCCCGACTTTTTAATCGCAAACAGCTGGTAATTCTCTTCGTCAACCAGGCCAAAGATCAAGCCCGCCTCTACATCTGGGGTGCCGGCCACAAATTGGGCATCTAGCTCGGCCAGAAAATTGGTGACCGTGACGTTCCCTGTGCTCCACGTAAATGTTTGGGGCGCATCTACTTTGATGTGGAAAGCCCGTTGGCTGTAGGCGAAGGTTACATCGTCTTGACCAGAATCGACACGCCATTGTTTGCTATCGCGGCGGAAGTCGTCACTAAAGAGCGGCGCGCCACTCTTGATCGTAGCCATGCTCGGCACATCACTCGTCGA
>JAPLGZ010000119.1 GCA_026389895.1 Chloroflexota bacterium | reverse complement strand
TCCAACCCAGCTAGCCAACGCAAGTCGGGCTTAGCTCACGCCCCATTATACACGTTCTGGCGCAACATTGCCGGCTTCGACGATGGCTCGGCGTACATTGACGCGACTCAGAACGGCTAAGCCCAGGAAAAAAAGGATCACCACCGACAAAATTGCCACGCGATAACTACCGGTAAACTGAAGCCCCAGGCCAAAGACCAACGGACCCAACCAACTTGTGCCGCGCTCACTTACCTCATACAAGCTAAAATATTCTGCTTCCTGGCCCTGCGGAATCATCAGCGAAAAGACCGAACGGCTGAGGGCCTGACTACCGCCTAAAACGATGGCGATCACCGCAGCGAGCACATAGAATTGGAAAGGACTATCGGCTTGTACAAAGGCATAAGCGGCAAAAATCGTCCCCGTCCAGATCACTAAGCTTAGCATAATCGCCCGTTTTGTGCCAACCCGCTTTGCCAGATAGCCAAAGGCTAACGCGCCCCCAAAAGCCACAAATTGCACCATCAAAATGGAACTAATGAGCGTCTGCTGGCTCAGTTTTAACTCTTGACTGCCAAACTGGGTCGAGGAGGCAATCACGGTCTGGATGCCATCATTATAGAGCAGATAAGCGATCAGGAAGAGCATCGTGTGCGGATATTTGGGTAACTGGCTGAAGGTATGGCGGAGTTGTTTAAAGCCAATTGTATAAAAATGTTCACCAGCTGGCAATTGGCGCGCTGCGCGCCGTGACCGAATTGCGACTAGGGGAATAATCGTAAAAATGGCCCACCAAACTCCCGCTGAAGCGAGGCTGATGCGCACCGCCAACTCTGTAGCAACACCAAACGAATCGCGCCCCAGGTAGAGGATCAAATTGAGCACCAGCAATAAGCCGCCGCCCAGGTAACCGATGGCCCAACCCTGCGATGAGACCCGATCACGATCGTCGGGGCTAGCGATCTCTGACAAAAACGCATTATAAAAGACAATCGAAGCGCCAAAGCTCAAATTAGCAATGAGGAAAAGTGTGCCACCCAACAGATAGTTACGCCCGTGCAGAAAATACATCCCGATGGTGGCAAAAGCACCGATATAGGCAAAAACAGCCAGCAGCTGCTTTTTAAGGTTGGAATAATCCGCAATGGCCCCGAGCACAGGCAAGAAAAAAACTTGCAGCACCACAGACAGCGAAACCATATACAAGAAAAAAGAATCCGCATAGAGCTTGATGCCCAATGGATGGACAAACCCCTGTGCATCAGCGGCATTTTTTGTGACAGAGGTCAAATAAGGTCCTAAAAAGACTGTAATTACAGTGGTAGAAAAAGCCGAATTCGCCCAGTCATAGAAATACCACCCGATTTGTTCGCGGCGACTGTAGCTAACTGGGGGAATGACCGATTCTATATACATAAATGCCTTTATACGTCGTGGTTGCGCGATAGAGAAGAGACACTTTTTGAAGTGAGGGTTGGACAGTAAAGCTATAGGCAGTAAGACAAGAGAACAGTCTTCGTCTGGGCTGTTGCCCTGTCTTACCATTCTAGAGCTTGATTGTTTAACCTGGCACCGGGAAATTTTCTACCAGGGCTAATACATCCTGTTTTGTCTGCGTTTGCAAGGCAGCATTCTGGGGTTCGCGCGCAATAGCGGCGATCCAGTGGCCGATTTGCTTAAATTCGGCCGCGCCCAGGCCCCGTGTCGTGGCGGCGGGTGTGCCGAGCCGGATACCACTCGTCACGAGTGCAGGCTTTGGATCAAACGGAATCATGTTCTTATTGCAGTGCAAACTCGCTTTATCCAGGGCCTTCTCGACGCCCTTGCCCGTGATCTCCACACCTTGCCCATCTTTGCCCAACACACCCAAATCGACCAACATGAGGTGGTTGTCGGTGCCACCACTGACAATGCGCAAGCCTTCATCTTGCAAGGTCTTGGCTAAGGTTTGGGCATTATCCAAGACATGTTGCTGATAGGTTTTAAACTCTGGCCGCAACGCCTCACCCAACCCCACTGCCTTGCCGGCAATAATGTGCATCAATGGCCCACCCTGCGAACCAGGAAAGACGGCGCGGTCAATATCTTTGGCGTATGCTTCTCGACAAAGGATCATGCCACCGCGCGCCGCACGTAATGTCTTGTGTGTCGTCGTCGTCACGACATCACAATAGGGCACCGGATCGGGATGTAGACCCACAGCCACGAGGCCGGCCACGTGGGCCATATCCATCATCAATTTAGCGCCAACGCTATCGGCAATGGCCCGCAGGCGAGCAAAATCAAAGAAACGGGGATAGGCGCTGGCCCCAGCCACCAACAATTTTGGTTTGTGCTCTTCCGCCAGGCGCTGCACTTCGTCATAGTCGATCAGTTCGGTTTCGCGATTGACGCCGTAATGATGAAAATTATAGAGTTGGCCCGAACTGTTCAGCTGAAAGCCATGCGTGAGATGACCGCCGTGGTCCAACTTAAGCGCCAATACCGGATCGCCCGGCTTTAATAAAGCTAGATAGACCGCGGCATTAGCTTGTGCGCCAGAATGAGGTTGAACATTCACATGTTCGGCGCCAAATAATTGCTTCGCGCGGTCAATCGCAATTCGTTCGGCTATATCAACAAATTCGCAGCCGCCATAATAACGTTTACCTGGATAACCTTCGGCATATTTGTTGGTCAAGACGCTGCCCATCGCCGCCAATACCGCCGACGACACATAATTTTCGCTGGCAATTAGTTCGACACCGCTAAATTGGCGTTTACGCTCAAGCTCAATCGCATCGTAAATTTCTGGATCACTTTCCGCCAATAGTTCGCGTGGGTCCGGCGTATCGGTCCAGGGTTCAAAACTCATACTAAACTCCTTGATTGTAAAAATCTCTTGCTAGATAGACAAACATAAATTGTTCGCTGTAAAACGATTTTAAAATTACTTTATAATGGCTATTATACAAGATAAAGTCCGATAAAAGCCTAAGCAAGGTGACTAGATCTTGCTTGGCAAAATAACATGCTTTAAGGTTTTCGTCAATTTAAACAGTTTTTTTCGAAATTGTTTGGTTGCACACAGGCTCCCTCAAGGTGCTGTGTTACAATGCGTTCATTGTATTCATTGTCATGGGTTTGGGTCAAAAGTTTCATGGGGACATTGCATGCCAGAGATCGCACCAGCACAGCCGCCAGCGAACAAGCCAGCGCTCAAAACTTTGCGCGTTCAGCAGAAGGCGCTCGCTTTTACATCTAGCCTTACCTTTCGAGAATTTCTGGAAAAGTCGCCAACCATCGCGCCTTTGCTGCGCGGTCGCTATCAGGAAGTTCGCATTCCGCTCGCCGAGCAGACCTTTTTGCTTACCTACCCAGACATTCTGAATTTTATTGTGATCGTTAACGAAGAAAGTCCTGATACCCTGGTCGTCTTGCCAATCTTGGTGCGAATGGCGGCCGCTTCTCCGCACTTCTGGCTGGGCATTTTACGTGACACGGATGATCTTTCTATGGTAGACGCATTGATCGATGAGATCGATTTTGCCGAAGATTTGGGAGACCTAGATCTACCCTTATTGTTGGTCTTTGATGAGGAGTGGAACTTTCAGGGTCAGTGGGGGCCTCATCCCCAAGAAGCCGAACGCTATTTGGAAGAGTGGTTTGAAAATCATCCAGAATATGCCAAATTGGCAGAAGGCGAAACTTTAATCGCCCAGAAAACGTACGCCACACTGCTGAATCAATTGACGCATGAGATGCGAGCTTGGTATAACAGTGATTTGAATCGCGCCTGCTTTCTAGAAATCCGCGAGTTATTGGCTGGCCTTTTGGAAGAGACTGAGGCCGATGAGCAGGATAGTTAGGAAAAGATAATAGGAAAAGATAATAGGAAAAGATAAGTAGAGATCATGAAACGTACACTGTGGATTTTTTTAGTCGTCGCCATCTGCACCCTCCCACTATTGGCTAGTTGCAGTAAAGCTTATGAATTTCATGGCACGGTCAGCGAACCAGCCAAGCCAGCCGCCGATATTGTGGGCACCAACTTGGATGGGAAAACGTTTAATTTGCACGATCTTCAGGGCAAAGTGGTGGTCGCCTTTTTTGGCTATACCAACTGTCCCGATGTCTGCCCACTGACGCTGGCCAATATGAACTCAGCTTATGAAAAATTAGGTGACAAAGTCAAAGATGTCGCCTTTGTCTTTGTATCCACCGACCCAGCCCGCGATACCCCTCAGCGGCTCGCCGATTATGTACCTGTTTTTAACAAAACTTTTTACGGCGTCAATGTACCCGTTGCTGCGCTGGACAATGTAAAACGGGGCTATGGGGTCTTTTCCGAGAAGAACAAAGAAGTCCAACCAACGGATGCCGACGCGTACTTTGTTGATCATAGTGGGTATGTTTATATTATTGACCAACAGGGCCAATGGCGACTTACCTATTCTTATGACACGCCGGTCGAAGAGATCGTGGCTGACATTGAACACCTGTTGGCCGGCTAGCCCAGCCGCTTAAATAAGCCGAAAACCTTATAGTTTTTGCCCTAGCGACATGGTATACTAAGACAAGTTGCAAAGATGAGGTCGTAAAAGAACCTGGATAGGAAACAGTTTGCATTGAATTGGTTAGCCCGTTTTCGTAAAACCTGGCATTCCCCGGAACCCCATAGAACTTCCCCTGCGCTACGCCATCCTTTGGCGGGCTTATTGCTGCTGGCGGTGGCTGGCCTCGTGATTGTGATTGGCGTATGGCCCGTATTTGCCGCGGTTGAATTGGTTGATTATCGGGTGCGCTCCACGCAGAACGA
>JAPLGZ010000070.1 GCA_026389895.1 Chloroflexota bacterium | reverse complement strand
CATGGTCGCGCGTGAATTAGGCGAAGAACCAATCTCGACGCCCAAAGGCCGACGCCAATATGAATGGCGCATTGGCGAAGTGAAGGTGCATGTCAATGATGATGACAATTACCTGACCGTCCATATGGCGGAACAATTGGTCTGTTCAACGCAGCCTACGGTTCGCTTATTTATTCCAGGGCATTGGCTGCATAGCTTGGCGCCCTATATGGAACGGGCCCAGGTCCACGACCAAGCCTGGCAAACCATGCAAAGCCAGTGGGACGATAACACTGATACCTATAGCACGAATACAGAGTCGTGATGTGAATAACCTGTGATTGGCCCGTTAGCGAATTGGACAGCCATCGCTTCGCTGCTAAAATAGCCGACGGATTTGCTAGTAGCGATGCAAGACACTACATTTATCAACGCGCCAATTTGCACGCGCGCCTTGATCTATGATCACGACCAGGTAATTTTTTTATCGGTACAGCCATCTGTAACGAAGGTTGGTTTGACCGCGCATAAAGGGGATTTATTTATGACACAGGCCGCGCAACAGACGCATAAAACAAGAAGTGGCATTCGGCAGTGGTTGCTCGATGATCATAGCAAATCACAGCCGAATTCTTCTGGCCATAAAGAACAGCATAGCCACCCGTGGTGGCAGGTGATGTGCTTGACCGGCGTTGATTATTTTTCTACGCTTGGCTATCAACCTGGGATTGCCGCCCTGGCGGCCGGCACACTTTCACCTTTTGCCACGTTGGTCCTCGTCTTGTTGACGCTATTTGGTGCGTTGCCCATCTATCGCCGTGTGGCCGCAGAAAGCCCGCATGGTGAAGGGTCAATTGCCATGCTCGAACATCTGTTGCCGTGGTGGCAGGGCAAGCTGTTCGTGCTCTGTTTGCTGGGTTTCTTGGCGACAGATTTTATCATCACCATTACGCTGTCGGCGGCCGATGCTACCGCACACATTCGCCAAAACCCTTTTGCCGTAGGTTTTTTACAAAACCATACAATTCTGATCACGTTGATTTTAATTGCAGGCTTGGGCGGGATCTTTCTCAAGGGGTTTCGCGAGGCGATGGGCGTCGCTGTCCTGCTGGTGAGTCTCTATTTGTTGCTGAACGTGATTGTGATCGGCGTCAGTATCGTTGAAGTCGCCACCCACCCGACGATGCTCGCAGACTGGAAAAATGCCCTGTTTATTGCCCACGGCAACCCACTGCTGATGTTGGGCATCTCTTTGATTCTCTTTCCTAAGTTAGCCTTGGGGTTGTCTGGCTTTGAAACAGGCGTGGCGGTCATGCCGCTCGTGCAAGGCAACGCGCACGACACGCCAACCAATCCTGCCGGGCGGATTGCCAACACGCACAAACTCTTGACCACAGCCGCCATCATCATGAGCCTTTTTCTGATCACAAGCAGTATTGTGACGACCGTGCTGATCCCTGCCGAAGCCTTTGAAGAAGGTGGCGCGGCTAATGGGCGCGCCCTGGCCTATTTGGCGCATGAGTATTTGGGCGAGTGGTTTGGCACAGCCTATGATCTCAGTACGATTTCGATTCTCTGGTTTGCCGGAGCCTCGGCGCTGGCAGGTCTGCTCAATATTGTACCGCGTTATCTGCCGCGCTACGGCATGGCCCCCAACTGGGCGAATGCGACACGCCCGTTGGTCCTGGTCTTTGTGGCGATTGCTTTTGTCGTAACGATCATCTTTCGCGCCGACGTGGATGCCCAGGGTGGCGCCTATGCAACCGGCGTATTGGTGCTAATGAGCTCGGCTGCGATTGCTGTGACCCTGGTGAACTGGCACCGCCAGTCACGGTCGGGCACCATCATCTTTGCCCTCATTACGTTGCTGTTTATTTACACAACGCTTGTTAACATTTATGAGCGCCCCGAAGGCATCAAAATTGCCAGTCTGTTTATCGGCGCGATCATCATAACGTCGCTAATTTCCCGCGTCTGGCGCTCAACGGAGCTACGGGTGCAGCGTTATGAGCTGGATGAACTGGCCCAGCAGTTTGTCGAAGAAGCAAAGCGCAATGGTCCCATTCGAATTATTGCCAATCGCAAACAGAAGGGCGATGAACGAGAATACCGGATTAAGGAACGTGAAGTGCGTGAAGACACCCATATCCCGCCTGGCGCACACGTTTACTTTCTGGAAATCAGTGTGCGTGACTCGTCGGAATTTGCCGATGTACTTCAGGTGCGGGGGGTGACAGTCGGCCCCTATCGGATCTTCCGCGCCAACGCGCCCGCGGTGCCCAACTCGATCGCCGCCTTTTTGATCTATTTGCGCGACCGCACCAATAAAATCCCGCACATCTACTTTGGCTGGGCCGAAGGGAATCCGCTCCACTATCTGATGCGTTTCATTCTCTTTGGCGAGGGTGATATTGCCCCCGTGACGCGCGAAGTGCTCCGCCGCGCCGAGCACAACCCCGAGCGTCGCCCTGCTGTCCATGTGGGTGGCTAAGCTGCACTTGTTCATCCGGTTTAGCCCAAAAACGGAATAGATTGCGCTTATTTAAAAGCCCGGTGAGAAAGTTCTCGCCAGGCTTTTTTTTGATCCTCGGCTTGGTTTTGCCCTTAAATCTTGATGCTTTCTTTATACATTTACGCCAAATCTTGGTCTAATCTTGATCTGATCTGGGTAGATAATCTGGATTTAGCACCCACTCAGGCTCTGGTTAAGTGGCAACTGAGTGTTACGGATAGACAAGAAGGATCAGATTGTGAATAAAATTGCAGGGACGATTATTGGGGCGATGGCTTCATTCTCGGCACTGGTCTATGTTGGTGGCGTGATACTGCTCCTGTTGGCTCTGGTGAGTCTCCGCTATGGCTGGCTTGCCATTCCCTTCACTGTGCTGATAGCGGGGCTGCTCCTGCTTTTAACGGTGGCCTGTTACCAAACAATTTTAGCGTACCCAAGCGGTGGCGGTGCCTACATCGTCGCCCGCGATCAGTGGGGGGAAGTAACGGCACGAGTCGCGGGTGCTGCCTTGTTGGTCGATGCTATCCTGACGATTGCCATTAGTATCGTTTTTGCGGTTGACCAGATTGCCAATGCGTTTCTCGCACTTTTTCCCTATAAAGTGCAACTTACCCTGTTTGTAATTTTATTGATTAGCTTTGTAAACTTGCGCGGCGCTAAAGAATCGAACACCATCTTTATCATCGCAAACTATTGTTTTGTCGCTTTGCTCCTGTTGCTGATTGGGGATGGTTTCTGGCAAGTATGGCATGGTAGCCTGCGCATAGTGATTAAAACACCCGATTCGCCCTCGGCGCTATTGCCAACTTCAAGTTTTATCTTTGTCTTTTTGCTCTTACGCCGGCTGAACTCAGGCGCTTGGGCCACCCAGCGTGCACGCGCCAAAAACGGGGCCACGACATTGCTTTGGGATGCAGGGCTGCTACTCTTGTTGTTCCTGGGTATGGGCCTGTTGCGTGATTGGGTTCTGGCGCAACCGGTGGAAACAGGCACGCTGATCTCGCAAGTGGCGCGTATGCTCTACGGTGATGGGTTGTTGTGGCTGTTGACATTGGCCGCGGTGACTGTGGTCTTGCTTATGGTGGCGAATCACAGTTTGCTCAATTTTTCGCGTCTGGCTGCGTTGCAAGCCGGTGATGGGTGTTTACCCAAACAATTTACTTGCCAGGGGGAGCGCCCAGACTTTCAATGGGGTCTGCTCGGTCTGGCGGCATTGGCCAGTTTGGTGATCGTGCTGTTTCAGGGCCATCTGCATCGCCTCATCCCTTTATACGCTATCAACGTGTTTTTCTGTTTTACCTTTGTACAAATTGGGTTGGCCAAGCGCTGGCAGCGCATCGGCGCGCTCATGCAAACCGGCGCTTTGACGCCTGCCCACGAAATATACATGGTGGGCAGTTGTTTGTTGTATGATCGTTTTTGGTCTGCCAAACTGCTGCTGAATGGCGTGGGCGGCGGCATCACCGCCCTGATCACACTTTACTTGACGGTTAGCAATTTCGCCACGGGCGCCTGGATCATCCTCCTCCTGATAACGGTTCTCTGGTGGTGGTTAATGCGTATGCAGCACCACCATAAGGCGGTGGCGCAACTGCTACGTACCGCCGCCGAGCGCTCTATATAGCCGTCCACCCCAATCAATTCTACTGCCTTGCCAATATCTAGCCCGACGTGTCCCCTTGTTTTCTTAGTAACTGCCTCGCTGGCTCTTGGTTATTTACACTTTCTTGATGTGCTTGGGACTTTTTTTGATCCTCTCTTGACCCATTTGGGGAGTATATTCTATGACATAGAGTTATCTGCTATGTTATACAGCGTCCACTGATCGCTAATGATGGCGCTTGGTCGTTGGCGCCTAAGGCGGAGCAAACTGCTTAGCATAGCCTTTCATTGAGAATAGTTGCATCTAAAAGGAGCGCAAGCGATGAGTGCTTATTCGAAAGGCACCTGGTTTTTGATTGGTGTTGTTATTGTCGCGATGTTGTCACTAATCGACGTGATTGAGGTTCGCATTCCAGCCGGCGTATTGAGCACCGACCTGATGCTAGGGGTTACCTTGCTCGGCTTTGCGAGTATCTTTGTCTGGCTAAATCACCAGCGCGAGCCAGCCAAACCACAAAAGCAAATCAACAGTTTTCACTTTGTTGGACGTGTGAACGATATGACTGTCTATGAGGCGTATTCTGGTGAAGAAAGTGCAGACGTATCCCTAGAAACCCCAAAGGCAGCACCGGTTAAACGGAGAATTTTACGCCATCAAACCGCGTCCACACAGCGAGGGTAGGCGCAGCTAATGATCTATTCTTTACCACTTAGGCACAACCTATAGAGCGAAAATTTTTCTCTTTTATTGATAAACCTATCGCCATCAGCTAATTACCGGCCATGTTAGTCCCATTACGGGACTAACATGGCCGGTAATTATTTATTATCTGGCAAGCATAGGTAGAAAGATATCGTTGTTAGTAACCGCTACCTTCATTTGTAGAAAATCTGGTGTACCGTCACCATCTGTATCGACTGGATGTAGTGGATCGGCACCTACTTGGTCGTGATCTGGGATGCCATCATTGTTGGAGTCTAGGTCCATATAGTTGGGAATGCCATCGCCATCTGGATCACCTGCGCCTTCAATGCTATCTGGGATGCCGTCGCCCTCGGTATCGATGTAAACGGTAGCCGTTGCACTGCCGGCCACATTGGCGCCCATTGGCACATTGGTCGCTACCACAAGTAGTTTCGTGGTCACATCTTGGGTGATGGCGACAGGACCTAGTTGCGATGGGATCTTGAGCGCCGCTAGATAGTCATTGGTCACCTTGACTTCTTGGCTTGCGGCTAAGGTGCTTGATAAGGCTAGGGGTGCTTGACCTTCGAGTGTGCCGTCATCGTGCGTCAGAAGCAACTGCGTTAGGGGAACATCACCGGTGTTTTTGATGCTCAAGCAGTAATAGACAGGGGTATTAGGCAAGACAATTAGCGGATTGGTGGTGGCACAGCCATTGGCGGCAGTACCCACTGTTGCCTGCGCCTGAATGGCTGCATGGGTAGTGATCGCTGTATTGGTGAAGGTACAGTTAACCTCATCGCCTGGCTGGATGACTAGTGCAACCCGATCCTCACCTGTCGCACTATTGCTACACGTTACGGAGACTTTATAACCGTTCTTTAGTGTCTCGACTAAGGTGTAGCTGCCTGCTGGCACCGAGAAACTCGCCATGCCGCCTGTGGCTGGTAGTGTGAAACCACCATTTGGACCCGCATATTCCCACGCGCTCGTTGGTGTGGTGCCTACTACCTTCCCCGTTAGGACAATGGTGCCAGGTCGATTGGTATCGGTAAAGGTGCAGGTGATATTTTTACCTGGTTTCAGATCAACGCTAATTTTGTTACTGCCACTGATCTTATTGCTACAAGAGACTTGCGTCGTATACCCAGCCTTGCTTGTCTCCGTTACAGTATAGATGCCAGCAGTCAGGGTAAATTCGCTCTTACCACCCACGGCAGGGAGGATGAAAGGATCAGTTGGGCCAGTAAATTGCCAGTCTGTATCCGGGGGAGTGCCATCGATTTTCTTGATGATAGTCAACGTCCCGATTTGGGCTGTGGCGGTAAAGGTGCAAGTCAGTATGTCACCCGCTTTGAGTTTTACCGTCACTAAGTTGGTGCCGGTGAAGCCATTGGTACAGGTAACGGTGCTGGCATACCCACTCTTCGGGGTTTGAGCGATGCCATAATTGCCTGCTGCTACAATGAAATTGCGCGTACCGCCATTGCCCGGCAGCGTAGAATGCCCAGTAGGACCAGCAAATTGCCAGACGGTTGTGGGTGCTGTACCAATCACTTGCTGGATCAGGATTAGGCTGGCGCGTTGCGTGGTGGCGGCAAAGGTACAGGTAACACTTTTGCCTGGTTGCACATTAACCACGACGCTATTGCTGCCAGTGGCTCCATTGTCGCATGTTACCTGTGTCACATAGCCAGCTTTCACCGCTGCAATAAGGGTGTTGTCGCCTGGCATGGCTGCAAAACTAGTGGAACCGCCCGCCGCAGCCAGCGTGAATGGACCATTAGGGCCAGTAAATTGCCAATCATCGGCTGGCACGACCCCAGTTACAATTTGGCTAACTGTGATTGTACTAGGTTGAGCGCTGCTCGTGAAGGTACAGGTAATCTGTCCCCCTGCTGCCAGATTGACGATGACGTTATTGCCCCCGCTGGCTCCATTGTCGCAGGTGACACCGGTGGTATACCCACTCTTGGGTGTTTGACCCAGTGTGTAGACGCCAGCAGTCGTAATAAAACTTTGTGAACCACCATTGGCAGCTAGTGTAAATGCCCCAACTGGCCCGTTAAGATCCCAAGCGTTACTGGGGGCCGCACCAACCACCTGCTCGATCATCGTGATCGTGCCAGGTTTTGCGGTATTCGTAAACGTACAGGTCACGTTTTGGTTGGGCGCTAGATTGATGGCGACATGATTATTACCCATAACACCATTATCATCGCAACTACTCGTCGTGGTGTAATTATTCTGGCTCGTCTCTGTAAAGCTGTAGGTAGCGCCAGCCGTCAGCCCCGCGAAGGTTTGCGCACCACCTGTCGCTGGTAATGTGAAACCCCCATCGGGTCCATTAAATTGCCAATCATTCTCTGGCGCCACACCAACCACGGTATTGGCGATCTGAATGGAGCCAGGTTGCGCAATGGCAGTGAAAGTGCAGGTGACCGTCTCGCCTTCACTCAAAGTAACATTAACCGTATTACTACCGCTTGGACCATTGTCGCAGTTGACGGTGCTGGTATAGCCAGCTTTGAGCGTCTCGGCCAATGGATATGTCCCAGGATCAAGCGTAAAGCTTTGCGAGCCACCCGCCGCTGGTAAGGTGAAGTCGCCATTTGGTCCACTGAGCGCCCATTCAGCGGCAGGGGGAATACCGATAATGGCTTTGACAATGGTGAGCGAAGTCGTCGTCTCTTCTAATGGTTGCTTAGAAAGTAAGTTAAAATTGGCGTTTATTAAAGGTGCAGCGTGAATCGGAACTGCGGCTAGGCTACCAAAGATCACTATACTTAAAGAAATTAGAACAAGAGAAGCTGTAGGAAATTTTTGCAGGAAAAATAATTTCATTTTTATATCCTTGATTGTACAACAACATGAGAGAACTATTGG
Organism: Chloroflexota bacterium; assembly: GCA_026389895.1. Classification (GTDB taxonomy): domain Bacteria; phylum Chloroflexota; class Anaerolineae; order Caldilineales; family Caldilineaceae; genus JAPLGZ01. Next base: position 10,603 of record JAPLGZ010000070.1, on the reverse strand, counting down.
CTTGGTGCCTCCATACTCTGGATCATGAATGTTGTTAATTATTTAACGGTATCTTACAATTAGCTTGCAATTAACTTTGAATACGTTTGCTCAGAAAGTTAACATTTATACCAGATACATCGGCCACGGTAAGTTAAATTGTGAATTGTCTCAGTGGTAATAGGGCTCAGAACGACCCTGTAAATATTCAATCTGGTGCATTTGAGGGGTAGGCAGTACGAGCTCGCTCCAGAAAGCCACTTTATACGGCACGAAGAGGACGCGTAGTCTTCTATTGGGACAAAAGGCGGGAGCATTTGAACCACTGACTTCTTTAACTAAATTTGTCAGGTGAAGGCTAGAACAATATGTAGAGTTACATCGGGGCGTAGCACAGCTTGGTAGCGCGCTGCAATGGATGACTAGCTCACACGAATTAGACCGACAATGGGCAGGAGCGCTACCGACATAATGCCGGTAGCGCTCCTGATTTCTGAGCAATACTCATCTTCCCTAGTTCGTCTGTACAGTCAGCGAAGGTATCGAAAATAGATAGCCACTGCCGCGCACCGTGAGCACCAAGCATGGATGCGAAGGATCTATTTCGATCTTTTCGCGGAGGCGGCGGATTGTGACTTCAATGTGGTTCGTTTCTACGGATGACGGATCATCCCAGATAAGCTGCCCTAACTCGCTTTTACTGACGGCTTGGTTTGGATGGCGCATCAGGTGGCGGAGCACCTCATACTCGCGCGGTGTGAGCGCCACCAATTCCCCACGTACCCAGACTTCATGCAGGGTGTCATTGAGCAACAAGTTTGGGGCGGCGAAGATATGATAGACAGGGCTTTGAGGCGTCTGCCATGCGCTGCGCCGTAAAACAGCCCGCAGGCGTGCGATCATCTCATCCATGCGGCAAGGTTTGACGATATAGTCATCCACGCCCAGATTAAAAGCGTGGACGATATCCTCATTACGGTTCGATGCCGTGAGCATCACAATGGGAATATCACTGCGCTTGCGCAGCTCGCCGCATACAGCAAAGCCACTCATGTCTGGGAGGATCACATCTAGTAGCACGAGGTCGCTCGTTACATACTGGTCGAGCGCAGCCTGGCCTGTGCTTGCGATCTGCACAGTGTAGCCTGCCCGTTGCAGGGATAACCGCAACAGTGTCTGAAAGGCTGGTTCGTCATCAACGATAAGGATATGCGCATGGTTTGACATCATTCACTGGCCCTTACTTGCAACAGATTTTTCGATGAGAATTTCAATGATAAATTGTCTAAAACTTTATAGGTTGGTTAATAGAAGGTGTGTAGCCAACGCCTACTTTAGCGGCTGTTTCATGAACCGTTTTTTAGAGAGGTGCATAGGTTGCCTGGAACTGCTTGGCTCTACGCCATACAATAATTTCGCTAACCGCGTGCTATGCCTCTTGTAGGCCACACAAATTACAGACAAGTTTACATGAAAGTGCAACAAAAAAGCTTACACCGTGCTTGCAATGTTCCTCTGTAAAGAGGAATTCTGCATAGAGATTGATATTATACGAGGTTAGCGGCTGACAGCACCATAGGCGAATCAGTGGCTTAGCAGATAGCAAGTCTTCCGCTCTTTAACAATGAAGATAAAATCGCCCAATTGCCGGGGAACTTCTGGCTTTTTTCCCCGAAGAGAAAGAAGCACAGGAAGGAAGAGCATAGGGCGCCAATCAGGCGGGATAATGCTATCGTAATGCACCCCGCTGATGAGATCACGATACAGATTAGCTGGACTCAATCCGTAACCGCGCCAACAAAGGATGTCTACGTTTGTGTTCGTGTTGCTGGCAACTTTGCCACCTGTGATGGAGTCGACATGACTGTTAGTAAGCGGCAGAGGCCAAACTACTGTATTGGGGCCCTGTGGTCTCTGACACGGTTCCTGGTTATATTGCCTGCTGCGCGGGCGCGCAGCTTCCCAATCTTTTTTAGGCTGGCGATTTCTTGGCATTACTAATCCCGCAAGTGTAAGTTAGCTCTTAGGACAAACCTACTGCAACGGAGAAACTTCGAAGAGATATCTTAAAAGTATAGTGAGGGCTAGAAACTTTGTCAACGCCATCCTCTAAAAATATATCCTGGATATACCTTTGAAATAGTTGCTGATGCAACCTAAATTTGCCAGGGGAAAGACTCAACAGTATAATAGAGATACGTCGGGGCGTAGCGCAGCTTGGTAGCGCGCTTCAATGGGGTTGAAGAAGTCGGAGGTTCAAATCCTCTCGCCCCGACCTATATTCAGATGATGGTTTAATGCTGTGAATTGAAGAATGTTGCAATAAGCCATTTACATGCAATAGGCAATTTACAACAAATAATTGACAACAGAGCAAATCTGAAAAATGTAAGACCGGCTCCCGCATCTGATAAAGACTACGGGAGCTTTTTTTGTTCCTTTCAGCAAGTAGCTGTGAGATCACAGTTTGTATATCGCGAAGCACACTGGCCGCGGGCTAGTTTTTTTCGTGCTTGCAGGGCTAAAACCCGCCGCAGACAAAGAAAAGTCGCCTCAGCGACTAGATATTCCGTTCTTGCACCCAAAGGATGCCCGACTTTTCAAGGTCTGCAGCCAGATTGATGGATGTGATGAGCCAATGTCAAAAGAACCTAGTCCAGCGCAAGAGAATGATCTCATATCAGGGACAACCGAATTGAGCCACCTGGTTCATATGCGCACCGTTGCCTACTTCCGTTTGACGAGCGTTTTGTCCAATGATGGATCCACAAGTCAAGAATATCCGTGGTCTGCTGGAGGCCGATCTGGCCTTGCTTCACCATATTGAGGAAAGCCTGCCGATTACTGCTGATGTTAGCCGCGCTGATATTTTGATCTGTTGTCTGCTCACAGATCAGCATGGCAAGCAAGCGCCAACTGTAGACCCACCAAGTATCGAGCCACAAGCCTCTGTCGTCGCCCATGTCATGCCGCATTCTATGTCCTCACTCTATCGGCAGCTTGCCACGGGGCGCAAATTTACAGAGAAGGATCAACCCCTCATTTTGCGGGCCTTGACCAATGGCAGTGGGGGGCGGCGCCGGCAAGAGGTGTTGCGGAACGGCGCGCCGATTATTCAAGATGTCTATCCCATTCGCAATCAAGCCGGGCGAGTGATTGCCGCACTGGTCGTTGAGACCAACATGTTTGAATATGAACGTCAACGCCGGCGCAATCCAAACTTTCGGCGGGCGGTGCTCTGGTTATTGGAAATGTGTGTGCGCGGCGAAATTGAGCAGGCTGCTACCCTCAGTCGCTTTGGGCAATATGATGGCGTCTATCTGGTCAACCGCGAGCGCCGCGTGATCTATATGAGTGGGATCGCCACCAATCTTTTTCGGGCTGTAGGTGTCTTGACGGTGGGGCGCAGTGAGCATATTTCGATTCTAGAAACGGCTGATCAGGAATTGGTCGGCCAAGCCTTCGAGATGGACCATTGTCTGGAAGTGCGCAGTGAATCGTCTGACGGGCGGGTGTGGGGGCGCAAAGTTATCCCCTTGCACGTCCCACCAGGAGAATGGCGGATGCACTGGCCCAGTTCACTCTGGTCTGGCCTGCCGCGCAGCAATCGGTCGGGCCAGGCAGAAGCGGTTTTGGTATTAGTACACAACGCGACCGAAACCGTACAAAAGCAGCGAGAATTAAATGTCAAATCGGTGATCATTCAGGAAGTTCACCATCGCGTCAAAAACAATTTACAAAATATTGCGGCGATTTTACGGATCCAGGCGCGCCGTTGTGAGAGCGAAGAGGCCAAACAACATTTAACCGATGCCGTCAACCGTGTGTTAAGCATGTCGGTGATCCACGAATTTCTCAGCCAGGATGAACATCGCGCGATCAATTTACGCGATGTCTGCCAGCGTATTGCCAACCAGGTGGCCGAAGTGTCGCGCAACCCCGAGCAGGAGGTAGAGATTTTAATTGATGGCCCCAACATTCGTTTGCCGGCCAGTCAGGCAACACCCGCGGCCATGGTGATTAATGAACTGCTTTTGAATGCGGTTGAACACGGTTTGGGCAAACGGAGCCGGGGCGCGATTACGATTACACTGAGTGATTTGGGGGATAGCGTACGCTTGGTGGTGGAAGATGATGGTAGTGGCTTACCACCAAATTTTAACCCTGGCCAGAGTAGAAGCCTCGGTTTGCAGATTGTACATACGTTGGTGACCGATGATCTGAAGGGCACGCTCCAAATGGAGTCGGTAGAGGCTATGACGGATGCCGCTACGCCCGCCGCATCGAGTCTGGAGGGTGCAGCGGCGCCACATCTTGGCGCGCGGGCTATCGTAACTTTTCCGAAACGCTCATTAAGGGTAGACTAGAGACAGAAAAAAAGTATGCGACTTTTTGAAAAATTTAATCCCACCCTTAACGCTGCGCGTCGGGGAGAGAATGAGTGTTGGTCTTCTTTCTTTCGCACTTTTGATCCCGAGCTAGCCCTCTTGGGCGTCAATCAAGCTAGTGTTCTGACAATGTTATTCAATTAAGCCTAAAATCGCAGATGGGAGAGTAAGAGAGCCTACTCACCAGTCTCCTGGCTAAATGATAATTAGTTGAACATTACTGCCTTGTACCAGGCTATAAAGTGTTCCAGGGTGTTGGGTGGTCTGGCAGTTTCCCAAAAATTTACTTGAAGGAGACCAAACGTGGAACGAACACGAGTGATCATCGCTGATGATGAATCGCTGATTCGTATGGACCTGCGCGAAATGTTAACCAACTTGGGTTATCTTGTGGTCGGTGAAGCTGGCGACGGTCGTAGTACGGTCAATCTAGCGCGTGAATTGCGCCCCGATATTGTCATTATGGACATCAAAATGCCTGATATGGATGGCATTGAGGCTGCGCAAATTTTGACGAGCGAACGAATCGCACCGGTCTTATTGCTCAGCGCCTATAGCCAACAAGATTTAGTGCAGCGGGCGCGTCAGGCTGGTGTGGCTGGTTACATGGTCAAGCCTTTTCGCGAAAGCGATCTGACCCCGGCGATTGAAGTGGCGTTGGCGCGTTTTAGCGAATTCCGCACCATGGAGCGCGAGGTCGACTCTTTGCAAGATGCCTTAGAGACGCGCAAACTTGTGGAACGCGCCAAGGGGATCTTGATGGATACGCAAGGGTTAAGTGAAACTGAGGCTTTCCGTAAAATCCAGAAGATGAGCATGAACAATCGCAAACCAATGCGCGCTGTCGCCGATGCGATTATCCTGGCGCATCAAGTGAGCGAAGAGTAATTGGTAATCGGTGATTGGTAGATAACCTGCCTGCTTTACTATTTACTGCTTACCAAGGACGCTTTAGGCCAACCTTACCCATTCATTTTGCACAACTACCTAGTAAGGACAGATTTTGAAGCTGTCAATTATTATGCCCGTCTATAACGAGCGCACCACGCTCGAAGAAATTGTCCAACGTGTTCGCGATGTGGATCTGACCGTTGACAAACATGGCGCAAGTCGTTTGCTCAACGGACCCATTACATTAGAACGCGAAATCGTCATTGTTGACGATGGTTCAACCGATGGCACGCGCGAAATCCTGAACCAGTTGCGTGCAGAAAATGCGCCGGACTTGCGGATCGTCTTTCACGAGAATAACGGCGGCAAGGGGGCGGCGTTGCGCACTGGCTTTCAACAGGCCACCGGCGATATTTTGGTGATCCAAGACGCCGATTTGGAGTATGACCCGCGCGATTATGTGAAGTTGCTAGAACCTTTGCTGGAAGGGCGCTCGCCAGTGATTTATGGCAGCCGTTTTATGGGCGGGCCTCGCTCTGCGATGAGCCTAAGCCATACGATGGGCAATAAAATGTTGACGATTTTTACCAATGTGCTTTTTGGTACGGCGCTCAGTGATATGGAAACCTGTTATAAATGTTTCCGTCGCGATGTGATCAACGATATGCCGCTACGCAGCCGGCGTTTCGAAATTGAACCAGAATTGACGGCAAAAATTCTCAAGCGCGGTTAGCTATAATGGGCGCGATTTTCATGCTGGCAAAAAATTGAGTTGGCAAGATGGCTTTAGCGCTGTCCGTACGCTGCTCAAATATCGCTTTGTTGATTGAATCCTCGCCTAAAATCGAGCTATAACGCGGAGCCGCAGCGCTAAGTTCTAGCGCTGCGGCTCCGCGTTATAAATTTTTATTCTTCTCAGTGCAAATTCGGACAAACTTCCCGAATGATGCTGGTAATATACTCAATCTCGCTCAAAGTCAGCGACGAAGCCGATGGTAAGTAGAAGCCATCGCGACACAAGCGCTCCGCCACTGGATAACGTTGCCCTTTGAATTGTTCCCAGTAGACGGGCTGGCAATGCATAGGGATAAAGAAGGTGCGCGTCTCGATGCCATTATCGGCGAGCGCCTTACGCAATTGATCCCGGTTCATGCCAAATTTTTTCTCGTCGACCAAGAGGCCGTACATCCAATAAACATTCTTCGCCCAGCTGGCTTGTGGCGGTGTGGTGATGCCAGGAATCGAGGCTAGCCGGCTCGTGTACTCCTGTGCGTTGTGACGCCGGTTTTCAATAAACTTATCCATCTGCTCCACCTGCGCCAGACCAACCGCCGCTTGCAAGTTCGTCATTCGATAGTTGAAGCCGATATACTTGTGCCAGAAGTGCCGCTCATGGCTAAAGGCGTGATCGCGCAAATTCCAGGCCAACTTGGCGATCTCGCGGTTGTTGGTGGTGAGCATTCCGCCTTCGCCGGTGGTGATAATCTTATTGCCATAAAAACTAAAACCAGAGGCATCGCCCAAACTGCCACAGCGGCGGCCTTTATACTCGGCACCATGCGCTTCGGCGGCATCTTCAATCACCATGATCCCATGTTGGCGCGCTAGCTCTAACAGTGGGTCCATGTCCGTGGGATGGCCATAGATATGCACGGGGATAATCGCCTTCGTGCGTGGTGTGATCTTGGCCGCCACCTGCTCAATGTCCATTTGCCAATAATTGGGCTCCATGTCCACCAACACTGGCTTTGCCCCACAATATGTGATGGCATTTGCGGTGGCGATCATGGTAAAGGTGGGCATAATCACTTCGTCGCCCGGTTCTAAGCCAAGCGTTGCCAAGGCTAAGTGCATGGCGATCGTGCCATTGGCACAGGCGATCCCATAGGTGGTGCCACAGGCTTCGGCAAACTTGGCTTCAAAGTCACGGATAAAGCTGCCCGCTGACGAAATCCAGTTGGTCTCAATGGCCTGGGTAACATATTTAAGTTCATTGCCTTCGAGCGTCGGTTTACAGACAGGAATGATCGAGCGACCCGTTGACTGATCGGTTCTGTGGTCAAAATCGGGGATAGGATGATAACGGATCCTGACTTCTGGATCGGCGGCGGGAATGATCGAAGCCAGGTCGCCCATCTCGGCGAGCGTCAGTTCGGCTGGTTGCAACATAGATTTATCTCCTTTTAAGACCAACAATTTTTCAATAGGACAACTTTTGCTGGGCGATGACAAACCCACTCATTTTGTCCACCATTTACTTCCTGCCAGCAGGGGGGCGGCGTCGACATAAGTGACTCGACTGAGCGTTCGACTGAACTCACGCCGAAGTCTCGCCGGAATGGTCAAGGTAGGTTTTATTTCGCCCGGAACAACTGCCAGATCGTCGCCACGTATTTGCGCCCCTTGGCTAGATAATCCCACAAATTAGCCCCGGTTTTGCTCTCCCCTGCTGTGCGCGGGACACAAATATAGGGCACTTCTTGCACCCGATACCCTTTGTGGATAGCGCGCCCCAACAAATCGATGCAATACTCCCCGTAGTCACCTTGTAGACGAATTTGCTGAAAGACCTGGGCGCGACCAGCGATAAAACCACTTGTATAATCGTGCACCCCGCCGCCCAGCAGTAGCATGGCAAAATGATTGATAATCCAACTTAGTGTGCGCGCCATCAAACCATGCGCCACATCCGCCCCACCGGGGATCCAACGTGAACCAACCGCCAGGTCCGCCCCCTGTTCGATGATCGCGCCCACCAACTTGGGGATATCTTGTGGCGGCATTGAGAGATCACAGTCCATCCAGGTGATGATCCCGGCATGATAGGTGTAAATTGCTTCATCGATCCCGCGTTGGATGGCTGAGGTTAAGCCTTTTTCGTTGGTGCGCCGAATCAGCGCCACTTTTACGGTATCATCGTAGTGGTTTACGGCATGATTATAGCGCGCGGCAACTTCTTCAACCACCTGCCAGGTGCCATCAGGGGAATTATCGTCTACAACCAGCACCAGATGCGGCGTAATCGCACTCGCCAGCACACCTTCGATCAGTGGACCGATATTGCTGCGTTCATTATACGTGGGTAACACAGTACAGACGAGTGGCTTAGTTGACATCGACCGCCTCTTTGCTGAACATGGATTTCTGATCGATCTTCTGGGCGAGCGCGTAAAGGCTCACCCCAAAGACAAGATTGTGCTTTTGCAACCAACGCGCTTCACCTTGTAAAATCAACACGAGTAGACGATTGACCAGTGGCGCCGTATAGAGGGCTGGCTTAAACGGTACAATCTTCCATTGTTGCAAGAGGCGCATCGTGACAATCGCCGGTGACAAAAGCGTATTGGCATATGTCGTTGCCATAATGGTGAAACCGGACGTTTGCAACGTTTCCGTTAATTCACTTCGTGAAAAGCGGCGTCCAGTGTTAAAAGCGACATCATGTAGACTCTTCAGCCAACGATGGGCGCTCACACGCACCAGTAAAATGCCTTGTGGCCGGAGGACACGCCAACTTTCGCCGAGGGCCAGGCGCGCATCTATCCCTTTTTGATCGAAGGTATCCAGCGCAATGACCAAATTGAACGTGGCGTCTGCAAAGGGCAATGCTTGCAGATCGGCGCTGATGAAGAGAGGTGATTGGCCGCAACGCGGGCTTGCTTGGTGTAGCGCCACCTTGCTGATATCGACCCCAACGACCATCTGTGTCGAATCAAGGGCTGCTAATTCGCTGGTAAAAGCGCCTGCACCACAACCGAGTTCTAAGATTGAGCCTGGTGATTGAACAAAGCGGGCCAACAACACTTGTGTGATGCGGCGCATACCGCTGCTCCAGCCCGGTGTATGCTCGGTTCGATAGAGCAGCGGTAATAGATCGGGGATGGGCTGTCGATTTGTAAGCTTGTCGGGATGGCGAGCAGGTGTACCACTCAGGGTCGCTCGCTGCTTGGCCAGCCGGGTTACAGGCGCTGTCTCACTCAATCTTCACCTTGCCCAACACCACACTTGGCTTGGTTGTCGGTAAATGTTCACCGCTGGCCTGGTACATACCAATCTCTAGTGTATATTCTCCCGTGGCTAGGTCTGCTGGCAGAGAAATTTGATACTCATCCAAAAGGCGCCAGCCAGCTTGCCAGCGGCTGGTTGGCAAACTGTTTTCACCAGGCGGATTGTCCTGGCCAGCCACTAACTTAGGATTGCCAGCTTCGTCTTGACTCAAGACATGCGTGAAGACGGTCCAATTCGCCGTCGGCGCCCGATCCACCAGCCAGTGTAGTTGTAAGTAGAGCATTTCTCCCGCATGAACCTCGGCTGGGTTCACATCGTAACCAAGCAATTGAATGCCATCGCCCAGGGTTGCAGCCACAGGGTATTGGGGTGGGCGGTCAGGCGTTACATTCGTAGGCCGTAAATAGTACCGGGCATATACTTCGCCTGTGCGATCAAGCAATTCTTGTTGGACAATAGCCGTCGGCAATATACTGGGCAACAATAAGCGCGTGCGGAAATCCTCATGCTCGATCACCGCATAGAGTTCGGGTTGGGGCGATTTTTGCGCCGTCAAAGGGAAAATATGGCGACCATCAAACGCAATCGGTGCCGCGCGTTGACTTTTGCGCAGTGCAAAGGCAAGAGTTGGGTAATCAGCGCCCTTGGGGGTCAAGTAAATGGGTTCGGCGGCAGGCATTTGAGCCATGTCTTGCCCCATCTGCCACAAACCGACATCAAATGCATAATAGAGATCAGGCAAATTGGCCCAGCGGACAAAGTAATTCTGGGCAGAAACAGCCCCGCCTAACACAAGCAAGAGCAGACTGACCCAGTGAAGTTGTGCTTGGATCCGAAACAGGGGGCCAGTGTTGCTTTGCCGGGGGCGCCATTGCCAGAGCGCATCCAAGGCTAACCCACAGAGCAGCGCCGTCGGCGCAGAAGCCCCTAAAAGGCGATGAAAGTGGGGGGCATGTTGGCTTAGCGCACCAGGCAGTAATAACCCCAGCAGACTGAGCAAGAGGATCGCATAACCAGGGCGCCGGATCCGCCAGAGGGCAATCCCTAGACCGGCAAAAAAGAGGATCGTCTCCCATAAGTTCAAAACTGGTTCACCAGGAATATTGCGCCGAGCGTTCAGATCGCTGGTGGGATCAATGGGGCTATACATTTGCGCCGTGCGCCCAATACTGCGCCAGATGGAGGCATGATCATCGCCATCTGTGCCGACCGCAGATGCCACTTGACTCGGACGCAACGTGACAATGTCTGGATGCTGCCAGACGTACCAACCAAACGGGATAACCAGGAGGATTGCGACAACCCCAGCTATCCCCAAGCCAATGGCGCGTTGCCTG
>JAPLGZ010000786.1 GCA_026389895.1 Chloroflexota bacterium | reverse complement strand
AAGAAAAATAGTTGCTCCCCGTGCTGTTCAGGACAGCGAATGATCAAACACCGTCGCTTGTCGATGTTAACAACAATAATATCTACCGCCAAGATAATTTCTAGCGTGAAAGGCTGATCCAGCCCCGCGACCCCGTAAATTACTTCGTTGTGGAGTTTAACCAGGCGTTCTGCGGGATAAAAGCTAAGTTCGTAGCCGCCTTCAAACTGCCCATACCCCCGTAGGCGTAACCCAAACTGGGCCGCATTTTCGCTGGGGTTGATTTGCAGCGTTAAGCGAACATTCTGAGGAATTTCTGGCAACATGCCCACCGCCAAACCTTGCGGCGCATTCAGCACGATTGCATCCTCCGCCAGTTCAGCATGGCCAAGCAATCCCGCAAACTTGAGTGGTAACGGTGCACCCGCGTTGGGCAATAGCTCTGGCGGGAAACAGCTGCCAAGTGTGCCATCTGAAAATTGCACTAGTTCACGAAAGACCAGTTGGCCACCCCATTGCAATCTACCCTCATCTTTGTCGTGCTCGCGTGTGCCAATCCAGGCGACCCCAATCCGCCGATTGCCGGTAAAGGCGGCGGTTTTCATGACACAGGCCAAATTGCCATCCAAGCGATCGATGGCCGGACGCAGCCACGGACCAAGTGGCTGGCGGGCCATCCGATAGTGGGTGACCAAACCATTGCCAAAGAGTAGATAATACCAGCCATTCCAGAAGAAAAGATCAGGGCATTCTGGTTCTTTGTCAAAACCGGGGAGCAGAAAGGGTTCTTCGCGCCGCCATGTTTGTAGATCGTCGGAGACGAGATGCGCCAGACAGCCACCGCGCTTTGTCAGTGGGTAATCAACCAACTCAGCCGTGATCAATAAGTGAAAAAGCGCCGTGGTCGGATCTTGAAACATAAATGGATCGCGAAAATGGTAGGGTGAATAACCAGAGCCTGGCATGGCCACCGGATTCGGCTCCGTTTTGCAAAAGTTGATGCCATCTGCGCTCACCGCCAAGCTCAGATGCTGGGCGCGCTCCAGCGTGCGCGTGGCGTACCAGGCATAATACTGACCGGCATGGAAAAAGACCGAGCCGGTGCAGATCGAGCCTTCGTCTGGCTTGGTGATGGCCAGCGCCAGCGGATGATGCGTCCAATGGACCAGATCCGTCGTGGTGGCGTGCGCCCATTGATGACCGCCCAAGCCATTTTTTGCCTTGTGATGTTCTTCATCTAGCAAGTAAAAAAGATGAAAGACGCCGTCATGGAAAAATGGCATCGCATCGCCGACAAAATAGATGCCGCCAGGTCGAAAATATTGCATGAGTCGAATTCCTATCGAGCGTTAATTTAGTGTTTTGTGCGGGCTGGCCAGCTGGTTTCTTTACTTTGGTAGCTCGGTGTTGGCTATACGCCAGAGCGAAAGGCTGCATGTGGCGCTATCACTTACGGCCAGGTAGACAAAATTATCCAATGGTGTGGCCGCGATCCCGGTTGGTGTGGTAAACGCGCCCTGAAAGGCAAATTGCCCCAGCGGCTGGCCGGTCGAAGCATAATAGCCAATGGTTTTACGCATTGGATCGCTCAGAAAGAATGAATTGTCGGGTAGACCAGCCAGATGCGGACCGTTCAGTGTATCCGTGCGGGGCAAGGCGGTGAGGCTGCCGTTGCTGATCAGCTGCCAAAGCCGCCCGTCTTCTGCGGTCACCGCCCAGAGCGCCCCTTTCACCGCCAAGGCATCCACCGGTTGACCCGCCGCCAGCAAACTGTTTTGGCCACCAAATTCGCCTAACACTTGGCCCGTCGCAGATAAAATGACCACACGTCCGCCGCCCGTGTCGGCCACCGCCAAATTACCCGCCGAGTCTACCGTAAAACCGCGTGGGTGATAGAAACTCGTCTCTAGCGGTAATGGCTGAATTTCGCCCGAGGTAGGATTGATATGCAAAATTTGCTGGGCGGTGGTGTCCAACACCAACACAGCATTATCACTGCCCATTTCTACATCAAACGGCTCTTGGAAGAGTGGGCTCTGATACGAAGCGTTAATTGTGCCATCCCATTTCAATTGTAGCACGCGCTGGTTAGCCGTGTCCGCGACATAGAGTAATTGATGAACGGGGTCAATGGCCACGCCGTGCGGTTGATTGAATTGACCCGCGCCATTACCGCAACTGTTGCCCACTTGCCAAATGCTGCTAAACCGTAACGGCGCCAAATTGGCGGGTGGAATGCGCACCTGAGGTTTCCACAGATCGATCGATTGCGCCAGGGCAAACGCGTGATCGCCCAAAGAACCGCCGACCAGTGGCGGTGGGGCTGGCAACGCCAAATCACCCGGCGCCACATCGGCGATGACCGGCGCCAGATAATCGTTGGTTAAGGGCGCCGACGCGCTGCCAGGTGGCTGCCATAATAATTGCAGACCAGCAGCTATATTGGGCAATGTGCTATCCGGCGCGTGCTGTACATCAATGGTGTGCCAGCCTTGGGTCAGATAGATGATCCCTTCTGTGTACGCACGATCCGTCTTTTCTGGCGTCGATTGTTGGTTGTCAATCAACACCTGATCATCAATGCTCAATTGGTTCACACCTTGACCCAGGGTGGCTAGCATATACTCGCCGGCGCGCGGGGCCGCCAATTTGCCCTGCCACTGCACGCTGTACGGCTGCGGCAGATCAACCGGCAGACCGATCAACAGATCTTTGTGCTGGTCTAGCGCCGGACCTTGCCACTGGTTGCCAGCATAATAGGTGCCTAATAACCCATTGTTGGGTAGCGCTGGTTGGTGTAACACGTTGCGCGGGATGACCTCAAGCGCACCGCCCGGTCGCTGCCAGCGGACAATTAACGCACTGGGTGGCTGGACACTGGGGGCTACGCCACTGCGATAACTCATGGTGAGGCGATAAAAACCTTTGGCCAGGGTTTGTTGTTTTTCGGTGGCGCCCAACGAGGTGTCAAGCACAATCATATTATCGAGCCGCAAGCTGAAAATGGCCTGCTGGGCAGGTTCAGTTTGCACAGAAAATGTATAGTTGCCCGCCGCTGGAATGAGCAATGTGCCCTGCCACTGCACACTAAACGGGGTCTGCATGGCGCGGCGATCCTGCCAGTCAAACGCTAAGGGACCGGTTGTCTCGATCGCCTGGGCATTGGCCACATCGTCAAAATCATTGCCGGTAAACGAGAGCATCAGTAAACCCTGGCTCTTGGTCACCGTGCTTTCTGGCACGTCCAAGACCATAAAGCGTAGCTCCCCGCTCTGCTCATCAAGTTGCGGTTGCAAAGGGCTATTGGGGTAAATTTGTTGCAACAGGCGCAATAATTCCTGGTCGGCCAGCGGCACCAGATAACGCAGATGGTTGCTAGCCGCGCCCGCCAACACAAAATCGAGCGCCGTATCCAATGGGCGCACAACGCCGCTCTCCAACGCTGAACCCGCTAACAAGCGCGTTGCTGGATTTGCCAACACGGTGGCTGGGGCAAAGAAGAGCGTGTTGGCGGGCGCTGCATGTAATTGTTGGGCCAGAAAGCGGCCGATGGCCACATCTGTGGAACTTTGTGCACCCGAAGTAACCGCTTGCAGATGGCGGGTAAACGCAAGTGTATGGCGCCCACCGATCAATAAAATGAGCATAAGCGCAGCCACCGCCATCCGCGCTGGTTTTATGACGGGGCGCCATGTTTGCTGAAAGGCATAGAGCAATTGATCCAACGCGACAGCCGCACTGAGTAAGAAAAAGGGTAAGAGCGCCAGCAAGAAGCTGGCCGCCGGTGTCTTTACCAGGTCTATGCGCGTAAGCGCCAGAGCCACAAGCACGCCACCACTGATCAAAAGGCCGGCGGCAGGGCGCCGCAGATGGCGCAAGAGCGCGCCTATCCCCAGGATTGCCAACGCGACGGTCAGCCCATCCAGCAGCGCACTATTGCTAAAGAGGCTCACGGTGCTGCCGCTGCTCTGGTGCAGCAGATTGGTCAACAATTCGTTGGTGATCGCCGCAAATGGCGGTCTGTTGTCGGTTGACGGCCACAAGGTTTCTGCCTCGAATGCGCGTAGCAGGCCAGGCAGCGCCACCGCCAACGTTGCAAGCGGCAACAGCGCATTGTGGATAATGGCGCGAGGATCGAGGACGGTCACAAGGCCGAAGATCAGAAGAACCCAGAGCGCCATTGGCCATTGCAACGCGGGTGTCGTCACCATCGTCAGGCCAAAGCCCAAACCCGCCAGGATCCACCAACGCCGGTCGCGCTGGGGGATGGCCTGAAATGTGGCCCAGATCGCCAGACAGAGCAACAAGGGTGTTACAATCCAAGGATCAGAACTGCGACTGGCCCAGATGTGCCAGGGGCTTAATGCTAACAAACTTATTGCCAGCCGCGCACCCCCGCGGGTAATCGGGCGTGCCGCCCAATAAAGCGCAGGCACGGTTGCGATGCCAAAAAGGGCGCTGGTCAAGCGCAGACTCAAAAGGCTTTGCCCGCTTAAAGTGAAGAGTGCCCGCGCCAGCAGGTTGAACAACGAAACACCGGCACTGCCATCCACCAGCGCGAGCGCCCGCACACACTCAGCATCGATGCAATCCGCTGGCAAGCTGGTCAATTGCCAGAGCCGCAAAAAGGCCGCGATGCCGATCAGGATCAATAACCAGAGAAATGAGCTGATCCAACGATTAGCATCCGCTGGCGTTGCTGTGGCATTTTGTTCAATGTCATTTTGTTCAATATCACGATTGCCCAGCGCCATGCGGACAAACTTGCCAGCCGCGTCCTTTTGCCAACGATACGCGGGGCGTTGGTAGAGCGATGTAACACCCGGCCACCAGGCGCCGAGGATCAACAAAACAAAACCCAAACCCCATAGAATCAAACTGGGCAAATGATCGACGCCACGACCGATAAAGATTGTCCCCAAGCCACCAGCGAAGGCGCAGATCAAGCCGGTGGCGACGAGAATTGTGCTGATCTCTGAACGGCGTTCGCTGGCCAGCGATGCATCACCTGCTTGCGGCCAAAATGACGCGTTGCAGGCAAAGACGAGTGCTGCGATGGCAAAAAGAATCAACCCATCGCGCAGCACATAGGGCGCAAAGTTATCTGGATTGGCAAGCAGATGTTGGGCATAAACGGCAATACCCAACGCCATTAAAAGGAGGATGATTCTACGCATAGAAAGAATGAGAGAGATTTTCTAGGGCATGGCATCGGGACAAAGAAATCTAAGCAGGACGCCATGTTTTTCTAAAATAGCCCGATGATGCCACCAATCAGTGTCTGTCGCATTGAGAATCGGTGGTTTTTCTGGATGAGTAAGCGCCAAAGCAACAAATTTGCGGTCTGCTCGGTCAAAATTGATCAGCTCGCGGTCTTGGGGAAACTCAGCCAAGTCATTGCCATCGTCTGAATTTACTAGAGGCGTAAGCGTAACTGTTTCACAACGCTCACGGTTGCTTAAATTGATCAATACCCAGTGCAAAAACCGATCCCCTACACCTGGTTGCCCATTTGGATTTATTTTTCGCTTATATTCATTGAGCACACGCCAACCATCATCGATGACAACGATGTGCTGCTGTTGAATTTCGCCTAATATCTGCGCACAGGCTAAGATGCAGGCGGGCGAGGCATGGGGCGTTTCACGTGCGTTCGCCACAATTGGCACATTAGAATCGACAATAAACCTCACGCGTGATTGCCCTGTTGCTGCATCTGGCGTTTCATGGCTGCTTCTGCCGTCGCAACTAGATCGCCCATTTCATCACCAAAGAAGTTTTGTGGCCAGTTGTTGATGCTGCCATACTCGTCGATTGCCAGTTCTTCGAGCTTTGATTCTCCCTGTTTTATTTGCGTAAAATAAAGGGCTACATCGGAAGGTAAGAGTTTTTCCTCCGCCATACGCAATTGTAACCGGTGTAATAAATGTTCACTGTGGCTTTCTAGGATAATCTGCAGATTGCGATTCTTGATCACGTCGACAAAAACATCGGCCAATCCAGCTTGAACAGATGGGTGAAGGTGTAATTCGGGTTGTTCCAGAATAATGGTGCTGCCTTGCGGTGCGTAATAACAGAGCGTTAATACGGGTAAAATTTGTGAAATTCCGAAACCTACTTCGGTTAATAATACTTCAGGAGAGTTTTCTGTTTGACGAACGTGCACCTCATATTCAGGCCGTCCTTCCGCTATAGGCCGTAACTCAAAACTATCAATTAAATTTAGTTGTTTTAGCCATTTTGCAACCTGCTGTTCGGTATCAGTTTGCACCCCACTTGTAGCAGCGATTATAGCGGCCCAATCATCCTTAGAAGTTCGAGCAGAATGCAACAGTGCTTGAATCGTTCGTTCGCCACGTGAACCTACATCATCTACCGTTGAACCACTCCATAAGTAGATGCGGTCTGGATAGGCTCTTAAAGGACCTAGGTATCGAATATTATAAAAGCAAGATTCGAATTCCCTATTTAAATTGTCTAAACTTCCTATTTCTTTTACTGTCAAACCTTGTACAGTTGCGGGGAGTCCATAATATTTGTATACAGTACTGATATAACTTCCGTTTTCAGAATGCCCGCTTTGACTTGGCTCAAAAAAAAGTTTGTAACTTTGATTTTGTGCTGTTGGGTGTTCACATCGTTGTACACTAACTCGCACCTGTTCGTCTATCGCATATAGAAGATGATTTACCTTAGGAATATAATCTTCTTTCTGGTCAATTTCAGCAGTGAAAGAGATTGTTTGGGAAGGTTTTTCAACTTCAACAATATCATCTTCATTCACAAATAAAATTTCTACCGTGTTCCAGGTAATTTCAAAAGAAATCTTGCCTGGAACTTCTTTGTTAAACGTTATGTCAGTGAATGTACCGAGATTTACATAAAATTCTCGGGCTGCTGGATTATTTCCCAACTCCAAAACCTGCGAACGTTGATTAGATTCCACCGTCTGCTTCAACATCAGCAAGAACTGCAAAATACTGGTCTTGCCCGAACTGTTCGGGCCAAAGAAACCAGTTAACGGGGCAAAGCGCATTTGTCCCGTATCGCGCCATGATTTGAAATTCTGAATGCGTAGTTGGGTTAGCATGGTAAACACCTACCTAAGAAATTCGATCTGTTACCTGTAGTGTACCATAAATCTAGCGTAAGGATAGATTAAATCGCTGGGCAGACAGTTACACGCCAGTCACCGGCAACCAACGCCGCAACGGACCTAGCGGCAGTGTCCGCCCGACCAACGCCATATCTTCCCCGCGTAGGGCGCCGGTGATCACCAGCAGTAGCAGATAGACGAAGCAACCCAGGCCAACGCTCACCCATAAATTGATGCCTAGCCAGGTAAAGCCGTAGATTGCGCCACCCATGCCGAGCACGGAGAGTAGTGGCGGCAGGTAAATCGCGACCCAGGGCACAACGCCGACATTACGCTTGACACTGTAGTAGAACGGGAAAAGTAGGCTCAATTCACTTAAAATCGTGACCACCGCCGCGCCCACATAGCCCGTGCCCGGCACCAGCAATAAATTGCCCACAATGTTAAAAACGACGCCAATGATAAAAGCCCGCGTCAGATAGTGTTGCTGGTTGACCGCAATCAACACATATTGGGTGACACTGTTGACGAAGCCGATCGGAATGCTCCAGATGATCAACTGGAGCGCGAGATCCGAGCCACCCCAATAGTGATAGGTGTAGCCCCAAAGATGCAGGGTTTCGGGAATGTGCAGATATTTCGAGCCACCCACGACACTCACCAATGGCGCAGCGAGAAAGGTAACCACCATCGCCAGCGGCAAGCTGACCATAATCAGCAGGCGCAAGCTGAGGACATACGAGCGCAACAAGTTATTGCCGTCGCGTTTGGCATAGCGGCTCATCAGCGGAAAGATGGCCAGGGTGAAAACACTGGGGATAATGTTCAGCCCGTCCAGATATTTGAGACCAATGCTGTAGAGCCCGACACTGACATCCCCGGCCAATGGACGCAGAATCGAAACGTCAATTCGCCAGAAGACAGTGGCTAACAGATGGTTGATCATCAACGGGCCACTGGTGCGTAACATCCACTTTTGCAGTGGCCAGTCCCAGCGAAATTCTGGTTGGAAAAGCGTGCGGCGTAACAAATTATAGAGCCAGACGACCTGGATCAGGTTGATCAATAAACTGATCGCAGCCAATCCCACAAAGCCCGCGCCAAGCAGCAACGCCAATGGCCCCAGGATAATTTTAATTAAATTGCCGGCGCTAGTCAGCCCGGCGGGATATTCCATCTTCTCAAATGCGCTAAAGGTGCTGCTCAAGGCATCAGCCCAGTTGGCAAAGAGCATGGAAACTGCCAGAATCGCCAATGCCTCTACTTCTTGCCCACCGATACTCTGCAGCTTATTCGGCAAGAAATTGCTCACGTCGATTGACCCTAGTGAATGAAAGATATAGACGACCAATGCGAGCACCGGCAAACTGATCAGCCAGAGCAGCGTGCGCAAAGCAATGACATTGGTCAGATAGCGGCTCGATTGGTGCTTGTCCGCGCTGACATCGCGCGTGAGCAGCGTGCCCAAGCCGTAGCGACTGAGGAGCTCAAAGATGCCATAGACTGCGATCACAAAGTACCATTTACCCGTGTCGCTTGGCCCCAGCAACCGCACATAGAGCATGGCATAGGCAAAGTCAAAGACCTTGTTGGTCAGGTTGAGCACCATCGGCGCCAGTGAATTTTTGGCTACCGTACGTACTTCGCTTTCGCTGTCTTCTGGCCGGTAGTAGCGTCCCCATAACCAATAGACCATCAACAGCAGGGCCGTCATCGCTGCCACAAAACTGGTGTATAAGCCCAGCTTAAAGCTCATCGGGGTGTAGACAAAACGCACGGTCCAATGCCCTTGTTCGGGCAAATAGACAGCGCGAAATGCACCGTCCGCCCGATAAATATTGACCTCGGTCTCCTGGCTTTCATCCGTGCCAAAGGGTCGAACATACGCCTTCCAGCCCGGGAACCAGGCATCAGTCAGGACCAACCAGCCGCGATCGCTCAGGTCAATGTCCACCAGAACATCATTGGCGGTGTAGCGACTGATGCGGGCATCTTTGGTTTGCGGACTGGCTGGCGTCTGCGCGTTCGGCTCGGTAGGCACAGTTTCAAGGAAAACCGTGTTGTGTAAATCGGTTTTCAAAAGTGGTTGTTGGTCAGCCGCAGCAACTTGCGCCTCGGGTACAATGAAAACCCGCGCCATGACCTCTTTGTTTTCATAGACGCCGATCGATTGATCGCGATAAACTTCCTGCCAACTAGGGTTGGGAATCGTGTGTTCGGTCAAGATATACTTGACATTCAGCAGATCGAGGAGCGGATTATCCAGCGTAGCGTACGTCTCACCGCTGGGATTGTTGTAAAGTGGTGCAATCCGGTTATAGAGCAGCTCATCGGCTTGCGGCGCAATCTGCTCCATAAATTGCGCATATTGGCGCGGGATAATTGAATCATAGCCGCGGATATCCTGCCAGCCGTAATACATGCCCACGTTGGCATTGAAGGTCTTTTCGCCCGCCAAATTAAAGGTGGTGAAACGCCAAGGTGATTGCGCCGTGTTGGTGACCGCCTCGCGGGCGTTGATAAAATCGACGACGGCTGGGCGATTGGCCGGCTCTAACGGTGAGAGTTTGGGGTCACTGGCGGGGTTGAAATGGCCATGTGCGGCATAGAGATCGCAGGCCACGAGCAGGATCAACGCTGCCGCAAAGAGACTTTCGCCCGACCATTTTCCGATCTGCCAGGCTTGCTGCTCCTTGCGTCTACGGCTGCCCCACCAGACAATCAAGCCGCCCAGCAAGGTAAACAGGCCAAACTTGAGCAGATTAAGCGCCTCATACCCCCAGAACATCCGCCCATCCGTAAAGGTATTCTGCGCCAGATCGCTGCCATTGACCACGCGCTGCCCAAAGCCAATAAACGGCCCCGGCACAAACAGGCTAACCGCCACTGCCCCCACCACACCCAACCCCACCACCGCCACAAGCAGCCCCAGCCAACTAATTAACGACTGGAACTTATCTCCTTGTCTCCTGCTCTCCTTGTCTCCTGCTCTCCCAGATCGTCTGCAGACCGATCCCACCCAAAATCGCCATGCTGATCGTAAACGGAAAGACCCAGCGAAAAGGGCTATGCAACTGATTCCAGCCCGGCAACCCATAGAAAAGCAGCGCATAGAGCGGCGTGCCAAAAGCAAAGAGCAGCGAAATAATCGCCAAACCACTAAAGAACCAGACAGGATATGACCGAGTGATCAGTGCTGACTGCCGTTTCGTAAATCGTAAATCATAAATCGTAAATCCTACTGCCACCGCGGCCAGCAGCCACGTGACAATCCCCAGATAATTGCCACCTTCGACATAATTCTTGATGCCCCAGAAGATCGTATCAATGGGTTCGCCATGGGCGTTGAGGGTTGCCGGAACCCATTGGCGATTCCACAGATCAAACCAGGTGTGATGGCTGGGGTTGCCGAAAACATCGGGCACAAAAAAACTGAGCACATGCCGAACCGGCCACGCCCAACCCACCACCGCTTGATAACTCGCCGAACCCTGGCGGAAATTCAGCGGCAAGAGTTCGATCAACGGCAGCAGTTGCACCCCACCGGCCGCAATCCCCAGTACGACCATCAGCAGCAGCCAGCCACCCAACTTAAGCATCCGCCTGGCCGGCGCCGTATCGCGTTTCGCCAACTGGCCATTGCTGAGCGTAATGGTCCGCCAGGCAATCAGCAGCCGCACCAGACTATAGGCGCCCGCCACCAACAAGGTGTAATAGATCAACTCTGGGTGGCCAGCCAGGATCATCACGCCAATTACGGCGATGCCCGCCACCACATAGGGGATCGGGTGGAAACTTTGCACACCCTTCTCTTCTTGTTTGCGAATGATCATTTCGATGATCGCCAAGAGCAGTGGCAACCAGACCGCCGCCGCAATAAACATGGTGAAGACCACGCTGACGATCAAAAAGCCGCTGAACATAAAGACCACGCCACTGAACAACGCCGCGGCTGGCCGCAGCCGCAAGACGCGCCCCAAGGCATACATGTTCATCCCAGCCAACGCAATTTGCAACGCCGTAAACCAGCCATAGGCTGCTGTCAACGGCAAAATATAAAAGAGGATGCTCAAGGGATAGAAAGTGCTGGCCTGGCCGGCGGCGAGAAAGGGAATGCCCGTGAAGATTTGGGGATTCCAGAGTGGAATTTGATGATCGGCCAACGCCTGGCGAATGTGCAGCTTCCAAACCGCGTTTTCCAGTACGAGATCGCTCAATAAATTGTTATGCGGTACGAGCCCAGCATGCAGCGAACGCCACGGTTCAAAACTCGCCAGATTGTCAAACGGTAGCAAGGTGGCGCCGGTCAGTGACGGAATTAGCACCGGCGCAAACCAGAGCAGCGCCAACAGCAGAATGATCAGGAGCGCCAATCCATCATGGCGATAACGACGTAGATAAGTCATGAACATAGATTATTGACGCTTCTCGATTGATAGGGACATCGCAAAAATAGATGATCCAAACGGACGGTCGCAAGCAATCCGGGAGGGGGCCGGGATCACGCATGGGATCCCCCATTTAGGTGGCCCATGCCCAGATTGCGGCTGGTTGGCCGTTGCCGCTCAAAGCTGTTTTAACGGCAGATCGGGGTGTGGCGTCATCAAGGGATCGGCGCGGCGTTTTAGGCGTTTGTGCCGCCAACGAATCTGCCAGGTGCGCCATGCCGATTCGAGCTTGACAGGGATATCCATTTTGCTTTGGCCGATCCGCCGATCCTCAAAGTGGATGGGGATTTCGATCATCCGATAGCCCAGCTTTTCGCACAAATAGGCCATCTCTACCTGAAAAGTATAACCGTTGCTGCGCACCTCATCCAGATTGATGCCCAAGAGCGCTTCGCGTTTCCATAACTTGAAGCCGGCCGTCATATCGCGAATACGCAAGCCCAGGATGATGCGGCTGTACAGGTTGGCCCACCAACTCAAAAAGCGCCGCCACCAACCCCAGCCTTCGTCGAGTGTCCCACCCGGCACATAGCGGCTTCCAATCACCACATCAGCGTCGGTGGCCAGCATGACGCCCAACATTTGGGGAATATAGGCGGGTGAATGGCTAAAATCGGCGTCCATTTGTACGATAAAATCCGCGCCATTCGCCAATGCAACCCGTATACCAGCCAGATAAGCCGTGCCCAACCCCGCCTTGCCCCGCCGATGAATCACCTGCATGCGTGGGCGTTCGGCGCGATCCATTGGGCCCAGATTCGATGCATTGTACTGGGCTGCCAACTGATCCGCCACCGCGCCTGTGCCATCCGGCGAGTTGTCGTCTACCACTAACAATTGCAAACCGGGCAACGCTAATTGGTGTAATGCCGCCGCCATCGGCGGTAGATTTTCGGCTTCATTAAAGGTTGGCAGCACCACCGTCAGCCGTGGATTGACGGGCAGTATTGCACCACTTGAGTTTAAGCTAGATTCCATTGCGACTCGCCATCCGGAAGGACTCCTCCCGCTCCCCTGCAGGGTGGGGATTCATTGGTGGATAGAACAAGTTACTGCGGCTGTCCCATGACGGCTCCCTCCCTGCAAGAGTGAACTGGGGTGGGGCCGTTTTCAACATGACCCCTTGGCCGACGTGAGATTGTAGCATGATTGAGATGACAGGTCAATTGGGACAGCGTTTTGGGGCTAGGCCAGCCGGTCGTCACCGCCCAAAATGGGTAAATAACGGCCCGCCGAAGAGGTTAATGGTAGGATTGGGCAGCCACCCGGCCATCGCCGCTCGTACTCTGGGCGTCTATTACTTGGCCTAGGTGGCCTAAAGTCGCTAAAAATGTGTAACCGCTAGTGCGTCAGTTTGACCATGACGAAGCCTCCGAGTATGCTTGAACATGCGAATGTACTGGGCCAGGAATCGTGTGGCCAGCAGGTTTGGGAATGAGCGAGCTATTGAGCAGGGTGGTCTACTATGCCGAATTTTGAAACAGCGATTCAACCATATGTAAACCAAGAATTGGATACACGTCTTGAGCCGTTGTATCGGATCTTGATTCACAACGATGAAGTTACGCCTTATGACTATGTCATCCGCATCTTGGAGCGTGTGTTCCTGCTGTCGGAAGAAATTGCCGATCATGTGGCGTGGATGGCCCACAATGAAGGGGTGGCGATTGTGCTGATTCGGCCACGCTATGAGGCGGAAAAGTTGATTTCGGTCGCTTACACAGCCGCACGCGCCGACGGTTATCCCTTGACCTTTAGTATGGAGCCGGAAGAATAACGATGGCGGCTGCATCCGATCCACCAATCGAGGAGCCGGCTTGGTTGCACGGCCATGCACACGACCCGAATCCGACGCCGCCTTCACCCGATCCCGCGTTTGCGGTCCGCAAGCCAGATGGCGCAGAAATCAAGATCACGTTGGCCGATTTGCAATTGTTGCCACTCGTCCACCTGGACGAGTGTTGGATTATCAGTACGGGGCATGGGCGTTCTGGCCCGTTTACCTTTGCGGGGACACGCTTGCTGGACTTGATCAACCGTCTGTTGCAGCCTAAGGCAGTCTGGCACATGGTGGACGTGATCAGCGCCGATGGTTTTGGCACGCGTTTGCTGGCCCAAGAGCTACAAGCCGCCACGACCCGACCCATGCTTTTAAGCTATGTGATCAATCATAGTCCGATGACCCGTGCGCAGGGCTTAGTGCGGCTGATCGTGCCCAGCGAAATTGACGATGCGCTGCGCCAGGTCAAGTGGGTGGCGCGCATTGAAATTAGGTAACCCCGGCCCTTTCTTGCTGCGGAGACACTTTTCTGCAGGGTTAAAATGGTCCGACAAAAGTTTCAGGTTGTTAGCCGAGGATGGATGATGGAAACTTGGAAAACGCTGGCCCGCACCACAATTTTGCAGTCAAAAGACGGCAAATATTTAACCGTGGAAAATCATCAAGTTGGCTTGCCAGATGGTCAGATCATTGAGGACTGGGCCTGGCTGATCACGCCCGATTTTATCAATGTGGTCGTGGTCACAGAGACCGGGGAGTTTCTCTGTTTTCGCCAGACTAAATATGCCGTGCAAGGCACCTCATTGGCTATCGTCGGTGGTTATTTAGAGCCAGGCGAAGAGCCATTGTCCGCTGCGCAACGCGAATTACTCGAAGAGACCGGCTACACCGCGCCCACCTGGATCAATCTCGGCACGTATGCCGTGGATGGCAATCGCGGCTGTGGTCAGGCACATCTCTTTCTGGCGCTCGACGCCCGTTGGACGCAGCCGATCAACGCCGATGATTTAGAGGAGCAGGCCTTATTATTGCTCAGCCGGGCAGAAGTAGAAGCGGCCTTAGCGCGCGGTGAGTTCAAAGTATTGCCGTGGTCAACGGCGGTCGCGCTAGCCTTATTGCGACTGAATCAGCCAATACTTAACGAAGGATCGACATGATACACCTGTTAATCGAAAAGGCCACGCCCCAGCAAGTGCAAGAGATGCTGAAGCGGTACGTTGATATGATCAAGATTGTGGTGGATATCCGGCGGTCAATGCTGGCGGGCGGCAGCGAAATGCACTACGAATGCGAAGAATTGTTACTTGAGCAGAGCAGCGAACAAGATGATTTATGGGGTGCCAATTGGTTTCCCGAAAAACAGTCGATCGTATTTGAATCACTGATCAACATTCGGCCACGGTTAGGCAATCGAAGCATGCTTATTCAAAGTGAAGAGATCCGTCACAAAGTAGAGACGATAACTAGGCAACTATTAGGGGATATTTTATGACTGACTGGGCGCGCAGACGAGAACGTTATTTAAGAGATCCACTGCCCATTCGTTTGGGCGGACTGGCTGCCACTTTGGGGCGTATATCCTCATTGGCGCGCCACGATATCAGCAACGCCGCGCTTGAAACCATGTTTGAAGAGAGTTTATATTTTGTCGAATGGACAGCCGCCGATGCTGAACCAGAGGTAGCCGCCGCGTTGGTAGATATACAATTAATGATTGGCCTATGGCGCCGTGCTTGGCCGGAAGCACAACATGGGAAAGCCCAGCGCACTTTACTTTCTGTGCAAGCAAGAAAATGGTCCGACCAAGTCTTAGACTATTCTGGCTTGTTAGATGCGTAAAAGCGCGCGGCGATACACTTACTCTTCCTCACCCTCAATGCCACCGGCTGGCATCTGAATATCCGTCACATGGCCGTGGAAGTCGATCACGATCCGAAAGCCCAACATCCCCAGCCATTGGCGCGCATCTTCGGGGATCGGTTGCCCAACCTGTTTCTCGATGTTATTGATCGATGACTCTACCGCGGCTTTGGTGAAGATGTCATCCTTGCCCATCATCTCAAGCATTTGGCCCACCGCCATGTCACGGTTGTCATCCACTTGTTCGCGCATAAACCGCAACACTTGTACATCCACCTGTTCGGCGTCGATGTGGCGCTTAAAGTCTTCATCCATCACCACATAACAGGCATTTTCGCCGACAAAAGCCACCTCCGCGGCTTTGCCATTTTCGTCCACGACCAGACCCGCAAACATTGCTGATTTTGCCATTACTGCTCCTTGTAAAAGCTACCTGTCATGCGCCGTCGCCCTCATCATGATGGGGGCGACGGCGCATCGCTTCAGTCTGTTAGGCCAACTGCTGCTTCAAAAAATCAAAACTGCGCTTGACACTCGCCAACGCATCCTTGGGCAGGTCGTGCTCGACGATGTACCACTCTGCGCCGGCCGCCTTGGCCGCTGGCAACAAGGCCGACCAATCGAGCGTGCCATGTCCGACATCGGCAAAGCCCATCTGATCTTCGTTCTGGCCGGCGGGCGCCACATCTTTGCAATGAATGCGCGGGCACCGCCCGGTATATTGCTGGAGCAATTTTACGCCATCCTGACCACCACGCGCCACCCAGGCCAGATCAATTTCAAAGCCTAGATTTTGGGGTTTCGCAGCGTCGAGCAGCCACTCAATCGCCACTTTGCCTTCGATTTCGACCATTTCAAAGGCGTGGTTGTGATAGAGCAAGCGCATGCCGGCGTCGGCGCAGCGTTGACCATAGCCATCCAGCGTGCGACCTAATGCCTGCCAACCTTCGGCCCCACCGGCGCGGGCCGCCTCTGGAATCCACGGGACAACGAGCGTGTTATTGCCAATGCCCTTATTAAAGGCGATGACGCCGTCCAGATCTGATTCTAGCAAAGGCAGACCGGCGTGGGCTGAGACAACTTGCAGCTGATTTTTGTCGAGCAGCGCCCGCATTTCATCAACGGTGCAGCCATGATTGCTCGTTGTTTCGACGCCTTTATACCCAATCGCTGCCACTTCGGCCAGCAGCTCTGGGAAAGATAAGGTCAAATTCCGCAATGTGTAAAGTTGTAAAGCAATGGGGAGGGGAGATTGTGACATGAGTTAGGTTCCTTTCGGTTGTTATTGGTTATAGTGATAAGTGAGTATCAACCTTCACTCATCACTTATCACATTTTTCACTTATCGCATTTTTCACTCATCACGAATTAATCGCTCACGCAGACCGGTGAAACGTTCGCTCACTTTGTTGTTGTTGACGGCCAAGGCAATCGCCTTGGGTTGACCAACCAGCACCACGAGGCGCCGTGCGCGTGTCACCGCAGTATACAACAAATTGCGCTGTAACATCATGTAATGGCTGGTCAAAACGGGAATTACGACGGCGGGGAATTCGCTGCCCTGGCTCTTGTGGACGCTGATGGCGAAGGCATGCATCAATTCGTCCAATTCCAGAAAATCATAGACGACCAGGCGATTCTCAAAATTGACCGTCACCTTCTGCATCTCCAGATCCATGCCGCTGATCGCACCTAAGTCGCCGTTGTAGACTTCCTTGTCATAATTATTGCGCACTTGCATCACGCGGTCGCCCACGCGATAGATGCGGTTGCCCATCTGGCGTTGTGGTTTCTGGGCCATGGCCGGGTTGATCGCATTTTGCAGCGCCTCATTCAGGGCTCCCACGCCGACCGCCCCACGATGCATGGGGCTAAGCACCTGGATGTCGGTCGAGGCAATCGCAAAGCGTTTGGGGATCCGGCTCTGCACCAATTCGACACACAGTTTGGCCGCTTCTTCGGGGTCTTCCATTTTGAAAATAAAGAAGTCAGTCGTCGCTTGATTGTCAAGCACAGGCGGTTCACCGCGATTGATGCGATGGGCGTTGGTAATAATATGGCTATCCGCCGCCTGCCGAAAGATCGTCTCCAGGCGAATAACTTTGGCCAACCCTTCGGCCATGCGCGCTTGCAGCGCACTGGCCCCCGCCGCCCGCTCCTCGATCGCCGCAATGATATCCTTCAATACGTTGCCCGCACCCACGCTGGGCAACTGGTCCACATCACCCACCAGCAACAGATGCATCCCTGGCGGAATCGCCTTGAACAAATGGTTGGTCAGCACCAGGTAGAGCATAGATGCTTCATCGACGATCAGCAAGTCGCCTTCGAGTGGGTTTTCTTCGTTGCGTTGAAAGGCCATGCCTTCGGACGGTTTAAATTCTAATAACCGGTGTAATGTCTTGGCTTCGTGACCGGTCGTCTCGGCCAGCCGTTTGGCGGCGCGTCCGGTGGGGGCCGCCAGGAGAATGCGCCGGTTGGCCTGTTCGCACAGCTGCAAAATCGTGCGCACCGTTGTGGTCTTGCCCGTGCCGGGGCCGCCAGTTAAGACCGTCACACGATGGGTCAACGCGGCCTTCACTGCCGCTTGTTGTTGTGCGGCCAGGCGAAACCCAGTGGCCTGTTCCAAGTGGGCGAAAGCGCGTGGCCAGTCAAAGTTAGCCATTTGAAATGCGTATAACTGGCTTTGCCCTTCCACCTGCAAGCGCCGCAACCGGTTCGCCACGCCCATTTCGCTGTAATAGAGTGGGGTCAGATAGATGGCGTTCTCTTGTTGAAGCAGCGTTTGCACTTCGTCAAGCGTGGCCGCGGCATACAATTGGCCATGCTCGGCGAGCAGTTGGGGAATCATATCGACGACCGGTTGCAGACGAATCGGCGTGACTTCGCCGCTGCCCGGTTCACTGGCAATTTTGATCTGCTCATCCGCCCACAAACGCGACAAACCCGCGCCAATTTGGCCAGGCTCGACGGCTAATAACTCGGCGGCTTGTTTGAGCAGTTCAGAGGTGGGCAGAAAGACGTGGCCGTCTTCGGTGGCTTGGTTGAGTGTATAGGCAATGCCCGCCGCCACGCGCTGGGGTGAATCGGGGGCCAGACCCATTGATTGGGCAATTTTGTCGGCGGTTAGAAAACCGATCCCATAGATATCGCGCGCCAGCCGATAGGGGTCATTTTTTACCGTGGCAATTGAATTGTCGCCATAGAACTTATAAATTTTGGTGGCCAGACTGGTGCTGACGCCGTGGCTCTGCAAAAAGAGCATCACTTCTTTGATCGCCTTCTGCTCTAGCCAGGCCGCCGTGATCAGATGCACGCGTTTTTGGCCCACACCGGGCGCTTCGATCAACCGTTCGGGTGCTTGTTCGATAATATCCAGCGTTTCGACGCCAAATTGCTTGACAATGCGTTTGGCTGTCACTGGGCCCACGCCTTTGATCAAGCCGCTGCCCAGATATTTTTCAATGCCTTTGATCGTGGCTGGCAGCACCGGCCGCAAATTCTCCACGACAAATTGTTTGCCATATTCGGCATGCATCGTCCAGCGCCCGGTCAACTCCACGCTTTCGCCCACATTGACGCCCGCCATATTGCCAACAATCGGGATCTCGCGGCTCTGACCAAAGCTCGAACGCCCGCTACTTTCCGGCGCCAATTTGGCCACCGTGTAGCCGTTTTCTTCATTATGATAGGTGATGCGTTCAACAACGCCGCGTAGAGTGTCCATAGGTCAGGTTACTTGTGAGCAAAAAAGCGCTTATTCCTGCTGCAAGTATACCATAATAGAGCGGGGATTGACAGATTTTAAGGGGCTGCCCTCCAATCCGGGCAGAAATTTATTGCCACACAACCATTTCGTGACAGGTTGGCGGCGCGGCCAAAGTTTCTAGCCAGGTCTTGGGCCAGTGGGCCAGGCTTAGCGTCGTTACACTAATACGCTCGCGCAATTGCTGGAAAAGTGTGTTGGTGGCTGGCGTTTGAGGCGCCAGCACGGCCAGATGTAAATTACCCGATGAAGTAAAAGCCGCCGTTATCGTGACACTATAACTCAGCGGCCCCCACTGCGGATGCGCGTAGGTGTAGGTTTTTAATTGGGTATAGAAATCTTCCGGCTGTTCTTGGCCTGCTCGCCACAGCTGCACAAATTCTGGATAGGTGCAAAGTTTGGTAAAGAGCGTTTTGAAGTAGGTGGTGTGCCGGTAGCGCAGCGACATGTAGCGAAATTGTTGGAGGCTACGGCGGGCAAGTTGCTGGCTGTTGGCCTGCATGGCCAGGCGCAGCGGTGAGTCTGGGGCAAAAAGTTGCTGGAGAAAGTTGACATTGCCCGTTGGCGGCCGTGCGCTCGCTCCCGCGTGGCCGGCTGGGTTGTGCAAACTGATGGCCAGCGAATTGGCGGCGATAATATCATAAAAGGCATCATGGATGTAGGCTGGCTGCTGCAGGCAACGCAAGACCCCTAAGAGTTCGTTCAGAACATCCACAGGCGCTTTGGTCGGTAAGGCGACTTCGGGGTCGCTGAGCCTGGTGGCAGCGGCAAAAAATTCGCGGCGTTCGAGGGTGGTCAGCCGAAAGGCGTTCGCCAACCTGACCAGGATCTCCACTTCCAGGTTGATCTTCTGGCCTTGTTCAATATTGGCGATAACCCGTTCCGATAGCTGGGTGCTTTGCGCCAGCTTCTTTTGGCTCCAGGTCTTACCAATGACCGGATCAAACTGTTCTTTCCGTAAGGCCGCAACAAGCTGGCCAAATTCTTTTGGGTGCATGACGCCTTTTACCATAGGTGGTAGCCCCGAGCAATGGTCAGTGACCTACCCGAAATCGGGTACCTAACTACCCGAAATCAGGTAGGTCAACTACCCGAAATCAGGTAGGTTTTTGATAGACAAGCGCTACCAATCAGTTATATAGTGGATGTGGGGCCGAGCAAGATGGGTGGATTCTATCATTCGGGTTATCGCTACGCAAACTGTAAGGCCGCGGGGAAAGCATCGATACTAAATTCAGGGCGAAAACCGAAGTTTAAAGGAGGAATTCGGTTGGCAACGAGACCAAAGTTACCATCTCATCAAAATTCAGGAGCGATTATTTATGCGAAGGTTTAGGTATAGCATCATTGTGATTTTGGCGTTAGTTGCCAGTGGGGGGCTTGGGGTGCGTTCTGTTCGTGGCTTAGGTCTTGCGTTTGACCCGATCAAAGGGACAGGTGATTTTCCGCGATTTTCTCTCGTTTATCAGTTGCCTGCATCCGACCAGCAGTGGCTCTTCCTCGTGGAACATGATACAGCAACCCCATTGGCTAGCTTGCCGGAATGTGCAGGCGGAGTGTGTGGCGCAGAGCAACGGATGTCACCGGATGGTCAATTTATTGCGGTTCGCACAAGCGACGGGAATATTGTCAATTTGCACATCATCTCGACCAAAGATGGTTCACTGGTTAATCTTGAACGATGGGTGGCTACGGAGCCCAATGCCACGTCTGTCGGCGCTGTGACCAGTTTTGCCTGGACCGATACAAATGAGTTGTTGTACGCCCGTGTACTCTGGCCTTCGCGTGCAGACCAGCAGGCC
Organism: Chloroflexota bacterium; assembly: GCA_026389895.1. Classification (GTDB taxonomy): domain Bacteria; phylum Chloroflexota; class Anaerolineae; order Caldilineales; family Caldilineaceae; genus JAPLGZ01. The sequence goes on along the minus strand of JAPLGZ010000786.1, from coordinate 7,762 downwards.
GCATTTCAAGCCAACACCCCCCTGCCGCCTATCCGCGGCGAGGTTTGGCGAGCGACAACCGATGGTCAGAAACCGGCGCTGCTTGCGCAAGGCCCGATCAACCGCGTCCTGGGCAGCAGTAGGGACGGTAAAAATCTCTATGTCACGACCTTCGTGCCGGGGTTTGAGGGTTGGGGCAGCGAAGCCTTTGCCTACGTTGATCTAGACAGCGGCAAGCTCGAAAATGTTTGGTTTAATGATGCGATCAATCATCCCTATGCTTATTCCATACGCACGGTGAATGGGGCCGATGGACAAGCAAAGATTTTGGCCACTTATGTGGAACAAACCCCCGGCCGAACCGTTTTTAACAGTACGCAGAAGCTGTTGCTGTTTGACCCTGCGACGCGCACGACGCAGACGCTTTGGGAAACTGACGCTCAGAGTAAACGTGGTCCAGCCGATTGTTCATTTGGCATCAGTGAAACCATTTATAAGCCAGGCGCGCGCGGCTTTTTGTTCAACTGTCGTGCTGGCTTGTTCCGCGCCGATTCAGCCAATCCAGAAAGCGTGCCAGTTGAATTGAAAACATTACGTGGCCAACCGTTGTTGTGGCACGAAAAAGGGATCGTCGCTTTTGATAAGGCCACTGGTCGTCTAATCCTAACCGACGAAAACGATCAACTGATTGGCCAGATCCAATTCCCAACACCACCAACTAAACCAGCGCTTGATGGCATCGCTAGCGCCGCCGCACCAGATAGCCCCGCGGCGACTAATGAATTGGCAAGTATCCAAACGGTTGCGAATGCGGTCGTCGATTGGCCTGTCCCCTATCTACATCAGTTGTGGGATACGCCAACTTGGTGGAACGGTAACTGGTCCTGTGGGCCAACCAGCTCAGTCATGGCGCTTGCCTTTTATAAACGATTAGCACCACATCCGATTACAGTGTCCAACCCAGTATCGCACAATAGCGATTGGGGCTGGTATATCCCGACGGATGCTCAAAATTGCGGTACGGCAAACTGTGCTGGTTACACCTATACATCGGCAACCTACGGCCAAACCAATTTTAATGTCACTAAGCCAAACGTAAGCGGGTATGGAGCAGGGGCATATGGCTGGGTAAATGATTCTTCAGGCGCAGGTTTTTACGCCAATATTGTTGACTACCTGCAACGGCATGATGTAGGTGCACAGGCAAACCTGGGCAGCAATCATCTTGAAGACATTAAAGCCGAGCTACGCGCTGGCGCGATCGTGATTCTTGGCGTTGGCACAACTACAGTCGGTCATATCTTGATCGTACGTGGCTACACCAGTGATAACAATCTGATTGTCAACGATCCTAACGGACAATACTTAGGTACTGTTGGGACCTATAATCAGTGCAGTGGCAGTAGCTATCATTGTGGTGAGGATATTGTCTATTCTTATAGTGCGGTTAATCCCGTATGGTATATCGCTGCCTATGGTCCGCTCTATACGCCTGGGATCGTAAACGCTTCTGGCGTAACCAGTTGGCTGCGCCTTGCCAATAGCTCGGGCTTTAACACCGGCAGCAAAGTGACGGCCAAAGTTAACTGGATGTATAATGGGGGAAATCGCAACGGTGCCACCGTGGATGTTGCCCTCAACAACTCTGAGGTGGCAAGCGTCTTCAGCATTGGTTTTTCCGGCTCGGCGGTAATCATGCCGCAGCAATTGGGGATGGGGCTAGTGGCAACCCGCGACCGTTCTTCTGCACCTTACCCTGCCGGCGCTATCTCTCCCATAACAGCGTGGCGAACCAGTAGCACGGTTTATGTGCCGCAGGTATTTCGCAATGCGACCACGGCGAGTGGCACGGCCAACAGCACCTTGTATGTAATGAATACGAGTGGCTTTGCCACGACAGTGACGATCACCTTCAAAAATTCGGATGGCACAATGCCAAGCTCCGGCGGCACACGCACCGTAGCGTTGGGGGCTCAAGCAACCGATGCCTACGATCTTAGTGCTTTGCCCACGAATTGGGTGGGTTCAGCCGTTGTGAGTGGTAGTGGTAATGCAAAGTTGGCTGTGACCACAGGCACACAAATTGGCAATGATACCTGGAATGCGATCAACAATTTCCCAACAGAAGCGCGCGCCAAGACCTGGCAGGTGCCGCTATTTATGTCAAGGTTAGCCAATGGCAGTAATACGCCACTTGTCGTACAGAACCTAAGCGCTCAAACATTACTGGCTGGCCAATTAACATTGGCCTGTGCGGCTGGCGCAGGCTCTGGTGCCCCAGCAACACTCTCGAGCACAAACCCAAGCCCCATTGCCCCAAATGGCTGGGGCGTGTTTAACCCTGTGGTGGGTGGCACCAACGCTTGGCCACTCAACTGGTTTGGCGCTTGCACTGTAAGCACACCCGCACCCCTCAATGATGCTTATATTGTCGTGCAAGTGCAACAACGCACGGTGGCCGTGGCACTGGACAATGGCACAACCTACGGTGTCAATAATCCGAATGCGGGCACCTATGAGGCTATTCCGACAGGACAAGGGTCGCGCCGCCTGCTTTTTCCGGTTGCGCAAAAGCTTTTAACTGGTGGCAATGCCACGGCGGTTAGCCTGATAAATTTGAGCAGCACACAGGCCAATCTTACTTTGCATTATGAAGGCTCAAGCAGTTGCAGTTCGGCAGATATTATTGTTAATAAAACGATCCCGGCCAATGGCCAACTGATTCGCAACTTGCGGCTCAACAATTCTAGCGATCCAAACAATGAAAACGCCGTGCCCGTGGGCTGGTGTGGCTTTTTGTGGGTGGAGAGTGATCAACCGATTGGCGGCTATGCCCAGTTGACAAACGTTAACAACCCCAGCGACGACAGTCTATCGGTCCATAATGCGATTGTGCAACCATAGGTAGGATCTCACAAGTTTATGGCACATAGGTCATGCTAGCATGACCTATGTGCCGCCGATTCAGGAGGCAGTATGCGACTAAGCAAAGGAATCACTGTATCAAGCCTGTTGGTGATGATTGGGCTGCTGGTGGCCTGTGTGCCACTGGTGCGACCAGCGGTCGAGCCAGCCGCCATCGGGCAGGCAACGCCCCAGGCTGGTGGGCAGGTTGCGGAGGGTAGTGTAACGCCAGAGCCGGTCACCAGACCGGCAGAGACGCCGGTGCCGCCAGTGAAGGAAGGTATGCCACCGAGCCCCTATATCACGTTGACGCCTGGCCCGACCACTGCACCAGGAAAACTGGTCTACTACTGGCCGCGGTATATTCCCGAAGGTTACAGCAAACAGCTCTTTCTCAATCGCTCATTTGCAGATGAACAAGGCTATTCCCTCTGGCTGTCCGATCCCATGGCAAATATAATCGTTATTAGTGGTGGTCTGCAACGACAAGGGGACACGCAGGAACGCGTACGGCTCACCTTGAAGGGTTTCTGTGATTTGGGCTGTATCCCTTTTGCAACTGGACCGTTTGTAGGATGGAAATCGGGGGGCACCGGTGCGGGGTTTGGCTATGGCTGGGAGTTGGATGGCCAATTCTATGATGTGGCAGGGATGAGTGGGGGCGCTCACTATTATGACCAGGTTACGGCATCGCTTGAACCTGTGGACTTACAGACCTGGTTGCAACGGTTGGCGGAGCTCCCTTAAAGACGCTTGAACTTGTACTTGACTATGAGCCGCCGATTCAGGAGAGCAGCATGAGAATCAGTAAACAAATCATCGTATCAAGCCTACTGGTCATGGTTGGGCTGCTGGTCGCCTGTGCACCACTGGTCCGACCAGCGGTTGAGCCAGCCGCCATCGGGCAGGCAACGCCCCAGCCTGCTGGGCCGGTGGCGCAAGGGACTGTGACGCCAGAGCCCGCCACCAGACCAACGGACACGCCAGCGAAGGAAGGCATGCATGCCACCGAGCCCCTATATCACGTTGACGCCTGGCCCGACCACTGCACCAGGAAAACTGGTCTACTACTGGCCGCGTTATATTCCCGAAGGTTACAGCAAGCACCTCTTTCTCAATCGCTCATTTGCAGATGAACAAGGCTATAGACTCTGGTTGGCTGATCCCACCGCGCAGAGCATCATCATTAACGGTGGGCTGCAGCGGCAAGGGGGCACGGAGCAGCGCTTCCGGGTTACCTTGAAGAGTTTCTGTGATTTCGGCTGTATTCCTTTTGCTGCTGGGCCGTTTACAGGGTGGAAATCGGGGGGTACCGGTGCGGGGTTTGCCTATGGCTGGGAGCTGGATGGTCAATTTTATGCTGTGGCAGGTGGCACTCAATATCTTGATCAGGTTACGGCTGCGCTTGAACCGGTGGATTTACAAACTTGGTTGCAACGGCTGGCCGAGCTCCCTTAAAATGCACTCGATCATACCTCTGCCATGCCTGAATTGATCTGTTCACAGAAGGGGTTATATTGAAATCACGTTGAGAACTGGGCTTTTGCTCGGTGTAGGGGCGTGCCCTTGTGGCCGCCAGCACGGGCGGCCACAAGGGCACGCCCCTACAAGGATAAGTCCGCTTTTTGTTCTGACGTGAGGATAGGTTTTCTCTGCACAAATCTTAGATGATAGCCCGCTCCATCCCTTCACGTCGTGTTGTAAATAGCTAGCTTTACCGGAGAATTTATCGTGAGACAGCTACGTTATAGGTTCCACTTTGCTTTTCTGTTACTGCTGTTTAGCCTGTTGACTGCCTGTTTTGCCAGCTTACGCAATATGGGACAAACCGGCCAAGCCGGCCAACCACAAGTGCTGGCCCCAGCACTCACCGAGCTAGCCACCGTAGCTCCAGCAGTGACGCCTTCTATCACGGGCACCCAATGGATAACGACAGTCATTGTCGAGTATGCCTCAGATACGCTGGGGGTGGTAGTCGATGAAAAGCTACAGGCGATTCACATAGAAGTGGACAGTCCTGCCGAGAAAGCCGGACTTCAGGTGGGTGATATCCTTGAGTCACTTGCTGGTATTTCGTTTGTTACGGATCGGGAAAAGGTGAGGGCAAAGATTTTTGAACCAAACCTAGACCCAACGCAACACAGAACCCTCAAGCTGATATTCGCGCGGGGAAAGCAAATGATCACGGTGGATGTTACTTTGACGCCACCAAACCCTCAACCCGTGGAAGGCACAAGCACGCCCGTGTGGCCCCCACAAGATTACTTTTAGACTTGTCCAGCAGATTATAAAGATCCCTGTCACCTTATAAACCAGGCACAGAAAGTGTTCAAGACGGCGACGATCCAGGCCGCACAGGCCGCCCAAACGGCTACCAAGACGGCGAAACCCACACCAACCCCAACAAGTCCAGGATCACCCACCATCACCTGTGGATATCCGCACGCGGAACTGCACGGTCTGGCCGAGCCAGAACCATTCTAGGTTCGCAAACGTAGACGCCTCAATGCAAATCAACGTTCTTCAGCTCCGGATATGTTTTGACTAATGACTTCAAGGCATCGGCGGATTGACCTTTCAAGTGTTGGTTGAAAAACGCCACCGTGAGTGCCTGTGTGATCGTAAGCGATCTGGCCGGTTCTGTTTTGCCTTTAATCTGGATAAGCTCGCGCAACCACTGGCTACCGATGAAGAGGCCAATATCGGTAAATTTCATATGATCGCTCCCTTCAATGGTATATAAATTCCCCGACGCCTTCAGCAGATCGGCAAGTCCGCTACTATTTTGTTGGGCCTTGTTATACTGGGCTTCATAGGCTTGTTTGCTGCCATAGATGTCGCGCATGGCTTGTTGGCTCTCTGGCGTCGCATCGAATTTTTCCATGAGGGGCTTGCGGTGCTCCAGCGCTTGAACATGATACTGATCGTTGGCCAGCATGAGGAAAGGCGCGATGGCGCGGCTGTTCTTAGGGGTGATATAAACGACGCCGTCTAGGTTGATCGCGGCCTTAACGCGGCTGTCGTTGATCGCCATGTTATACGCAACTGCGCCGCCGACCGAGTGACCCATGACGCCCAGCGCATCGAGATTTAGTTTCCCCTTGAACGTGGGATCAAGCCTGCCTAGGTTCATCTCGGCCAATTGGTTGATGACAAATTTGTCGTCATCGGCCATGATTTGCGTGATCGACTCTGCCGGTTCAGGCGTATCAAAGTTTGTCGTCGCGGCCTGGGCCGTAACGATGTGATCGGGAAAAGCGGTGGCCGCCGACACATAAGGGTGATCGATGGCCACCACAATGTAGCCGTGGCTTGCCAGATCCTCGCTCTGCGCCGTCTCGACCTCCATGCCCGTCCCGGCGCCGTGCGAGAACAGAACCACAGGGTAGCTTGGTTGCTCATCCGACGGCGTCAGATTCTCTTTGGCCTGGGTCTTGACGAGCGCGAAGTGGTCAAATATAAAGCTGGGCATCTGGTAAAAGGCCGCCCATGCCCGTATGAGCGCGGTGGAGGCGCGGAAGTAGGGTGAGAATGGCTGCGCGTCGTCGCGCTTGGCCGGATAATAGACCTTGATCATCAGCGCGCGTTTTTGCGGCGCTTTGTCCAAGAAAGGGTCGGTGCGATTTTCATCGACAAGCGCAAAGTACTTAATGCCAACGGCGTAGTCGCCGGTCAGCTTGGGGAGGGTAAATACGGGCAGGGCGTAGGCCAAAAAAGCGCTAAGCGTAAGCAGCACCAAGGCTAAGCTTAGGGTAATTCCCTTGCGCGCTTTGGGAGTTCTGATTTTTGAGAACTTATCGCTTGCTTTTGTAAAAGCATAAACCACCAGCAGAACGACAAAAATATAGGCGAAAGCCATTTGATAACGGAAGCCCTCGACGATCCCGTGGCTCAAGAGCGCGATCAGATTGATCCCTGCGATGCCTAACCACCCGACCTTCGACATTCTGCTAAAGCTCAAGAGCAGCGCTAGCAAGTTTGCTACAAGTAATATGATCTCGAATATTCGCATGGCATGCTAAGCAATCTTTACTTTGTGCTTTGTAAAAACACTGACAAATGCGTGCGCGAGCATATAACTCACTACCATGCTTAAGACGCCGGGGAAGAGTAAAAGCGCAGCCAAAGCGATGATGACCCCGATGCCGCTCACGTGAGGGTGCGGTAAGGCTAAGGAAACTTTGACAAGTGCCACATAAAACAGCGCGTAGAGCGGCATGAAGAGTAATGCCGAGACAACCATTGTGGAGACACTAACTTTTTGGAAATTATTTTCTTCGATGAGAAATGTTATCTGTTGTTTCGTGATGTTTTTGACCTCATCTGTGATAGCCAAGCGCCAAAAATTGATGCTCACACGACCTTCTGACTTTTCAACGTCCTGGTAATGGTCGATAAACGTCTGCATCATTTGCGCACCGAACTCTTTTCGGTAGTTGTGCGGATAAAACTTCAACAGCCCGTTGTAGATAAGTTGAGCGTTTTTCATAGGGTTGAATCCGTAGCTAGGCAGTGCGGAACCAGCTTGTATTGTTTGATTACTTCCGTCGTATCGATGTAGCGTTGGATTTCTGCGTTCAGCGCTCTCCGTCCGAGGCTTGTAAGTTTGTAATATTTGCGCCGCGTATCATCGCCTTCTGCTCTATCCCCGGCATCCTCGATCAATTCGTCGGAAAGCATGCGTTTTAGGGAACCGTACAAAGTTCCATTGCCCATTTTTACTTTGTCGTTCGAATCCTGTCGTACAGCTTTCATAATCTCGTATCCATGCTTCTCGCCCTTTGCCAAAGCAAGGAGAATATGGAATACGGCTGGCGTGAGTGGGAGTAGTTGTTTTGTGTCCGTCATGGACCTATTGTATGTCTGTAGCGGACATATG
>JAPLGZ010000434.1 GCA_026389895.1 Chloroflexota bacterium | reverse complement strand
AGTTGACCGCCGGGAGATCGATCGGCGGATCGCCTTCTTAAAACGCCAGTTGGAAGAGATCAGCCGGCAGCGCAATCAGCACCGCCAGCATCGTCGTCAATCGGCCAATTCGATTATTGCGCTGGTTGGCTATACGAATGCAGGCAAAAGCACCCTGCTCAATCAGTTGAGCAATGCCAATGTCCTGGCGATGAATCGGCTCTTCGCGACCCTTGATCCGACGACGCGGCGCATTGATCTCACGAATGGCCATACCGCGCTCTTAACCGACACGGTAGGGTTCATTCAAAAGCTGCCCACCATGCTGGTCGCCTCCTTCCGCGCCACGCTAGAAGAAGTCACCGAGGCGGATCTGTTGATTCACGTTGTTGATCTGTCGCATCCCAACATGGATGAACAGGTGGCTGCCGTCGAAGAAGTGCTGGAAGAGTTGAACGCTGGTGATAAAATCGTCATCACCGCCCTGAACAAATTAGATAGCCTAGACATGAGCGACCCCGACACCGCAGAACGCGTCGAACAGGCCTCAAGTGACTATCCGAATGCGGTGGTGATTAGCGCCTTGACCGGCCAGGGCATGGACGATCTGCGCAACAAGATCGAAGAGGTGCTGCGCAATCAGATGGCACCGATCGATGTGTTGATTCCTTATGCCCGCGGTGAATTGGTCGCCATGGCTCACGAACATGGCTCCGTGGAAAAAGAAGAACACACCGAGACAGGCACGCATTTGATTGCCCGCCTGCCGCTTGAACTGACTGGCCGGTATGTCAATTACTGGTACAAAAAAGAAACTAAAGAGGATTGACGATCTACGATTTACGAGATTGACTCAACGACATCGTTCTTCTGCTTTCGACAATTAATGATCGAAAGCAGAAGAATCACAACCGACGAAACTATTTCGTAAATCGTAAATCGTCAATTGTCAATCACAAGATCGGAGCCACCATGTCCCGCCCCACAGTCCTTGTCACCCGACGTATTCCCCAAGCGGCGCTTGAACGTGTCCAGGCCGCCTGCGAAGTACAGCACTGGGATTCTGACGACGCCATCCCCCGCAAAACACTACTCGAATGGATCAAGGACAAAGACGGCCTCTATTGCTTGCTCACCGAGCGCATTGATGCCGAACTATTAGACGCCGCCGGTCCTCGCCTGCGCGTGGTGAGCACAATGTCAGTCGGCTATGATCACGTTGATATCGCGGCTTGCCAAGCGCGCCACATCGCGGTGGGTAACACGCCAGGCGTGCTCACCGAAACCACCGCCGATCTGGCGCTCGCCCTGCTCCTGGCCACGGCCCGACGCTTGCCCGAAGCGATTGATGCGGTCAAAAATGGCGCGTGGGGCCCCTGGAAACCCGAATGGATGACCGGGCGCGATCTCTTTGGCAGCACCGTCGGTGTGATCGGCCTGGGCCGCATTGGCGCAGCCTTTGCTCGCCGCTTAACTGGCTTTGATTGTCGGATTCTCTATACAGGGAATCAACCTAGATCAGATGTAGCCGCGCCACTCAAGGCCGAATTTGTCGAGTTGGATACCTTGCTGGCCCAGAGTGATTTTGTGGCGCTGCACTGTCCACTCAACGATGCCACCCGCCATCTAGTCAATGCCGACTTCTTGCGTAAAATGAAGCCAACCGCCATGCTCATCAACACGACGCGTGGCCCCGTAGTCGATCAGGATGCGCTCTACCAGGCGTTGAAGAACGGCACCATTGCCGCCGCCGGTTTGGATGTGACCTCGCCAGAGCCGCTGCCACCGGATCACCCATTATTAACCTTGCCGAACTGTGTGGTACTGCCACACATCGGCAGTGCGTCCATCGCCACCCGCACCAAGATGGCGCTGATTGCCGCGGATAACCTGATCGCTGGCGTGCAAGAGCAACCACTGCCGAATGCGGTTTAGACTTTTGTTGAAGCCAAGCTCATGCATAAAGTTTGACTTCGCTTATTTAAATTGCGTAATTGCAATCATCTAACGACTATCGTAGGGGCATGCGGTCGGCGGCGGGCCCAACCCCAGATAGAGTCATCAACTACCTTCGCCGACGATTGCGTGCCCGTCCTTGTTAACTGAGATAGTCGCACAGCAGGGCACGCAATCGTCGGCGAAAGATGTTGGCGGATTTACCCATGAT
>JAPLGZ010000350.1 GCA_026389895.1 Chloroflexota bacterium | reverse complement strand
ATCCCATATCGACCACCGTCACTGCTGTGCAACAAGAACTGGCGGCGATTAAAACGGTGCACTTGCCGTCTGGTCAACTGGTGATTTTGCAGCCATTGCTGGGCGTTGCCGGCACAAAATCGTTGACACCCACGCTGGCGTTAACGCGCGTTCAGCTTGTCTTAGACCAATTAAATGCAGCGGCCAATGACAACACAGCCAATCGCCTTGCCTTGCTTAATGAAATCCTCGCCCAACCCGAATTTAATAGACCCTTGAGTTTGTGGGATCGCTTCTGGCAATGGCTCCGTTCATTCTTACCCGATCTGGATGCCAGCCCCGTTGGTCGTGGCACAGGCACAATGGTCCGCCTCATTGTTTGGGCCATCGCAGGGATAGGCGGGATTTTGGTGATCTTCTTGCTCAGCTATTGGTTACAAGGTTTATTAGGCAACTTTGTAACCGACTTCGAAGCGCGCCGCCGCTTAGCGAGTGGTGAAGAATTGCCGCTCACCGCCACCGCCGCCCGTCAACAAGCCACCACGTTAGCCGCGGCTGGCAACTATCGCGATGCAGTGCGCCAACTCTATCTATCAGCCTTGCTGGCGCTCGAAGAACGCAACCTACTCACCTATGATCGTAGCTTGACCAACCGCGAAGTATTGGCCCAACTCCGCCATCAATCCAACGTACAAAATCATCTGCAACCTGTGGTGGAGACGTTTGACAATGTTTGGTATGGCATCCAAGAACCCGATCAGGCTACATTTACCAATTACGAACGCGAGATTGACCAATTGGTAGACGAGGATCCCGCCATTTCGCCCCGCAAGCGGCCAGGATGATGAGGAAATTCAGCGATGCGTTTTAACAAACAACTGACGCTTAGCTTGGCCTTGCTTTTGCTGCTCGTTGTTTTTGCGGGGCTGTTTAGTGGGCCAAGCCCAACGCAGGCCTATGATCTGGATGCCAACAATACAGGTGGTTTACGTGCCCTGCGGCTCTGGTTGGAAAAGATGGACTACACAGTAGAGCGGATGGGCAATCGCAACTTTGCCCTGCCCGACGATGTAAGCCTGCTCTTTGTCTATCCCAATTTGGCACCGTTTACTCGCGAAGAAGCGACGTTGCTCCACGAATGGGTGCGCAACGGCCATACCCTCGTGATGATTGGGCCAACCGAACGCGAAGTCGCGCTCGTTGACACGTTTGGCGTTGCGAGCACTGCGAATGATCAATTCTTACAAGCCTCCGTCCAACAACAGCCACTGTTACCTGCCAGTGCGCCCTCTTTTCGCCCAAGCAACCCTAATTTTTCCGTCCTAGATTTAGCAAAGGCGCCGGATGCGGTTGCGGTGCTAGCGACAGAAGACAAAAAGCCGCTCATTGCTGTTCGCCAACTGGGGCGCGGCACGATCTGGCATCTGACCGAGGATTTTGCGCTGACGAATGAACAATTGCGTGACAAAAATGTGGCGGCCTTGGTGCCAGCGTTGTTACGCACCGCGGTTGCACCTGGCAAATTATTGTTCGACACCTATCACCTCTATGGCCCAGACTTGAGCGAGGAGAGTGGGCATAAGATTACGACATTGCAGGAATGGCTCTACGGCACCCCTTTTGGCCGGGCCACGCTCTTTGCGCTGGGGACAATTCTGCTTTACCTGGTCTTGCAGGGCCGAAGGTTAGGCCCCGCCCTGCCTGCGCAAAATACCACCCGTCGCCGAGAAGCCGCCGAATATGTGGCGGCGATGGCCGCCTTATACCGGCGGGCGCAGCAGCGCGAGGCTGTAGCGCAGCATCACAAACGCCGTCTCAAACTGGGGCTAGGCCGCTCTGCCCACATCAGCCCCGATCTGGCTGACACTGAGTTTATCCAACGATTCCAGGCCACCAACCAACAGTTGCGCGGGGATGAAGTGCAAACTGTTGAGGAATTATTGCGCAATCTTGACAAACAGACCAACGAAGGCGCGTTGGTGCAGATGGTGGCGAAAATTGATGAAGTTTTAGCCAAGAAAAAGTGAAGCGTGAGGCGTGATAAGTGAGCAAGGGAAGAGCTTTATTCATCTAGCACACTTCGCGCCCATAACCCAATTTCTCTAGTTCAATAATCGAGGTCAATTCGTGTCACTTGCCGAACGTTTTTCCAAGATGAAAAGAGAAGCCGCCAAGGTGAGTGTCTGTCAGGATGCAGTCTTTGAACAAGTCGTGATAGCCTTTTTTGCGGGTGGCCATGTGCTCTTGGAAGGTGTGCCTTGCACGGCCAAAACATTGATTGCCAAGACGCTGGCGCGCCTGATTGCCGCCGATTTCGTGCGGATCCAATTCACCGCCGACTTTATGCCGAGCGATGTAGTCGGTACGCAGGTCTTTAATATCAATCAGGGTAGCTTCTATCTAAAAAAAGGACCCCTCTTTACCAATATTTGACTGGGTGATGAGATCAATCGCGCCCCTGCCAAGACTCAATCGGCCATGCTAGAAGCGATGGAAGAACGGCAGGGGACGAGTGAAGGGGAACGCCATCCCATAGTTGAGCCCTTCATGGTCTTGGCCACCCAGAACCCAGTGGAATATGAAGGCACCTATCCACTGCCCGAAGCGCAACTTGATCGTTTTATGTTCAAAGT
>JAPLGZ010000053.1 GCA_026389895.1 Chloroflexota bacterium | reverse complement strand
CACGAGCATAAAACTGTGTAAGGCATCAATCTGCTGCTCCGCCGCCTCGGCAAAGGCAAGAATGGCAGTGGATGGAATACCTTGGGCCTCTGGGGAACTGCGCAGTAATTTATTTTCAGTTGACATACAAATCGCTTTCTTGGTAATTGATAAATCTGATAAGCTGCAAAGGGTAGCCGAAAAAACGAACTTGGGCGCCGAACCTAAGCGCCTCCTGCTAAATCAAGCTACGCGCCGGGACAGATTTCTGTTGATCATCCGCTTTGATGAAGGAGTAAACTAGAATTTATATCAATCAACAAGAAGGCGCAATGATAGCTGCGCATAGACTTCTTCCCTTAGTCAAAGGGCAAAACCGTGGAGATGGAGAGGGTGCGTAAGCAGATCATCAATGAATCTATTGGGCGTAGTCTTTTGCTCTTCAGTGAGCAAGCAAACTCGCACACCATCTTTAAAACTTTCCTTATCCTTTACAAGAATTTCCAGCAGCCGTACTTATGGGTCACTTGAAATTCTTACAGGTATAGTTTACCTCAGGTACGAGAGAACACAAAACGCCAAATATTGGCCCGATCTGACCCCATTCGCAGCACCGTGCTTGCCCCTACCCCTCCTGCGGCTCCAGGTGGACCAATGCCTCACCGACATTTGGCACATTGGCGCGGATTGCTTCTTGCAGGCGTGTACTTAGTTCGTGCGCTTCGACCACCGACAGCGCGCCATCCACCAGCGTCTCGACTGTAATAAAAAGCCGGCCCTCAACCTGGCGCACCTGGATGTCGTGCGGGTCACTCAAATTGGGGATGGTCGCGACGGCTTTTTCGATCACACCAGTGATCCGTTGTTGGAGACCACTGCTGACGTGGGCGCTGGGCAAAATATCAGCGTTGGCCAATTCGATATGGCTGTGCACCGACTGGATCTGGGGCTGCCGTTGGAGGATCGCTTGTTCAAGCTGATCTACCATCTGGTGCGCCACAGCCAGGGTCAAATTCGGATTGACGCCCACATGCAAATGTAAACGTAATTGGCCATCAATGGACTGCACCGACCATTCATGGATCGTGACGCCGATCTCTTGGGCCGCTAATCTGGTGGCGGTGTAGAGATCGGTGGCACTCTCTGGTCCACGCTGCGCTTCTGCGTGTACCGTCACATCATCGACGCCTGGCAGGGCCAATAAGCGGCGGCGCACTTCGTCGGCAATGGCGTTGGCTTCTTCCATCGAGAGGATGGGCGAGACGCGCACATGTAGATCAATCGCCACATTATCGGCCAGGCCGCGATTGCGGATGCGATGGTAGCTCTCTACACCGGCCACGGTCTCCACCACCGCGCCAATCTGTTGGGCATCCAGCGGCGCCCGATCGACCAGTGCGGGAATATTTTCGCGCACCGTATCTACGCCGATCTTGGCGATCACACCAGCCACCAACAAAGCAACGAGCGGATCGGCCCAGAGATACCCCAACCAGACCAGCCCAAACCCGACCAACACGGCGATACTGACACCAATGCTGGCAATCGTGTGGCGGGCATCGGCAATCAAAATTTCGCTGGCCAGTTCGCGCCCTTTGCGCAATTCCCACCAACCAGTAAAAGCCTGGGCCAAACCACCAAAAACCAGCGCGCCAATACTCCACCAATTGACAATCAGCGGTTGTGGGTCGAGGAGATGCTCGATGGCGCCTCTGGCCAATTCCCAAGCCGTGATGAAAAGCGCCGCGGCAATAAACAAGGCGGCCAATGTCTCAAATTTACGATGGCCATAGGGGTGTTCTTCATCGGGCGGTTGGCTGCTAATGCGCACGGCGATCAGACCAATCACGTTGGAGAGGCCGTCAAACAAGGTGTCGAGCCCATCAGCCACCAGGCTAAGTGCGCCAGACCACAGGCCAACGCCCAGCTTGACCACCGTGGCCAATAAATTGAGTAAAAAGGTGACGAACAACACCCATTGAATGGCGGAATAGTTACGATTCATAATGAACGATTCAGTAATCTCCAAAAAAGTGACCAATTTGCATGTGCGGCGAACCACACAATAACAGTGTAACGCAATCGAAAGAATCATGCGAAATACCGTCTTTATATAAAACAGACCCGGCAGCGCCAAGCTGCCGGGTCTGTTTTATATAACTTCACACAAAAAGCGGCCTATTTTAAGCTCACCGGTTGTCCGGTCTGGCTCGATTCAATGATCGCCATCACAATTTGGGCTTGGCGCAGCCCATCAATGTGATTGGGCAAGGGGCCGCGTTGCTGCCAGCTGGCAGGCGTAGGGGTGCTTTCCAGAATACTATCAATGATTGGCCCAACCAGCGCCATCGTACCACCTGCGACCTCACCAGTGTGTTCCAATGCCAGGGCGGTCTCACCACCACCTGCCGCCAGGGTTCCAGCCGTGGGGGCTGGCCGATGGACTTTGGCCGCCACATTAGCGCCGAGTTCGAGCAGGGTGGCCTGATGTTGCAACAGTGCGTCTGCACTTAACTTGGCTGAAAGATTGGCGCGCCAACCGCGCTCGACACCGAAGCCCGGCGCTTTGTTATAGATCAACGTGCCTTCGCTGCCCGAGAAACCCAGGTAGAATTCCACCAGTTGATCCATATGTTTGATCCATTCGGCCTTGACGCGCACCTTCAAGCCACTGTTAAAGGTTAAAAACGCATCATATAAATCGGGAGTATACCCTAACACCGTCTGCTGGCTAATGGCGTAAACATCGGTCACTTCTGCCGGGGCAAAATACCAGCGCAATAGATCGACCACATGGCTAAGCAGAAAATGCGCAGTAGACGAACCAGCCGCGAAATCTTTGGTACGGGCGCCCCACATCTGTGTCGGCACGCTGATGTTGTCGTCCAGACGGGCCTCGCCATAGACCATGCGACCGAGCAGTCCATTCTGGATCACATAGCGAGTGGCGATATCCGTTGGTACGGCGCGATTGGCAAAGTCAATAAAGAAACGTGTGCCGGCCCTTTCCACCGCATTATAAATAGCGTCGGCATCGGCCAAACTGGTAGCAAGCGGTTTTTCTTGCAAAATGTTTGGCACACCCGCCGCAATCGCCGCCAACGTTGGGGCGCGATGCAGATGATCCGGTGTGGCCACCACGACGAAATCGAATTGATGCTGCTTGAACATCTCGTCATAGTTGGTGAACGCCGCCGCACCGAGTTTAGCCGCCACTTGTTCTGCCGCCGATTGGCGCAGATCACTGACTGCAACCACGTCTACAGTGGGGTGATTGGATAAAAATTCCGCATGTTGTTGCCCCAAAATGCCCAGGCCGATGACCCCTGCTTTTAGTTTGTTTGGCATATTCTCCTCCGATGTCGTTACCAATTTCTGCTAGTATTTTAATTCACTACGCTAACTTCACTTAATGATAATCCCACATCGGTTTCTACCACTAACAATTTGTTCTGCGGTGCAAACGGCGCGAATCAATCCTCTACCTAGCCTGTTCGTGTTCTTTTCCACCAAGCAACAAAACGGTCAAGGCCTTCATCCATCGTAACGCGCGGTTCGTAACCCAAGTCTCGGCGCGCGGCCGAGATGTCCAGCGTCATGCTTTTGGCGAGGAGGCTGACGGTGTAGCAGGTAAGCGGCGGCTCACCTTTTAGCTGTAAAAGCAGGTAGACCGCTTCCAAAAGTCGCGCTGCACCAAATGCAATCCCCAAAGGGAGATGGCGCTGCGGAAATTCATAGCCCAGTTTTGTGCACAGTTCTTGCAGTTTGGACCAAATCAGGACGGGTTCGCCATTTGTAATATTATACTTTTTACCCAATGTCGTCACGGGTGAGCGTTGACAGAGCAAAAGCGCATCCACCACGTTATCAATATAAGTGAAGTCTTGCACATTCCGACCTTGACCAATCATCCGCAAGCGCTTTTGTTCCAAAGCGCGAATCACTCGTGGAAAAAGCTTCGTATCGCCGGGGCCAAAGATCGCGCGCGGGCGGATGGTGATCACCGGCAGACCATCCCGATGGGCACGATCAATTGCCTGTTCGGCCTGGAACTTAGTAGCAATATAGGCATTGACCAGTTTAGATGGTAAGCGATCATACTCGCCGACCTGCAAACGGTCTTGATTGCCAAAATAGATGCTGGGTGTTGACACATGCACGAGGCGCGCCACCTGCTGATCCATGCAGCCCTGAATCACATTTTTTGTGCCGGTGACATTCGTCAGGAAGAGCTCTTGATAACGGCCCCACGGTGCAACGTTGGCGCCACAATGAAAAACAATATCTTGGTCAGCACAGGCTCGGTTCACAATTTCGGCATCGGCCAAATCCCCCCAAACAAAGCCGATCCCCACCTTTTGCAAGGGTTCACCCGACGCAGAATTGCGCCCCAAGACGGTGACCGTATCGCCCTGGGCATGGAGCCGCCGAGCGAGCGCCCCGCCCAAAAAGCCGGTGCCACCCGTCACCAACGCCCGCATAACCTACCTTTGCCCTGCACGTATATCATTTTACGCTCCAATTCCATTCAATAGCCATGACACGTTGGCCGATCAAGGCCGATAAACTGGCTAGTTCTAGCATCACGGCTACGCGTCCTCTGGTTACGTTTGATCAATTACGACTGGTAAAAAAATAAGAGCAGGCAAACATGCCCACCCTTATCAGTTTATTATACTTTATAACGTCCTCAAATCTGAACTACCTGGCAGATGCAAACGGCTACCTACGGTTGATCAGCGGCAAATAGATCGAATCCATGGGTTGAACGCGCGCTGGCGTCAATGGATCACCCAGCAGGAGGAAGGTCTGGAGCATATCTTGGCAACAGGTGTTATGTTGGCGTAGATCGTCATAGCCAGCAGCGACGAGTTCACCCAGATGGGCCTTCATCGACGGCGCAGCCCACAGGGCGCTATAGAAGCCGTGCTGCAAATTAGCATGGCCAGTGGTCACACTCAGCCCAGCAGGCCCCCACACAGCCACCGCGCCACCTTTAGGATTCAAGAACATACGCTCGTCAAAGGTTGTGCCCGAGATCGCTGGTTTAGCAAATTGCGCCGTGTAGCAAGTCATCGACAGCGAGATAAAAAGGGCGTCAGCATTCGAGAGCAGATCCGTATCATACAAACTAAACAGATAACCCTTCGCGGCATTTGGATCAGTTGATCCCCATTGCCAGTGGTGGCTGTGACCATTATAGGTGACCAACCCGGCGCCGGCGCTTAGATCTGACATGACATTGGCCCAGGTTGTATACGGATCGGAAACACGCCAGGGTTCGACGCCTTGCGGATCACTAATCTGCGGATAGGGGTCATAATAAACCCGTTTCGCATCAAAACCAGGTTTGCTCGTGTCGTAACAATGCGTGCCATACTTGCCGTCCGTATAACAGTTGGGGCTTGAGGCATCTTTGTTATTAGAATCGGGCGGATAGGCTAAAAGCTTAACCCCAGCATCACTGTCAGCCGCAAAATCGCCAGCGCCATCTTTCTGCGCTGCCCCATTGGCATCCAACCCGGTGATGTAGTTATCGGCGAGAAAGACGCTTTGGCCACGCCAAGCGCCCATGTTTGGATCCGTCTCGTAATGAACAATCTTTTTAACCACATTCGCCAGTTCATCGGCGCTCTTGACTGGGAAGCGGCCAATCCACAAGTCCGCATTGAACAGTTGGCCGTCACCGGTGAGAGGGTTATCGCCATCTAATTGGGCAAAACAATTTTCACAGGATGTTTCGCCCAACCAAGGATCCACATTGGCCATATAAGCAGGCATAAAGTTGGTGTTATTTTGTTTGGTGTAGTTGTGCGGATCCCAGGTAGCGTCACCGACCAATACGACGGAAATCGGCGACGGTTGCCAGTTGGCCTTCGCAAACCGCAGGAAGTTACGAATAGCAGGAGCCGAGACTTGCCCAAAACTCCACGCGTCATAAATCGTTTGAACATCGACAGCCGTGGCTGTATAACCTTGGGCGCGCCGATGGGCCAGCAATGGCTCTAGGGCCGCGATAAAATCTTTGGGGGCAATGTAAACGGTATCGGCGCCCGTAGCCACACTAAAAACAACCGGCGCGTGGGCGCTTGTCTGCGGAGTCTGAACGACGCCTGGCCCGGCCAGCAGATAATCGTGAGCAGCGGGTCCATCTTGGAAGCCCGCTGCGGTGACACCGGTCAAAATCACGGGAGCCAGCGGATTGGTTACGTCGTAAAGTTGATATTGGGCATTGTTGGTCGGGGCATTCTGCCAGTTGTAGAGCCACGCGCCGTCTACACCGGAAAATGCTGCACCTTTATTTTGAAAATTCAGCGTGACGGGTCGCTGCCAGAAGAGACGATCAAGGTTGAGTCCCTGCACGGTCGCACCAGGCAGCAACGTGAGATGCAGTTCGCTGGCATTGGTCGATGTGATCAAGGGCAAGGACCAATTCTGAATCAACAAACTCTGTGGCGCACTGTTCCACTTGAGGGCAGTCGTCACGTTTCCCAAATCAACCTGTAAATTATAATTTGCTCTAAAATAGGCACTCACGGTAAAGGTAAAAGTAGAGGTGCCAGCGGCCAGCGGCAAAACATTGTTGAGGGCGACAGTGGCGGTCGGATAGGTGGCGGGGTTCCCTTGTTGCGCGGGGGCCACTTCCATCTGGGTATTAAACCAATGATCGCCATCAAGGCCAGCCTGATTGGATTGATAGACCAGATTCTGCTCCCAAACTCCCTTTTCAACGGCTGTCTGGGTGGCGGTCGCGCCGCCTGGCGTCACCGCACGCGTGGTCATTCGCAAACCGTTGGTTGCCTCCACCGTAAGCCAATAGATCTCATTCAAGTTCCAGCGGTCACCAACGCTGGCGGCATAAAACTGGAATGCCAAGCCAGGGCTTTGTACAATTTCCAGCGGAATTTCTGTTCCGTTGTGATACAAATGCACTTTAGATAAATCAACTGTGGCAGGATTTAAGCCGGCATCAGTCAAGGCTTGACCGCTTATGGTTTGTAAGCCAACCTTGTCTACAACTACTTTGACCGCCGTGCTGGCGGCAGCGGGATTGGTAGGTTCAAGGCTTTCGGGCGCAACGGCGGCTGCCGTTACATTGGTGGCCTGAGCGGGCAAAGATTGAAGAAAATTCGTCATGCGGCCCTCGATTGGTGTAGCACCCGCCGCCTTTACTCTCAAAGCAGTGGCAAATTTTGTCACACCTTTGTTTTGATAGAGCGGACTGATCGCCACCACCGCGATCCGCTGACCGTGAATTTGCCCTTGACGTAGGATAAAAACTGGCGAGGTTGGCAAAACAGGCTGCGCCGCCGGATGCAGATCAGTATGATCAACCCAGTCTAGTGCTGGCGGCTGTAACGGCCCAGAAGCCTGTAGATTTTCCTTCCAATCCACATTGTACACTTGATCAACTTGTAATGGCTCAGCGAGTGCTTGCTCGGGTAGATGCAAAGTAACCAATTGCATAGGCAAGTCGTAACCTTGAAAATGTTCAATGGGTAGGTTTTGTAATGCGGCTGTACTGGCGGCAACGGCGGCGGCAGAAGCGACATCAGCACTGGCCACATTGCCCCAGGTTAGCTCAACGCCTTCAGCCGTTGTCGTGATCTGTACATTTGTAGTCCCATCGTCTGGTACAACCTGTTCCTCCGCCGCGCGGGCAGATAGCGGAATATTGGCTAATATCAGGGCAAGCACCATAAGTAGCCCGGAAATTCTGGAGATCCATCTAAAAAATTTTTGCATTTTCTCCTCATCAAATTGAATTACTATCCACGCGTTACTGGGCAAAATAAAGGCTTATACGGCAATCAACCAATGATTGCTCATCATTTTTCTAAAAGTATAACTTACAGAACTTACCGTATAGGAAATCCAGCCTCCTAGCCATATCGAACAATTGTGGCTATATCCGCCCCTTGGCATGGCAGAAGGTTAAGTATAGCAAAAAAGGCTGGTGTACTAGTATACTCTATCTAGGGGGTGGCAAATATTACAATTTTCTTACCAAATTTATAACCCATCAAATAAAGTACTAGCCTTTTTATAGACATGCCAATCAACCTGGGATAAATGCGAGGATGGCACGCGGGGAGTGATATACACGGTGCCTATGGGTTAGGTGAGCAATGTTTATTAGCACGATCTATTAGATATTTACCAGCAAAAAGAAGCAAGCAGTGCATACGCACTGCTTGGTCGATATCATACTTTACCTATTGCGCTTATACCTGTCGATAGAGCAACTATTCAACAACGCTTTTCTGCGTTTTACTCTACTGTAACTTACAAAAGTCTAGAAAGATTTATGGTAGGGAGTAGAGCTTAGTTTGGGAAAAGAGAAGAGATCTACCGGGTAAAAAAGCCGAGTCACTTTAGAAAAATTTCTCTAAAGTGACTCGGCTTTAAAGCTAAGCCAAAAGTCGTGGCAGACCGAACTACTCTTTCTTGCGACGTGAGGCAATGGCCGCAGACAAAGCTGCTAGACCAGAACCAAAGAGCACCACAGTCACAGGTTCAGGAATTGCCACAGGTCGGGGTGGCACTGGCGTACTTGTTGCTGCAGGCGGAGCTACCGTCGGAGTTGGTGCACCAGGCACCGGTGTATTGGTGGGTGGCACAGGCGTGTTCGTGGGCGGCACCGGTGTATTCGTAGGGGTTGGCGGTTGCTCGGTCGGTGTAATAGCATCTTGTGCCAACGCACGAGATGGCGCAAAACTGGGCAAAAGCGACAGCGCTAAAATGACTAAGATGGTAGCTAAAAAGGCTACCTGTATGCGAACGGTGCTTTTCATTCTACGATTTCTCCTTACGTGAAAGATGGCGTTGAAAAGATGATAATGAACAGATAATGTTCAAGTTATGGCACAGATGGACAACCCAAAATTACGGTCAACCATCCAATAATTCAACAAAAATTATTGTAACATGTAATGACAAAAGAAGGAAATCAACCTTAAATAGCTGCGGATGGATTAATTATACATTACCGCCATCGAATAAAAAAATCTCTTAACATTAGTAGATGGCTTTCATGGCGGCTTGCCAAGACGAGTCATGATTCAATTTTCACAACGATGCCGCGATGCAGCGTACAGCCTGGCTCAAATTTCTAATTTTTTTGCGCGTTACCTAGCGATAGCAATGCCTCAAAAAACTGACGCTCTACAGCTAATCACTTAGCCAGCGATAGGTTACCCCTTGTCGGGCATCGAGCATTGAGGCAAGGAGGCAGATCAATTCTAGGGGTAATTTTGGCAAAGGGAGCGCCGCTAGATTGTAGTTGATTAGGTGGGTTTCAGCCTGATACACCAGGGCTAAACGTGTAGCAAGCTAATGTGAGGCGTAGTGCTATCGTTGTCTAAGCGTAATCAAACATTAATGATAGTTTACGATAGCAGAGTTGATTTGTTGACATGCGTAGATCTGTGACTTATACTATCGCCGTCTTATGCGTAAGACAAACGAAGTACTATTTACAAGATAAAATTCAAATGAATATGTAATATGGAGGTGTCGATGATAGAAGAACAGCCTCAAGCAGCCCATCGTCCCACAGTCCCAGTCCCCTCCATCGCACCCAACACTGCAGACCAAACAACCGAGCCAACACCAGCGGCAGCGCATCAACTCAACCGACGACATTTGTTCGTTGGCGCCGTTGCGACAACAGCAACCCTGGCTGCTTTCAGCGCGCCAGCGACGATCAAGGCGCAGACAGCATCTGCTACAGAGCAAACCGCGACGCCAGCGATGCGTTCAGCCCAGCAAACAGTTAACGCCGCGGCTGGTACAATACCAAGCTTGCCGTCGCTCGCCGTCATTGCTTTAAATCGGCTGGGATTTGGCCCACGTCCCGGCGATCTCGATGCATTCAACGCACTCAGCAACACACCCGAAGCCGCGCTGGCCGTCTATGTCGAACAACAATTAAATCCAGAGAGTATTGACGATACCGCGTGCGACGCGATTCTAGCCAGTTATCAGTTTCAAACCTTAAATAAGTCTTTGGCGCAGCTTTGGGTCGATCATGTCCAAACACCGACCATGGATTATGGGGTGCGCCAGTTGCCAGTGAGCGAGACCGAAAAAGCAACATTGCTCAAAGCGGTCTACAGCAAACGCCAGCTACAAGAGGTGCTCGCC
>JAPLGZ010000502.1 GCA_026389895.1 Chloroflexota bacterium | reverse complement strand
CTCCAGCAAAGACGAAGCGCGCCAGTTGATGGAAGAAGCGTTGCGGGCCGTTGATCTGCGCCCCAATGACGTGCTGGGGCGTTATCCCCATCAGTTGAGTGGCGGTGAACGACAACGCGTGAGGTTGGCGCGCGGCTATCTAATCAAGCCGCGGCTGATCATTGCCGACGAACCGATCTCGATGATTGACGCAGCCTTGCGGGCGCTTTTCCTCAACATTCTGCTCGATTTCCGCGACAAATTTGGCATCTCTTGCATTTTTATTACCCACAACCTCGCCACTGCGTACTATCTGGGCGGCGACATTATGGTGATGTGCCGCGGCCGTGTGATTGAAAAGGGGACGATGGACGCTGTGGTCAACACGCCGCAACACCCATACACTCAACTGTTGCTCGAATCGGTGCCCAACAACGATCCGCGCAAACGCTGGGCGCAGAGCCGCAAAGCACAAGCCATTGACACGAGTGAACTCAAATTCAGCCCTAATGCCTGTGTCTTCGTCGCCCGCTGCCCGCATGTGATGGACATTTGTCATCAACATCGTCCCGCGCAGATGGCCACCGAAAGTGGCCAAGAGGCCGCCTGTTTTCTCTATGGCGACAAGGTTTTTCCAGTCGAACAACTTGAGAAGAGTGGAGTCAAAGAATGACCGTCCCGTCGTTGCGTTTTAAGGAAGACCCGTATGATCTAAATCGGCTCAACAATTTGCTCTTACAGTTTCGGGTCAAAGGCTATGTGGTGCTGCCCGATCTGTTCGAGCGCGAAAGTGTCGATAGTTTTTTGGGCGAAGTGCGGGCCATGGTCAAACAAAATGAACAAGGACGCTGGTTTATGCCCGATGACCAGCCCGCGATCTATTGGCCGATTCGCGCGCCGCGCTTGCGTAATGTATTGCCAGCGGCGCTCTTTCCCGCCAAAATGACGCCCAACGTCTCCGTCTTTGAAACCGCCTGGCTGATCAGCGAGAGTGGCAAAGAGGGCCTCAACTGGCACAAAGATCGCCAACACGAAGGCACAGTTGGTGGAAATTACCAATATCCAGACAGTGTCCATCTCGGCATGTATTTCCGCGATATGACGCCCGAAGATGGGCCCACGCGCGTTATTCCCGGTTCACATGTGGATCAGAATCTTCATCCCTACAACAATTCACCAAGCGAGCTGATGTTGCCACGCAAGCAAGATGCGGTCCTGTGGGATCAACGCTGTTGGCACGCGGCCAGCACCCGTCAGAACCCAGATTTACGCATCTTTGCCCTGTTTGGTTTTCAGCCAATCCAATCCTTTGGCAACTATCCCCTACGCGCCATGCGTGCCGCACCCGATTTTTTGTTCAAGTAAATCATGTTACGCAGACGATAGGAAAAAGCGTTACACAGAGCGCGCCGAGGCCCAGCCAAAGTTTGCGGTGCTGGTTGTAACAGGGCAGGAGCCCCACCCCAGCCCTCCCAAACGGGGAGGGAGCCGTTGGGTGGCCAGAAGATATTAACTTCATTCTTCCCTGATGGCGCGCTCGGGAGCCCACTTGGGGCGCGCGGTGCGAACAGTCCCCTCCCAAGGGGAGGGTTAGGGTGGGGCCGACCTTGTTATCCTCTATACCGTTTTTTTTCATATCGTCTGCGTAACATCACCATGTAACCCTCAATGCAGCCGCTCAGCCTGGCTTCGTGCTATACTATGGATCGCGCGACGGATCCTCTAAAAAGTGCGCGAATTATCCGCCTGTGCATTTAAACTCAAGCCGCCGTTACGCACTTTTCGATTGCTGAGTGTTGCTTGTTTGAGAAAGGAACTACCATGCGTTTTAAAATTTTAGTGGTCAGCCTGATGGCCATGAGCTTAATGTTCGCCTGCCGGCCCGGCCCAGCCCGGATGATGCCACGCCCTCATCGCGAGGCAAAACCAGCCATGCCGGCCACTCCACCAACACCCGTCAGTGTCACGCCACAAACGGCGCCGGAATTCACCGGGATCTACAAACATCTCTCGCTCGCCGCCGACGCGCCGGCGATTGATAGCACGCTCTATTTGAACACCGACGGCAGTTTTAAGCTGATCGACGAATATGTGGGCAAAGCCACCAACACCCAAGTCGGCACGTGGGCGGCGAACACCGACGGCAGTGCCACCATCACAACGACCGGCCAGTTGGATCGCAAATTCGACAAGCCCATCGTTGAGCAGGTGCGCTTTACCGACGATACCACCACGACGATGACAGTTGAGGGTGACAAAAGCAGCCAATGGACCCGCTTCGAGGCCTTAGTGGAGGATTACACCAAAGAGACTTATGATCCAAAGGCCGCGACAGAGGCAATCCAGGCGCGTGGTTGGGCTGGTTTGTACAAGGCCGCTTTGCCAGCCGCGGATTGTTGTGGGCTGGACATCACGCTCTTTTTAAATGCCGACAAATCGGCTGAATTTAGAAGTGATTACCTGAATGGCAAAGCGGCGATCTCAGAAGTAGGCACCTGGACTGCCAGCACCACCCAAACAATGACGAGCACAGCGCCGGTCACGGTTACCGTGGTCATTACCGGCCAGAAAGAGCAGACCACCACGGCCAAACTGCAAACGATCCAGTTGGTATTACAGGACGGCATACTCGTCACGACCAAAACCAGTGACATTCTGCCCGATGGGCGCTTGAAACTTTACAGCGCCGATGGCTTAATCGCGCCAGAACGCGCGGCTTTCGCGGCCCAGGCATCGGTAGAGACGCCTGCGACACCGAAAATGCCGCACTATCCCAAACACCTCCCCTTCTGGGTAAGATTTTTGATGTTGGTGGAGCGCGTTTGTCAGCATTTGCTGGACATGCATTTTTCTGGACATTCCTTGCCAGACGATTTTAAGCTGCCAACGACCTAATGCCACCGGTCTCCCGCGCCCTGAAGGCGCTCAACATACCGCATCGCATCTTTGAACATACGCAGCCTGTTCATTCCTTAGAACAGGCTGCGCAGGAGCGCGGTCAAAAACCAGAGCAAGTAGTCCGCAGTATTCTCTTTCGCCTGGGCCAAGACCAGTATGCGATGGTGTTGATGGCAGGGCCGGATCAAATTTCGTGGAAGGCGTTGCGCCAGCATTTTGCACAATCACGCCTGACGATGGCGACACCAGAAGAGGTGCGGGCCATCACAGGGTATGAGATTGGCGCAGTGGCGCCGTTTGGGTTGCCCAGCCCACTGCCGGTGCTGATCGACGAAAGTGTCGTGGCGCAAGCGGAAGTGTCGATTGGTTCGGGCTTGCGTGGCACAACGGTTATCTTGCAGACAGCCGATTTATTGCGCGCCCTAGGCGAGGCCAAAGTAGGTCAATTTCGCAACAGTTGACAAACAAACGAGAGCGAATAGGCACGAACCCAATCACCGGACCATTGTAGGGGCACGCGGTTGACGGCGGGCCTAATAACGGATAATGCGCCAATGATCTTCGCCGTCAACCACATGCCCCCTACGGTTCCACCCACGAGGCTGTAATTATAATACACACATTGTAAACAACGTTCAAACGATTCCACCCGCCAAAGACAGAGTAAAGAGAGGGAGCAAACTATGGCTGAGCTATCAGCAGCGATCCTTGACCGGCTGCGCATCAATCTCAAGACCGCGGGCATCGCCGTGAGTGATGCCACCATTCAGGGCATGATCGAAAAGGGTTTTCTCGGCGTGCCTACCCAATTTGAAGCATTGACGCATGAATTCCCCCTCGATCTGGTGCCAGACTATCTAGGCAACTGGGGTGCGGGTCTTACACCGTCGGCAACCAGCCAACAACGTTCAGATGATGAGAAAACGGCAGCGCCAACAAATTCGATCATGGCCATTGCCAGCCAGCTCAAAACGCGTGCGGTTTCGCCGGTGGCGTTAACCGAACAGGCCTTGGCGCGCATCGCCGAGCGTGATCCGGTGCTCAATGCCTTTCAACTAGTACTAACTGACCGCGCCTTGGCCGCAGCCCAACATGCAGAAGCCGAGATCAAACAAAGCAACTACCGCGGGCCACTGCATGGCGTGCCGGTGGCGATCAAAGATCTGCTCGATTTGGCCGGCACGCCAACCACGGCAGGGTCTAAAATTCTGGCGGAGCAGGTTCGGCAGGAAAATGCCACAGTGGTTGACCGGCTGGAAAACGCTGGCGCCATTATCGTGGGCAAGACACGGATGTCCGAATTTGCCTACGCGCCGGGTTCGGTCAACGGCCATTATGGCCCGACGCGCAACCCGCGCAATCTAGCCTACGATACGGGTGGTTCAAGCAGCGGTTCGGGGGCGGCGGTGGCGGATGAGTTGGTCTATGCGGCCTTGGGTACGGATACCGGCTGTTCGATTCGTATGCCAGCTGCCTTCTGTGGTCTGGTTGGCCTCAAACCAACTTTTGGGCGGGTCAGCCTCGCTGGCGGGGTCACACTCTCCTGGTCGCTTGATCATTGCGGGCCGCTTACGCGCAGTGTGACCGATGCCGCGCTTTTGTTGTCTGTACTGGCTGGCCCAGATGCGCGCGATCTACGTACACGGCTTGGCTCAGAATTCAGCTTTGCCGCCTTTACCCAGAGTGAACCAAGCATTCGTGGCTTGCGCATCGGCGTGCTACGCAACGATGGCACCAGCAATCCGCTAGCCACGCCCGAGGTGTTGGCCGGTTGGCGGACGGGCCTGGCGCAGTTGGAAAAACAGGGCGCGGAATTAATCGAAATCGATCTACCAGACATGCAGGCCATGCGCATTGTGGGTGGGGCGCTGATTGCCAACGAGGCGCTCGCCTATCATCAGGCCAATTTGCGGACACGCTTTAAAGACTTTGGTGAATTTCTGCAACAGCGTATCCTGGCCGTCTATGCCTATGATACGGGGGCCTATGTCCGCGCGCAACAGATGCGTGGCGTCTTGCGCCAACGCGCCAACGCCATCTTTGAGCAGATTGATCTGTTGAGCACGCCGTCGATTCCAGCCGTTGCCCCCACCCTGGGCGCAGTTGGCTCGACAGCGCTCTCGATCCCTTTCAATTTGTTGGGCTGGCCTGCGATCACGGTGCCGTCTGGACAAACAGCAGAAGGGTTACCCATTGGGTTACAATTAGTCGGTAAACCGTGGGATGAATTAACGGTCTTACGGGCCGCACGGGCGTTGGAAACGGCGGGATAAAACGAGGGCGCTAAAAGAATTTGTAGGGGTCAAGCATGCTTGACCCCTACAAATTCTTTTAGCCGTTGGACAAACGAGCAAGGATATTATGCGTTACCTGTTGCACAAGCGGATCGTTGTCGAGCCCGTAGGCCCAGTCACAGACGCCAGCATTAAAGACGGTGCCTTTACCTTTTGTAAACACCCCCATCACCGCGTGATTATACGCCACCTTGGCCACATTCTCCGGCGAAGCGTCGCCAAAGAGCTGGGTGGCGACGAATTCAAGCTCTCCTGGTGGTTCCAGCGATTCCCACAAGGCGGGTGGCGCTTCACAGACTGTCTCGGTGATCGAAATCAGGCGGGCCGGCGCAGTGGCGAGAATCGCCAAATCGGCTGGCGTGCTGTCCGTATGGGTGGGCACGGGCCGTCCTTGTTGCAGGGTGAGTTCACAGCCGTCAACTTCATAGGTGGCAATGTAAGAACCCAAACCCAGCAGATCCCCGTAACGCAAATCGGTGTTGGCAAAGACCCAATGTTCAGGTCGATAGACGGTGTACGCACCCGAAGCGCGCGGCGCAGCTTGGCCAACCCGGATATAACCACCTCGGCAAAAGCTCAAGCCGGTCGTCAAATTTTCCGGTCGCTGGATCAACGGATCAGACCATAGAGCGGTCAGCAGATGGCGCTGGTCAGTCTGCATCACCGGGTCTTGTTGGCGCGCCACAGACTTGTAACAGACCATCGTGCGGCCTTCATCTTCATAACGCACCTGCCAGAAACAGGTATTGCCCGAGAAGATCGCATGGTTGCCACCACGCTCTACAAAACCATCCACAGTATCGCGCATCCCCCACGACCAATATTCGTCATGGCCCACACTAAGCAGCAGTTGGTAACCATCGAGCACTTCTGGGTGAAATTCCAGGTCCGCATTGATCGCATAATCGAGGTGATAACCGTTGCGCTCAGCCCAGCGCACAAACCGGCGCTCCCAATTATGCCAACCGGAGGAGTCGCTCCACAACGGGTATTTGTGCTCCGCCTGATAGGCCTGTAAACGCTGATGCGCCGGTTCGCCCGCAGGCTCGATGCTGGCGATGCGCCCATCAAAGGTAGTTTCTGGTCGGTTCAGGAAACCTCGTTCAAACGGCCGGGCAAAAGAGACCCGCCTGGCGCCCGCATACAGACAGCTACCACCCCACTGGTTATAGGCATTGTAGGTGTTGGTGCTCAGGACGAGCAAGCTCGCAGTGCCGCGGCTTGGTCGGGCGGCCCGCACGACAAAACAAGCATAGCCAACAGCCGCTATCCCTGCGACGCCGTCGCCTTGCAACAGAACTTCGTAATAGCCAGAGCGCCAGGTCTCTGGAATAGACAAAGAAAACGAAACCGGCCAACCACAACCGGTCGCATACGCGTCCGCAGGAAAAGGCTGTTCTTGGCCAGCAATTCCTGCACGCCGCCAAACCAGCTCGCGTTCGGCGCCGATCCGCGCGATTTCTACCGTGTAGGTTTTAGTCCGGGCTGTACAGTGAAAGGCAACCGTTTCGCCGGGTAGATAGCTCAGTTTATCAGGATAACCTTCGACAGCGGGAAAGCGGGTATACGGGAGTGGCATGGCTGATCCTTTTGTGATGGCACGCGTCTGAAACACCGCAGCAGATGAAATCAACAGCAAATTTATCGCGACAACTATATTCACGTCAGAACAAAAAGCGGACTTTTCCTGTAGGGGTGTGCCCTCGTGGCCACCGTTTGTGCCCCCTAAACCCACAGGGGGCCACGTGGGCACACCCCTACGTCAACAAATATCCGGATCTCAACTTGATTCGAGTATAGCGGCCTCATTGTACTAAAGTTCTGGAAAATCCCAATAAGAAAAATTGAAAGAACCATCTAAATCTGGGATTGTT
>JAPLGZ010000874.1 GCA_026389895.1 Chloroflexota bacterium | reverse complement strand
ATCTACTAATTCCGGACTGAACGCGGCGGCGATGTTGTCGCCACCGCTCTCGATCAACACCAACGCCAACCCCGGAATTGTCGCTTCTAGATCCAGAATGGCCTCCAGATTCATTGAAACATCATCGCGGATGGCCGAATGGGGACAACCACCGGTCTCGACGCCGCGCACGCGATCCAGCGGTAGCACACCGCGGCGCAACAAAAATTCAGCGTCTTCCTTCGTGTAGATATCGTTTGTCACGACGGCCAAGCTATAGCGATCTGCTAATTCTCGGCTTAAACATTCGACCAAAGCCGTTTTACCACTGCCAACCGGCCCCGCAAAGCCAATTCGCAGGGCCCGCTTCTGCGGTGAATTTGTTGCAAATTTTGTATTCATGCGCTCCATACCCTAAACAGCCAAATACTCGCGCGCCGCATCGGCGTTAAATTGTTCAACACCGCCTTGCATCACAATCGCGCCGGTTTCCATGATATAGAAGTAGTTTCCCACATTGAGCGCAAAGTCCAAAAATTGCTCAACCAATAGAATCGACATTTCCCCCTGTTTGCGCAGTGCTAGGATCAATTCTTCGATTTCCGTCATAATCGAAGGTTGAATGCCTTCGGTCGGCTCGTCTAACAAGAGCAACTTGGGGCGGCGCACCAGCACACGGCCAAACGATAATTGTTGTTGTTGGCCACCGCTCAACGTACCGGCGACGCGTTTGCCCATCTGTTTCAGCACAGGAAAGATCGTGTAGACTTCGTCCAGTGCCTCTCTGTCCACCTTCTGGTTGGGCAGGGCTTCAAAACCCATCAGCAGATTTTCATGGACCGTCAAGTAGGGAAAGATGCCGCGCCCTTGGGGCACGTACCCAATGCCGGCGCGCGCGCGGCGGCTGGCGGGCCACTGGGTCATCTCCTGCTCATCGAGATAAATGTGCCCTTGTCGCGACTTAAGCAGACCCATAATACTCTTCATCAGCGTGGTTTTACCAACGCCATTGCGCCCCATCAAACAGACTACTTGGCCGGCGGGTACATCCAGGCTTACGTCGCGCAGAATGGAACTTTCGCCGTAGTTGACTTGCAAATTGTTGATGCGTAACATGCTTATTTCACCTCACGTTTTATGGTAGCAGTCGCTATCGGTTATACCACAGTGATCTCAGGCGGCGATTTTTTCACTGTTGCGCCCACGTCCCAAATAGACCTCGATCACGCGGGGATCATTCTGCACTTGGAGCACGGGGCCTTGACAGAGCAAGTGGCCCATGTGCAACACACTCACCGTGGTGGCAAAATTGCGCACAAAATCCATGTCGTGTTCGACGACGACAATGGAGCAGCGTTTGGCAATTTTCTGTAACAATTCGCCGGTGCGATTGCGCTCGCGGCGGGTCATGCCAGCGACTGGTTCATCAAGAAGTAGCAATTTGGGTTCTTGCACCAACAGCATACCAATTTCCAACCACTGTTTTTCGCCATGTGCGAGCGTGCCTGCCCGTACATTCGCCCGATCTTGCAGACCAACCAATTCTAACATGGCCTGAATTTTCTGTTTGTCATCTACGGACAGGCTTGAAAACAGGCGAATGATCCCATCATCAAAACCGGCGGCGGTCTCTAAATTTTCATAAACCGTCAAACTGCCAAAGACCGTCGGGGTTTGAAATTTGCGGGCAATGCCCAGTTGGGCCAACCGATGCTCGGTTGTACGCAACACATTGATCTGGTTGTCGAAAGTGACCGTGCCGTGTTGTGGGCGGCTTTTACCAGTCACGCAATCTAAAAAGGTTGTCTTGCCCGCCCCGTTTGGCCCAATCACAAACCGCAACTCACCTTGCTCCATCGAAAAATTAAGATCGTCGAGCGCTTTAAAGCCAGCAAAGCTAACTGTCACATCTTTGACATCCAAAATTTTGCCTGCGCCTGGCGTCA
The DNA here is from genome assembly GCA_026389895.1 of Chloroflexota bacterium. Lineage (GTDB taxonomy): Bacteria > Chloroflexota > Anaerolineae > Caldilineales > Caldilineaceae > JAPLGZ01. Next base: position 1,669 of record JAPLGZ010000874.1, on the reverse strand, counting down.
TCGTCGTCTCCATTATGCTCTTCCTTCTACGCCAGAAGCCACTACGCTATCTTGTAGCGCGTTGGCCTCCTTGCGACCGAACCGATTACGAAGTCTGCCCGGTAATTCTTGCAAGAATCCAACCAAGCCCTGTGGGAAGAGTAACACGCTGCCCACAAACAGTGCACCTAGGAAAAATTGCCAAATGTTTGGATAGGATTCGCTCAGATAACTCTTGCCATAACTGACCATCAACGCGCCGATGATCGCGCCGATAATGGTGCCGCGTCCACCGACCGCCACCCAGATGACCATCTCGATGGAGGGCACCACGCCCATGCTGGAGGGCGAGATGATGCCCACTTGCGGGACAAAGAGAACGCCAGCCAAGCCAGCTAGCATAGCCGAAAAGGCAAAGACCAAGACTTTGAGCGTCACCGGATTATAGCCGAGAAAGCGCACGCGATCTTCGTTGTCTCGCAAGGCGATCAATATCCGGCCAAAGCGTGATTCAGTTACCCAGCGCGCCAGCAAATAGACCGCCGCCAGACAGAGCACCGTGACGAAGTAGAAGCCATGTTGGACTTCTGGACTCAAGAGTGCTTTGCCAAAGATCTTGGCGCTGCCCAAATCGGTGATGCCGTTGGTGCCGCCACTGTAGGCTTGTTGGCCAATAAACCAAATGCTAAACAGTAAGGTCAGCGCCTGCGTAATAATCGAAAAATAGACCCCTTGCACGCGACTGCGAAAGAGCAGATAACCGAGCAGGGCCGCAATCAACATCGGGATGATCAGCGCCGCCGCAATCGCAAAAATCGGCGAGGCGAAGGGTGCCCAGAACCAAGGCAGGGTCTTCAGGCCACTCCAAAACATAAAGTCGGGCAGCTTGCCACCGGACGCCTGCAATTTCAGGTACATGGCAAATCCATAGGCGCCTAACCCGAAAAAGAGCCCCTGACCTAAGCTCAACATACCGCCGTAGCCCCAAATTAGATCCAGACCAACCGCAATCAGGGCATAGGTCAAAAATTTAGCAAGCTGGTTCAGGCGAAAATCACCCACAAACTGGGGCGCCATCAAAAAGAGCACAGTGATAATGATAAATGGCACCCAACGCCGGATCATAGTTAATGTTTGTCTCATCATCTTCTCCTTTTTTTCCCTGTTAAGTAAGGATTAGGTCGCTCAGTAGAGCGGGATAAAGAATTAGGGATACGGGATAACAATCCCACTCTAATCCCGTATCCCGCTCTACTGAGCGACCTAATCCTGTATCCCTGCACAACTAAGTCACTATCAAATCACTAGCGTGTCTGCATAGCCGACAGGCCAGACGGCTTCCATTGCAAAAAGGCAATGACCAAGAGCAATACCAGCACCTTGCCCACGGTGGCCGTTGTGCCTAATTCCAACAGCGTGTTCGCCAAGCCGATCAGAATTGCGGCCATAATTGTGCCGGGCAAGCGACCGACGCCGCCTAGGACAACCACCATGAAGGCGTCCACAATGTAAAAGGTGCCCAATGACGGCCCAATTGGCACAATCAGCGCCAGCGCGCAACCGGCCACACCGGCCAACCCTGTGCCTAGCGCAAAGGTAAAGGCATCCACTTGGCGTGACTGCACGCCCAGTGCAGAGGCCATGCCGCGATTTTGCATCACCGCCCGCAAACGCCGGCCGCTCGATGTGT